>JBFKII010000065.1:0-16123 GCA_041632295.1 Anaerolineales bacterium | reverse complement strand
TATGGCGGCCTTGCTGAAACCATTTGATTCCAGCAGCCCAGCGACGTCCGTTGCCATCAAGGGGATTGAATTGCGGCCTTTTGCAGAGGGGGAGCGGCCATGCCCGCGCAGATCAGGGGCCAGCACGGTGAAATGCTCAGAGAAAGAAGGCACCTGCAGCTCCCAATCCCGGCTGCTTGAGCCCAGGCCGTGCAGGAGCAACAGCGCCGGCCCCTGCCCGGAAACCTGGCAATACAGGTGGGCCATGTCGCCTGTGCCCGCAGGGAGGTCTGATTTTACGGCCAAGGGATCTGAACGGGGGACGAGTAGCCGTACACGCCGACCGTGTAAAGCAGGCCGCTGGAAGCCTGGGCGCAGCCGGTTTCATCGGTGAACACGTAATGGTTGTCGTTGGTCTGCACCGGGGAAAACACCAGCAGGCCGTTGCGGCACAAAAACACTTCCAGCAAGTATCCGCGGCTGTCGTCCACCGTCATCGGCACCATCTGCCAGGTGACCGTGACCTCATCGCCATCTCTTTTCGCCTGTACGCCTTTCGGCGGTCCGTAATCGTTTGTAAACGGCAAGGAGGAAGTAACCACCGGGACAGACTGGTTCCCGCTGACTTCTACCACGGAAGCAGCGGCCCAGCAGTGGCGGTCCAGGTTGAAGGGTTTGAGCCACAGCCAGGTTCCGGAGGCATTGCGCCCGTCGATCAGTGCGGTGTCCCCGGCGGACAGGCCGTGTGAATACAGGTAGGCCGTGCCCGGCCCGTAGCGGCAGAATGCCTGGGCGACCATTACCGTGGCCACCGGCACAGTTGGGGTCTCCGTGGGGGTGATGCTGGGTGTCGGCGTGGGTGAGGGGGTCACGCTGGATGTGGGTGTGGGCGTAGAGGAGGGCGTGAGGGTATTTGTCGGGCTGGGTGTGCGCGTTGGCGGGATGGTCTGCGTTGGGGCCGGCGTGCGGGTCGCTGTGGGCAGATCGGTCGCCGTAGGTGGGGCCGGTTGATCGCTGCATCCAGCCGCCAGCAAACCCACGAGCCCCAGCCCGGCCAGGCGGGCCAGCAGCGATGCGCGAACGGATGTCTTTTTCAAAGCAGCACCTGCAGGTATTTCTCCACCATGACATCCAGATCAAAAAGGGCCTCCGCCCTGTCCCTCGCCTCGGCCCGATAATTCGCCTGGTTTTCCAGCACCGCGGCTGCGCCCCTTGCGAGCGTTGCCAGATCGGGCGGGTCCAGCTGCCAGGGATCCCCACCATACGGGGTAATGGCTCCGGCGGCCGGTCCAACCAGCTCAGCCAGCGCGCCGGTGTCGAAGGCGGCAACCGGCAGGCCGCAGGCCAGGGCTTCAATCACGCTATTCGGGCAGGCGGCGTTCAGGTCAGAGGAGAACAGCAGATGGGCCGAGCGGTCCAGCCGGGGGATATTTTCTCCCGGCACAAGCCCGAGCCAGTCAATCTCGACCGCTCCAGCTTCCGAAAAGCTGGTTTTTAATTCAGGTGAAACGTTTCCCGCGACTGACAAGCGCACATCCAGCCCGTGACCCTGCCGCAGGCGAGAGGCCAGGGAAACGGCGTTTCGGAGCCCGACCTCGTAACCGCCCTGAAGGCTTCCTTCGACCAGGAGCAAGCGGTAGAACGCTGCGGGCCGTTCGTGAGGCCCATCCGGGTGGTAGCGCTGCAGGTCCACCGCGTTGTGGATCACCACGCTCGGTGCTGCGGCCTGCCCATACACACGGTGCCACCACCGCTGCGAGAACCGGCTCTGGTACACGATCCTGCCGGCCAAGCGCCGGCGGATCAGGTTCAAAAGCCAGTTGCCGATTTCGGCCCGCATCCAGTGCTGAACCCCGGTCTGGAGACGCCGGTGAAGCCAGTTCATGCCGTCCAAACGCTGGACGATCGGCACGCCGCGCCGGCGCAGGCGGGCCAGTTTTCCGACGGCGCGGGTTCCCCCGATGACCAGAGCGGCTTGAATATCGGGGTCGGACAGGTCGCTGGTCGTCCGGATGCCGCGCCGTGTCAACCCTTCAACCAGTTTGTCCCGGAAGCTGACCATGCCACCGACTCCGTGAACCCTGGGCGTCAGGGCGATCGGACCTGATTTCATATCAAAGAATTGTATCCTTTTTGCTGCATGGGGTTACGTCTCCAGCTGGAGGCCACGGATAGACAGGCGGGCTTCCTGATTGTGGGTCAGGGTGCCATACCCGATTCGGCCTTCGGGGGTGAACACAGCGTACTGGTTGTCGATCCAGAGCACCAGGCCTAGCGGCCCCCCAGGAGATACTTCCGTCCGGTGCACCCGCCGGCCGTCGACCATAAAATCAACCCGATCCGCCTGCCAATCGATCGCATAGTCATGCCAAGCGGTCGGGTCCACCTCGACCGCCGCACCCGATTCGTCAATCACTTTCGATGCCATGTGGCGGACCCAACGGGCGAACGGCCGCCAAACCAGCAGAGGTAAACCCACAACGCTGGGCGCCAGCAGCCAGGCTGGAATGCGCCGGGAGCGGAACGTTTGCACCATGAACCCATTTGCGGGAAGGTCGTTTCGAAAAGAAAGGTAATTGTGTGTCGAGGCGAAAAAGAACCAGGCGGAGTCCGGCAAGGCGGGAAGCACCTGGCGCACGCCGAATCCCAACCCAAGGCTGAAAGGGGCGTTCCAGAAGCCGAACCCCCAGGTTCCGGGGATGTCCGCAGCCCCGGCACGTGCCTGAAGCTGCAGCCGGACCGGGGGCCGGCAGGGGAAGTCCTGGCGCGGCATCCCCCGGTAGTCGTAAAATTGAGCCAACCGATAGTTTCCAGCCGGACCCGGCGGGATGGCAAGGTCGGCGTGGTCCGCAGGGACCCCTGAAACCATCGCGCCCGGAGAGGCCATCGATGTCAGGCGATCTTCAAGGTTCATGTTTCCGTGGCAGCCCTCCTCAGCAGCCATATTGTACATCCGCCGTGTTCGACGGGCTTTACGAAAGGCCAGGGCGAATGAAATCGGTGCCGGCGGCTGATAAACGGGAGCAGAAATGTTATAATCTGCCGCGAGAGGCCAGAGATGGCCTCTAAATTTTGCCGAAGAGGAAACTTGATGGAAATTACCTGGTTTGGGTTGTCCTGTTTTCGCCTGACGGAACGCGGTAAGGCGACGGTGGTAACCGATCCGTTCGACCACCAGGCTGTCGGATATTCACCGCTCAAGCTCAGGGCGGATATCGTGTCGGTCAGCCATGAGGCTCCCGGTCACAGCCACTTGAAAGGTGTCAAAGGCGCCAAGCACATCATTGATGGGCCGGGGGAATTTGAGATCGGCGAGGTGTTTATCACCGCCGTGCGGACGAAGTCAAAGAAAAAATCCAGGGGAAGCTCCGTAGACGCCCAGCCGAACACGCTTTTTGTGTTTGATTACGATGGCGTCACGGTCGCCCATCTCGGGGATCTTGCCAGCACTCCCTCCCAGTCTGAAATCGACGCCATGGGCACCGTCAATGTCGTCCTGGTGCCGGTGGGAGGCGGCAGCAGCCTGAACGCCGCCAAAGCCTCCGAAGTGATCAGCATGCTGGAGCCCGGCTATGTCATTCCGATGCACTACAAGACCGACTCAGTGCGACTCAAGCTGGACCCGCTCAGCAAGTTTCTGAAAGAAATGGGCCTCGGTGCCGTTCAGCCCGAGCCTTCCCTCAAGGTGACCGCCTCATCGGTCCCTGAGGACACCAAAGTCGTTGTGCTGGAAGCCTCGGCGTAGGAGATCTCCATGGATGTCAAACTGCTGATGACCTGGGATATCCAGCCGGGGCGAGAACAGGACTATTTCGAATTCGTGGTCCGGGATTTCGTCCCAGGAATGCAGAAATTGGGGATGCAGCCGACGGACGCGTGGTACACCTTTTACGGCGACCAGCCGCAAATTATGGCAGGCGTGGTAATGCCTTCGCTCGATGAAATGGAACGCGTGCTGAACTCGGAAGATTGGGACGACCTGACCGCCAAGCTGATGGATTACGTCGAAGATTTCGACTATAAGATCATTCCAGCCCGCGGCGGTTTCCAGATGTGATCGTGTTTGAAACCCGGGGATAGTGTAAATGCGTTTGCAGGACCCCGAATACCTCCGAAATCAGCAATATATTAACTCATCGAAACTGAATACCCGTATTTCGATCCACGATCGATTCAGCACCAACCCGCAGGGGTTGCACCCCTGGATGTTCGCGCAGATCGCCGGAGAGGTCCCGTCGGGTGGGGCAGATATCCTCGAAATTGGCTGCGGAAGCGGCCGTTTTTGGCAGTCCCTGTCCCGAGAGATCCCCGCTACCTGGCGGGTGGCCTTGACGGATTTTTCACCGGGTATGGTTACTTCCGCTCGTGAGGCGAACCGCTTTGCCGGCCATCATTATGGGGTGGCGGATGCAGCCCGGATCCCGTTTCCCTTTGATTCATTTGACGCCGTTTTTGCCCACTTTATGCTCTACCACGTACGGGATATACCCAGGGTGTTGGGGGAAATCCGGCGTGTGTTGCGGCCCGGTGGGATATTATTTGCAGCCACCATCGGCGCAGGGCACATGGCGGAGCTCTTCGAACTGGCGGCTAGTTTCCGGCCCGCCTGGCGAACCAACTCATCAGAAGCGGCCTTTCAACTGGAAAATGGGGCTGCACAATTGGCCCCTTTTTTTTCCAAAATCGAACGGCGGGATTACCCCGACAGCCTGCGGGTGGACCAGGCCGAACCCCTGGCGGCGTACGTAATTTCCACTTCGACTTTTGCCGATCACCAGGTGACTGAAGCCCAGGAGCGTGAATTTATCGCTTTTATCGAAGCCCGGATACGTGAGAAAGGGCCGATCCGGATAACCAAGAACAGCGGTGTTTTTTTGGCCCGCAAAGGCGATCCTTGATCGATACCACAACATCCGTTTTGGTGTTTGTGCTTGGCCTGCTGCTGGTTGTTTTTACACTGGACTCCGCAGTCCGCACATTTGTGTTGCCGCGCGGTGAAAATGTGATCCTGACCCGCCTGGTTTTCGGGGTTACGGGGGCCATATTTGATTTTTGGGCCCGGTCCACCAGGAACCCGCGAAGGCGCGAGAATATCCGCGCAATGTACGCGCCGGTGTCATTGCTATGGCTGGCAGGGTTTTGGTTGGCGCTGGTCCTGGCCGGTTTTATGGCCACATTTTGGGCTGCCGGGGTCCGCGGTTGGTCTCAGGCTTTTCTCCTGAGCGGCTCATCGCTACTGACCCTGGGTTTCGCACCTGTTTCCGGCAACCTGCAAACCGTGCTGGCATTTGTGGAAGCGACGATCGGCCTGATGCTGATCGCTTTGTTGATCGCTTATCTGCCGACGATGTACGCCGCAATTTCCCGTAGGGAAACGGCCGTAGCGATGCTCGAAACCTACGCCGATGCGCCGCCATCCCCCATCCGCCTGATCACCCGCATCGAGCGAATCCATGGGCTGGCGTACCTGGGAGAGCTTTGGAAAGATTGGGAGCTGTGGTTTGCGGAGGTGGGAGAAAGCCACACCACTTTCGCACCATTGGTCTATTTCCGCTCCCCGAAAGCGCTCCACCATTGGGTCACTTCAGCGGGAGCCCTGTTGGATGCAGCTTCCATGACTCTCTCCGCAGTGGACATCCCTTTCGATCCCAGGGCGGCGCTTTGCATTCGGTCCGGATACCTTGCGCTCCAGGGTATCTGCGAGATCAATGGTTTCCAGTTCAATCCGAACCCCTCCCCAGATGACCCGATCAGCATCACGCGGGGTGAATTTGATACCGCTTTGCACACGCTGGATGAAGAGGGGGTCCCGCTCAAAACGGACCTGGACCAGGCCTGGCGGGATTTTTCCGGCTGGCGCGTCAACTATGATGCCGTGCTGCTGTCCCTGGCCGCGATGACGTACGCCCCGCAGGCACTCTGGTCGGCGGACCGGGCCAGGCTGCTGCCGAAAAAATCTAAAAAGAATGGATAGCGCAATGCCCCAGACTGTTTGCTCCACTACCCATCTCTTCCACTACACCTTCAACCCCGACCCTGCTGCTTTGGAATCGTTCCTGGAGAACGGTATCCGGCCGTTGAGCGATTTTCTCGACAGCAATCGCTGGAAGCAGCTTGAGGCCCACATGCCGGGGTTTTACGAAAACCTCTACCGGATAATCGCAGAGCCGGTACTGGACCTGCCGTACCCCAATTCGGGGGTTTTTATCACGCCGATCGATTTCCGCCTGCTGCCGGACACATACCTTTTCGACAAGCCGCGCTTCAACATTCCCCTCGACCGCCTCGACCCGGGACGGACCGTTGTAACCTATGTCCTGGACGGCAAGCGTGTCAGCTTGCCGTTTTCGACCCGGGTGCTGGAGGAAGCCGCCCGCATTTGGCACGAGGACATGGTGCGCCAGTGGTTCGGGATCGACCAGAGCAAGGTTTTTTTCTATGTGCCGCAGGTGGCCGCTTACCAGGGTCGGATCGAGGTGTCGCGCGCAGATTACGACGAAATGTAATGGTTGAAGCGGGGGAGCCACTTCGCAGGGTTTTATCTATTTAATCCTCCGTGGAAAGGTAGGGGGCTGAAAACCGGGGTATCATTCTCACTGTATGTTAAACAGTGAATTGCTGCTTGCCTGGTTCCAGGACAACCGGCGGAGCCTGCCATGGCGAGATGATCCCCAGCCGTATGCGGTCTGGGTTTCGGAGATCATGCTGCAGCAGACCCGGGTTGAAACTGTCTTGCCGTATTTCGAGCGCTGGATGCGGCGGTTCCCCTCAATCCGGGATCTGGCTGAGGCCAGCCAGCAGGACGTGCTGAACCAATGGGAAGGCCTGGGGTATTACAGCAGGGCACGCAACCTGCACCGGGCGGCCAGGTTGGTGATGGAAGATTACGGCGGGCAGCTGCCGGGTGACGTGAGAACGTTGCGGAAGCTGCCGGGGATCGGCAGGTACACCGCGGGGGCCATCGCTTCGATTGCCTTCGGTCAGGACGAGCCGCTGGTTGACGGCAATGTCCGGCGTGTGCTTTCCCGCCTGCACAACCTGGATATCCCGGCTGATTCCCCCGAAGGCCAGCGCCGGCTCTGGGCGCTTGCTGAAGCGTCGTTGCCGGCCGGAAATGCCGGGGACTACAACCAGGCATTGATGGAGTTGGGTTCGCAGGTGTGCAAGCCCGTGAACCCGGATTGCGAAAGCTGCCCGCTGGCCTCCCTATGCCTGGTGAGGCAGATGGGGCTTCAGGCGGAGCGACCGGTATTGAAGGGCAGGGAGAAAACACCGCACTACGTGGTCACTGCGGCCGTCATTCGGCGCAATGGAACTGTCCTGATCGCCCAGCGCCCGGAGGATGGCCTGTTGGGCGGCATGTGGGAATTCCCGGGGGGGAAACTCGAAGCGGGCGAAGATCTGCGCAGCTGCCTGGTGCGGGAGATCCGGGAGGAGCTGGGGGCCCGCGTGGAGGTGGGTGCCCTCATGGGAACATACCGGCATGCGTATACCCATTTCCGGGTCACGCTCCACGCCTTTGAATGTTCGCTTTCCCCAGCCGGACAGGCCCTGCGAAAAAATGGCGTGGCTGATATACGCTGGGTCCGCCCAGAATCGCTCTCGGACTTTCCCATGGGAAAGATCGACCGGCAGATTTCGGACCGGCTGGCAACCGAGGGGCGAGATGGCTGACCAGAAAAGTTTTGAAGATGTCCGGAAAGTCATGGTCCGGCAGCAGCTGGCCGGCAGAAACATCACCGATTCTCGCCTGCTGGCGGTGATGGAGCATATCCCCCGGCACTTGTTTGTGCCTGAACAATACCAGCCGGCAGCATACGATGACGGCCCCTTGCCGATCGGCTGCAACCAGACCATTTCCCAGCCATACATCGTGGCGCTGATGACCCAGCTGCTCCGTTTGACCGGGGACGAGCGGGTGCTCGAGATCGGCACCGGTTCGGGCTACCAGGCGGCGATACTTTCCCAGCTGGCGGCGGAGGTATTCACAGTCGAGCGGCATGAGGTTCTGGCGGAAAATGCCCGGAGCGTGCTGGATGGGTTGGGGATTTCGAATGTCAAAGTGCTCGTTATGGACGGCTCTGCGGGCCTGCGGGCGCATGCGCCGTACCAGGCCATCATCGTGACCGCTGCCGCACCCGGGGTGCCGAGAGCGCTGGCCGAACAGCTGTCCGATGGTGGGCGCCTGGTGATCCCGGTCGGCGGGGAGGGGCAGCAACGGCTCGAGCTTCTGGTGCGGGAAGGGGAGCGCTTCCGCCGGCGGCAGATCGTCCCGGTGGCATTTGTTCCGCTGCGGGGGGAGCGCGGCTGGAGTGAGCAGGATTGGGAGACCGGTCTGGGCCTCGGAGAACAGCTTGACGGTAGTTGATTATCTCGATCCGGCTCTTGAAGGGTTGGATTTGTCGCCGTTCATGGTTGCAGCGCTGGAGGAAGCGGAGCGGGCCGGACGCAGGGGGGAAATGCCGATCGGTGCGGTGGTCGTGATTGACTCGCAGATCGTTTCCAGATCCGGCCCCTCGGCCCGGCAAGACCGGAGCCAGATCCGCCATGCGGAGCTCAACGCGCTGCTGGAAGGCGGGGAGCCGCTGTGGCGGGATTTCAGTCGGGCGATGCTGTTTACCACCGTCGAGCCCTGCCCGCTCTGCCTTGGGGCGGCGGTGATGGCGGACGTTCCGCATATTGTTTTTGGGCTGCACGATCGAAACGTACTCTCCTCGCTCACGGTGGAGAGCCATCCTTACGTGCGCCGGCATCTGCGGAGCTATTTTGGGGGCTTCATGGCGGAACAATCAGCGGCGATCCTTTCAAAATACGACCCGCGCAGCCTGCGTTATATCCGGACAGGCAGCCTGTGAGCCTGTCAAACGGCAGCTTTCAATCGGAAATCTGGATATCGGTGGAGGCTGCAGTCGCACCGGCTCGAGCGATGGGCCAGGGCAGGGCAGTATGCGGTGAAAAGGCGTTGGAGTTTTGCGTATAGCCATGAGCCGGGTGAAAGCGGGGGCTTTTTTGCGGCGGGATAAGATACAATAATCGACACCATGCTGGAAAAGATCAAAAGACGTTTTTCCACCCAGGGGGTCTCCCACCAGGCGGGAACTTCGATCTTGGAAGTGCGGGAGCTCTCCGCCTCCTACGAGGGCCGTCCGGCCCTGGAGTCGGTCTCGTTCAAGCTGGTGGAGAACGAGCGGGTGGCTGTGGTCGGTCCGAACGGAGCCGGAAAAAGCACGCTGTTCAAAATCATCGCTGGCGTCCAGGAGGCGGACAGCGGCACGGTGCGAATTTACGGCCATGTACCTGTGGGCCATATTTGCATCGCCTATGTCCCCCAGCGCAGCCAGGTGGACTGGCAGTTTCCGGTCACAGTTTGGGATGTCGTCATGATGGGCCGTATCGGCAAGATCGGGTTGTTTCGCTGGCCGCGAAAAGCGGATGCCCAGAAGGTGAAGGAGAGCCTGGAACTGGTGGAGATGGAGCCTTATTCCAACCGCCAGATCGACCAGCTATCCGGTGGGCAGCAGCAGCGAGTTTTTATCGCTCAGGCCTTCGCTCAAGAAGCGGACCTGGTGCTGATGGATGAACCACTTGCCGGGCTGGACGCCCCCGCCGTTGAGGCGATTTTCCGGATCCTGGACCGGCTTCAGGGGCGTGGGGTCAGCGTCCTGGTGGCGACCCACGACCTGCACCTTGCCGGTGAAAGGTTCGACCGGGTGATGTTGCTCAACAGGCGGCTGCTTCAGTTCGGGGCTCCGGAAGCGGTTATCACCCCTGAATTCCTGGTGGATGCCTACGGAGAGCAGGTTCACGTCCTGCACACCGATGACGGCCGCATCGTCATGATCGAAGACAACTGCCACGACGACGCCCCCGAGGAGGTCCGCCGGGTTGGTTGACCTGCTGTTGGAACCCTTATCCTACGGCTTCATGGTGCGCGGCATGATCGCCGCTATCCTGGTCGGGGTGGTTTCCGCCCTGGTCGGCAGTTTTGTCGTCCTGCGCGGCATGGCCTTTCTTGGGGATGCGCTGGCGCACGCCATCTTGCCTGGCGTGGCCGTCGGCTACATCACCGGAGGGGGAGATCAGGGCGCGTTGTTCTGGTGGGGGCTGGCGACCGCCGGGGTCACTTCCCTGGGAATCGGCGCGCTCACTCGGGCCACGCGCATCAAAAACGATACCGCCATCGGTGTGCTGTTTGCAGGGATGTTCGCTCTGGGGATCGCCTTGATCTCTGCTTCGGGCAGCTATGCGGTGGACCTATCCCATTTCCTATTCGGGAACGTGCTCGGAGTTTCCGCTTCCGATCTGCTGGTGACCGGGATTACCGCCGGAATCGTGATCTTGCTGGTGATCGGCCTGTATAAAGAGTTCATGGTGATCGCCTTCGACCCCGTCCTTGCCAAAACCCTGCGCCTGCCGGTGCGGTTCCTTGAAAACCTGCTTCTGTTGTTGATCGCCGTCACCATCGTGGTCGCTCTGCAGACCGTGGGGATCGCGCTGATGGTGGCTATGCTGGTCACCCCAGCCGCCGGGGCTTACCTGGTCACCCGCAGGTTGTGGGCGATGATGGCGCTGGCCAGCCTGATCGCCGGAATTTCGGGTATCGCCGGGTTGTATCTATCCTTTTACACCAGCGTGGCCTCCGGCGCAGCGATTGTGCTCACCTCCACAGCCTTGTTCCTGCTGATATGGGTATGGACAGCGCTGCGCCATCGTTCATGAACCTGCAGCCCGTGATTTTTGCCCCATGGTTGCGGCCGCTGGCCCACGGGAATAACCTCGATGAATGGCTGTTTGGGGGGATTTTCCTGCTGCTGGTGGTTGTTTTCCTTTACTTTTATTTATCCAGTCCGGATACCGGCGAAGGCGATCCGGACTCAGAAAATAACCCCTAAGCGTTTTTCAGCCGGAGATGCCCGGTCATCTCTTTCTTTATTCAAAATCTTTCTGGACGCGGGCGTTGATCTGCTGGATCTGGGTCAAAATCTCGACGGCCTCTGCCTGCGTCGCCAGGTGTGCGGCGCCGGTGCGGTCGTACATCACCGGGAAAATTTCATAAGATAGGATCTCCGGGCCCTGGAACAGCATGCGTACGATCAGGCTTTGCTGCCTTTGCGGCTCTTGGGTCTGGTCAAAGATGAAATTGCCCAGGCCGAAAAAGATCGGCACCCCGAGATGCTGGACGTACGTCTGGATGTAGTGGGTATGGTTTCCAACCACCAAGTCAGCGCCGGCTTCCACGGCGATCCTCGCCAGGTTCATCTGGGAAAAATTAGGCAGATGGGTGTATTCCGGCCCCCAATGCGGCAGCAGGATGACGACATCCGATCCCTTCCTGGCGGCCGCGATCGCGCTGCGTAAATTTTCCTCATTCAACACCCCGATTCCGGGCGTTTCCTCTCCTGCAAAAGCCAGGGGCTCGATCTGCCCTAAAGACACGAATCCGAACCGCACCCCCGAAACTTCCACGATGACCGGCGCTATGGCTTGCGCGCTGTTTTCACCTGCCCCGACAGCCTGAATGCCCACCCTGGCTAGGTTTTCCAGCGTGTCGTAAAAGGCATCGTCGCCGCAGCTTGTCAGCCCGCAGTTCTTGATATGGTTGGTGGCGATGCTCATCAGGTCGAAACCGGCATTTGCCATCGCATCGGCCTGGATCGGGCTTCCCACCAACACGAAGGTCTCCACACAACCGGTCATCGGGGGTGTATCAGTGATGGCGGCGTTGAGAGTACCGACGGCCAGGTCGGCGTTGGAGATCAGATCGCGCACGTTCTCGTAGATGTAATCCGCAGAACCGCGCCGGTCCGTCTCCGCCTGGACACAGCGTGCCGGCACGATCTGTCCGGTGAATACCATGGAGATGAGTGGTGGGGAGTCCGTGATTGTAGGAGAAGGAGTTGAGGAGGGTTGCTGCGTTGGGTCCGGGCCCGTTGATAGGGTCGGAGTGGCTGCCTGCGGGGTGGGGGTTTCGGTGCCTGGGGCCGCGGTGTCCACTCCGAGTATCTGGAATCCCCCCAACGGTGTAAAAGTTGGAAACGGGGTCGGGCGGACCTGGGCGGGTGTGCAGCCGAACAGAATGAGCACGATTGCAAATGCCCCTAAAATCAGCCTGGCTTTTAACCACATGGCCGCGAATAGTAAAAGGGGCAATTCATTATGTCAAGATGGGGTAGCGAAAGAAGTCAGGGCTGTCTGGATTTCCAGACGGACGTGGGCCTCTTGCTCTGCCCGGATCGCCTTTTCGAGTGCATCCCTGGCCTCTTGTGTGCCGATACGCCCCAGGGCCCAGGCCGCGTGGCCGCGCACCATCGGCTCCAAATCGTCGAAGAGGGCTCTGGCCAGGGCGGGAACGCTGGCCGGATCCCCCTGGTTGCCCAATACGACAGCCACGTTTCTCAGGTAGCCGCGCCTTTTTGCGCGCCGGATCGGACTGCCTTTGAATTTTCGGTTGAAAGCCTGCGTGTTGAGGTCCATTTCCTGGGCCAGTAAGGGGGACTTATTGTCGTCCTTCGGTTCAAAAATCGGGTGGCCCTGTTTGTGGGAAAAGCGGATGTTCCACGGGCAGACCTGCTGGCAAACATCACAACCAAAGATCCAATCCCCCATTTTATCCCGCAGCTCATCGGGAATGCCCCCTTTCAATTCAATGGTCAAATACGAGATGCATTTGCGGGAATCGATCGTGCGGTCTGGGAGGATGCAGCCCGTCGGGCAGGCCTCCAAACACCGTGTGCAGCTCCCGCAGTGGTCCGAAACGAACGGTTGGTCGGGCTCTAGTTCCAGGCCGAGAAGAATTTCCGCCAACAGGAAATACGATCCGGCCTGTGGCTGGATCAGGCAGGTGTTCTTCCCGATCCAGCCCAGCCCGGCGGCCTGTGCCAGGTCGCGTTCGAGGATCGGTCCGGTGTCCGTGTACCAGCGGTTGGGCACCGGGTGGCCCAGCTTTTCTTCGATGAAAGCCACCAGGCCCTTCAACAAAGGTTTCAGGACTTCGTGGTAGTCCAACCCCCAGGCGTACGACCCGACCAGTCCTCGGCCAGGTGCGGCAATCGTTTCCTCCGGATCCGGCGACGCATAAGGGATGGCAAGGGCCAGAACACTGCGGCATTCCGGCAGGATATTTCGTACATCCGCGCGCCGCCTGCGAGCCCGCTCGTTGGCCAGGTATTGCATTTCGCCATGGTGGCCTGAATCCAGCCAGGATTCATACTGGTCGTAATGAGCGGGCGGCCCGGGAACCGTCACCCCCACGAGACTGAACCCGAGCCGCCTGGCTTCTGCTTTGATCTGCGCCTTCAGCGAGGGCACGTCAGGGTGCGGGAGTTGCGGTGGGAGTCCTGGTGACCGTGCTTGTTGGGGTCGGAGTGGGGAGGATCACATCGATCGTGATCAGGAAGGCCTGGTCGGCAAACCGCCCGATGCCGAAAATGGCGTCATCGGCATCGGAGAGCATCCAATACCCCGTGTACGTACCCGCTTCCCCCGGTGCGATCATCGGGATGGCGATATCGACAATCCCACCGGGGGGTATGTCCTGGGCGAAATTGATCGGCTGGCCCTCCATGCGATCCCCGTTTACAAAAACGACCGAGTATTCGGATGTCCACGTATTTTGCCCGATATTCTGAAGGCGCCAGGTCTTTGTGAAATTCTCCCCCGCGATAATTTCGGTGCCGTCAGGTATGGTCACGTCCGTAATGAAAAGGGCGTGATTTGCCAGTGCCAGCGGGTCAGCAGTCGCGGTTGGCGTCGGCGGCTGTGTTGGGACCTCAGTCGGTTCAGGTGTATCGGTCGGGGGAGGCTCGGGGGTTGGCGACGGGTTTTCGATCGCGATGCGGGTCAGCTCCGCTGAAACGGTGGCGGCGACCGCCGTGTTGACCTCGTCGGGATTGAGCGTTGCGATCTCCACTTGGGGCTCGTCCGTGGATTGTGGATCACTCCCAGGGCTGCAGGCGGAAAGTGCGAAAACCAGCGTCACCAAAAGCGCCAATATATTTTTGGATGTCATGAGTAAATCCTCCAGGGATGGATGGGGGCGGTTTTCCGGAGGCAGGCGCCCTCCGGTGCGGAAGTATCTCAGGGGATGGTGAATTCAACACTATCTGAGGCGCAATCTCCGGTCAGGAAATCCTGGCTGCAAATTTTTATATCAGCCCGGATGCGGTGGCCGCTGACCTGGTTGGGCCCCAGGCTGCCGCCCAGATAGCGGGTTGTGTTGGGCCTGGCCGAGTCTCCCCCTGGTGGGCACTCGTTCGCCGAGCCCATAAAAGGGCCATCGCTGGCAAAGGGGCCGAATATGACGAGATTGGTGTTCAAATTGGTTAACTTGATTTCGGCCGATTCAAACCAGCTTTCGCCGGTGTTTTCCAGGCGAAAGATGGCGGTCGGATTGCCGCTGCAGGTGTGGATGTTGTCGAAGGTCATCGAGAATTCAGGGTCGGAACCCACGTTGATGATTACCCAAAACGAGGAATCTGCCTGGCTGCCGAGTCCGAACACCTGGCCGGCAGGGTTGCGCAGCTTCCAGTCCCCACGGTAATTGCCGGGAGTGTCGGGAGCGGTCAGGTTGACCGATATTTCGATCTCATTGCCCGGGGGCACGTTGTGGGGGAGCGCTAAGGCAGCCGGCCCGCCCATGGCCTCCCCACCGTCAAACACGACCTGGTAGCTCGGGGTCCAGGTGCAAGTGCCGTTGTTTTGGATGCGCCAGGTCTTGACGAAGCCGGAGTTCGGGGAGAAGGTGGTTCCGTCCGGTATGGTGACATCATCCACGAAGCTGCCGCGGTCACATGGCGTGCCGGGTTCGGGTGTGAAATCGACCGGAGTCGGGTCTTCTCCAGGGGTCAGTACGGGGATGGTGGTTCCCGGCTGGGTGCCTAACGGCGTGACAGTCGGGAGAGCCCCTGCGGCCACCTCCGTCAGCCGGGCTTCGAGGGTCTGAGCGGCCTGAGTGAAGATCGCCTGGCGGTCGGCCGCCGGGGTAGTTGTTGCGCTCAGATTGCAGGCGGAAAGCGCCAGCACACTGCCAAGCACCAAAACAGATAAAGCAAAACGGATCGACGCCATTTGCAAGGGATTCTAACAGGGAAAAGGAAAGGATGGTAGGCGGGGGAACCCGGCGCACATGGCTTTCTCAAAGCCGCGAAACCTGGCGGAAAACGCTGGTTGAGCATGCCCTGAGTGCAATCGAAGGGCCTGCCCTGAGCCTGCCCTGGACCTGTCGAAGGGCCTGTCGAAACCCAGTTTTCCGCCTTTCTCGGTTTCGATACGGCCGCTTCGCGGCCCACTCAACCAGCGGAAGGCCCTTTTCTCAACGGACTTTGAGAACGCCTTGACCCGGCGCCCTTGTCCGGCGGGAGCGCCTTTCACCAATCCCTGGCATACCAGCGCAGGTATTCCTCCACGTGAGAAGCCCAATACGCCTCTTCATGCCGACCGGTGTACAGGTGCCACTCGTGGGGGATATTTTTTTCGGTCAGCAAGTTTTCAAATCGTTGGGCATATTCCAGGAGGTAATCTTTCTCCCCGATATCGAGATAAATGCGCGGCATTTGCTCCAGAGGAATTTCATCCAGCCAGCGGTCGAAACGGGCGGGATCGGTCAAAAAGGTGGGCAGACTGTGTGCGCCGATGATCCCGAATGTCTGCCAGTGCTTTAAACCCAGGTGAACAGCCCAGGAAGCGCCGCGGGAAAGGCCCCCGATGGCCCGGTTCGATCGGCTGGGCAGTGTGCGGTAATTAATTTCAACCCAGGGCAGGATGTTCTCCACTAGGGCGCGGCCGAAAGGGTCTTCATCAGGTTCGGTCCAGACCCGATCGCGCGGCATCAGAATGATGAAGGGCTCGGCCTGCCGTGCAGCGATCAACTGATCGGCGGTTTCGTCCGCACCCAGCCGGTCCCACTGGTCGTCGTTGAACGTGGATCCGTGGATCAGGATCAAGACCGGGTAGCGGCGCTCGGTATGGTCCTGGTAGCAGGGCGGGGTGTAAACCCGGAATTCCCATGGAAGCGGATCCACCTCGGTATAAAGCAGCTTTTTTTCAATCGCGCCGCCCTGGCTCCAGCAGCTCTCAACAGTGGGCGTGGGGGTCAGGCTGGGAGTTGGCGATGGGCTTGGGGAAGGCGTGACGGTTGGGGTCCGGG
>JBFKII010000064.1:0-16198 GCA_041632295.1 Anaerolineales bacterium | reverse complement strand
GGGCGGCGGGAGGGGGCAGGGGAATGGCGCACCCGCCGGACGGGCTGCTGGTGGTCCCACTGACCGGCCCGGCGGCCGGGCTCCACAGATGGTTTTTCTGGCTTCCGTGGGCGGGGGTGAAGGTGCGGATGCAGAAGTAATAGGTGGTGGCCGGGTTCAGGCTGCCGGCGGTATAGCCGGCCGCGAATTTATCGGGGGTGAAACCGTGCAGGCTGAAAGGCCCGGCCGGGGTCGTGGCGGTGTATACCTCGTAGTAGCCGCCGTCTGCAGTGTAGGTGATCGGGGTCCAGCTCAGCTCGATAGTGCTGTCCGTCGCCGGCCCTGTGGAGACGTTTGTGGGGGCGATGGTCTGGGTGCCGGCCCAATCGGGGTCCACGCCGATCAGCCAGGCGATCACCCCGGGATCGGAAGCCGTGAGCATGTTGTAGCCCACGTCCACCAGGAACGCGGCGCCCAGGCTGGCCAGGTTGGCGGGCAGGTCCCCTTCCAGGGCGTTGTTCTGCAGCAGCAGGATGAACAGGCCCACCAGGTTGCCGATCTCGGGAGGGACTGTTCCAGTCAGGCGGTTGTTGTGCAGTTCCAGGTCCTGCAAGGAAGCCATGTTGCCGATCTGCGGCGGGATGCTCCCGGAAAGCTGGTTTTCGAACAGCAGCAGGCTGGTGACCTGGGTCAGGGCGCCGAATGTGGTCGGGATCTCGCCGCTCAACTGGTTTGAGTCCAGCCAGAGCACCGTCAGTTGGGTCAGGTTGCCGATCGAATCCGGCAGGCTGCCGCTGAGCTGGTTTGTGGAGAGTGACAGCCAGTCCAGGAGCGCCAGGTTGCCGATCTCCGTCGGGATGTTCCCGGTGAGCGAATTATCCTGCAGGATCAGGCTTTGGATGGCGGTGAAATCGCCGATGGCGGCCGGAATGCTCCCGACCAGGTTGTTGGTGCTCAGGTCCAGGTCGGAGACCGCGCCGCCCGAGCACTCCACACCGTACCAGGGGCTGGTGCAGGGGGTGTTGGTGGACAGCCAGCCGGAATTGTCCGTCCAGGAGGGGCCGCCGGCTGTGTTGTAGAGCGCTACCAGCGCCTGGCAATCTTCCAGCGGGATCTCGCTGACCGTGGCGCAGTCAAACCCCGCCGAGGCTGCACGGCCGCCGCGGGGAGGGAAAACGGCCAGCAGGAGCACCGGTAAAAGGCCGAAAATGATCGGGAGCAGGCAGCGGAGCCGGGCGGCGTTCGTCATGGGTCTTTGTGCAGCCTTTTTGGGAGTGCCGGAATTTTACCACCCAGCCCGTGCCGGCCGGCAAATGGCAGGCGGCAATAGGTGACAGATGTCCGCCGGATTAAATGGCAAATGTCCCTGTCGATCCGGGTCCCCGGCGGTCGATAATGAAGGCAACGGAGCCATCCGGCCTGGTAGTGCTGCGTTTCGTATCAAGGAGAATACGATGAAAATCCTGCTGGACCGCACAGTATGCAATTGCTGGGATGCGGCCTGCGAATCGGACTTTGCGGACAAATATCTCGGCGAAGACGTGCAGCCAACGGCTTGCACGCTCCTGATCGAGAACAAGGAGTCGCGCGAAGAAATCCTTTTCCTGATCAAAGACCGGGATGGGACCGAGAAGGAGTTCGTCGTCAATGATAAGAATCTGAGTCTGGCGATCGACTCCTGGATGCAGGCCTACAGACAGCAGCAGAAAGAACAAGCAAAAACTTAGACCGGCCTGATCGCCTCCGCCAGGCGCCAGTCCAGGGCCGTATTGCGGGCTGCAACCTGGTTGTTTTTGATGGCGATTCGGATCGCTTTGCGGCTTCCGACCAGCACGCAGAGCTTTTTGGCGCGTGTGACGGCTGTGTAAAGCAGGTTGCGCTGCAGCATCATGAAATGCTGTGTCACCAGGGGGAGCACGACCACTGGGAATTCCGCTCCTTGCGATTTGTGCACAGAAACGCAGTATGCCAGCGTGATCTGGTCGCAGTCCGTCCAGTCGAAGACCACCGGGCGGCCGTCAAATTCGATCGTCATGGTGTGATCGAGCGCCTGGATTGAGAGCACCTGGCCGATATCCCCGTTGAATACTTCTTTGTCGTAATCGTTCTGGGTCTGCATGACCTTGTCGCCGGGCCGGTAGGTCTGCCCATACAGGGTTTTCTGCGGTTTGAGCGCCGCGGCGGGGTTGAGGGCATCCTGCAGGCGGTCGTTGAGGGCCCGCACGCCCGCTGGCCCGCGGTACATCGGCGCCAGCACCTGGATGTCGAGTCGGGGATCGAAACCGAAGCGCTCCGGGACCCGGTTGGTGACCACGTCCACCACCCAATCGCCCGCCGCAGGGGCGTCCTCAGCCGGGAAAAGGTAGAAATCCGGCGAACCGGCCGGATCTTCGCCTGCCGGGCCGGGAAATTGCGGGTACTCCCCGCGGTTGACCCGGTGCGCGTTGGCGATGATATGCGAATCGGCCGCCTGGCGGAAGATGGTCTCCAGGCGCGTGACCGGCGCGATGCGGGAGGCGATCACGTCCCGCAACACGTCCCCGGCACCCACCGAAGGCAGCTGGTCCACGTCCCCGACCAGCAGCAGGTGGGTGCCGGGCGCCAGTGCTTTCAGCAGACTGTTGGCCAGCACCAGGTCCAGCATGCTGACCTCATCGACGATCAAAAGGTCGATGGGCAGCGGGTTTTCGTCGTTGAAGACGAAACCCCGGCGCGGCGAATAGTCCAGCAGCCGGTGGATGGTGCTGGCCGGGCGGCCGGTGGCCTCCGCCAGGCGCTTGGCCGCCCGGCCCGTGGGGGAGGCCAGTGCATAGCGCTTGTTATGGGACTCGGCCACCGAGATCAGCGACTGCAGGCAGGTGGTCTTGCCGGTGCCTGGGCCGCCGGTCAGGACGGACACCGGGTGGGAAAGGGCGGTGCGGATGGCGGCAGCCTGCGCTTCGGTCAGGTGCCCGGACAGTTCGGTGAAAGCCGGCGGTATGTCGGAAAGCCGGCTGGGCAGGGCGCCTGCCAGCCCCGCCAGGCGGCGCGCCACGCCCACCTCGCCATAGTACAGCGGGGCCAGGTAGATGGCGGCCTCGCCGGCCTCCGGGGAGGTCGATTCGGGGTCGTAGGCCGGCCGAGCCTCGGCCACCCCCATCCCGGAGGCGCCCTCCGGGCCGGATCCCTTCACCGGAACCTGCTCGGCGATGATCCGTTCGGCCTGGGCCAGTCGCTCCAGGGCCGCCGGGATCAGGGATTCGTCCACCTCGAGGAGCGCGGCAGCCTCCCGGACCAGGGTCTCCCGCGGGGTGTAGACATGGCCGTCGTCCGTGCGCTGGTTGAGGGTGTACACCAGGCCGGCTTCCAGGCGGGAGGGATGGTCGGCTTCCAACCCGAGGGTGCGGGCGATCTTGTCGGCGGTTTTGAATCCCACACCGTAGATATCGCGCGCCAGCTGGTACGGGTCGCGCTGCACGATTTCGAGCGCCTGCGCATCGTAGGTCTTGTAGATCTTGACCGCCAGGTTGGTGCTGATCCCGTGGCCGTGCAGGAAGAGCATGATGTCCTTGATCTGCTTCTGCTCGCTCCAGGCTGCGGCGATCATGCGGGTGCGCTTGGGGCCGATATCGGGCACTTCTTTGAGCTGCTGGGGGGTGTTTTCGATCACTGCCAGCGTCTGGTCCCCGAAATGGCCGACGATGCGGTCCGCCATGGCCGGGCCGATGCCTTTGATCAGCCCCGAGCCCAGGTAGCGGCGGATGGCGTCGGTGGTAGCCGGCAGGGTTTGCCGGCAGACCTCGACCTGGAACTGGTAGCCGTGCTTGGGATGGTTGGTGTAATTCCCTTCCAACTCGACGAACTCGCCCGGGGTCAACTCGGGCAGGTTGCCGACGATGGTGATCAGCCCATCCCGGTTGACGCCGTGGGCGGGAAAGGCGCGGCGGCGCCGGTCCGGCCGCAGCCGCACCACGCTGTACCCGTTTTCAGGGTTGTAGTAAGTGACGCGCTCGATCGATCCAGAAAGGGTTTCCATGCCTGTGGGTGGAAAAGGGTCGCAGGCGTAGATTGTAATGGAAAAATGCGGGCAGGCGGGGGTTTAGGGGCTGAAAGAGGCGCTCCAGTCGTTGCCCAGGTTGACTTCGACGTCGATCGGGCTTTGGGGATCGTAGCGCAGATAAATCAGGTGGTTTTGGATGCCCAGCATGTCGACCAGCATCTGGACGGTGTACGGGTTGCCGGTGTAGTCGATCACCTGTGTGAACGGGTAGGTCTGGTTGGCGTTGCCTACATTTTCGCTTGAGAACGTGAAGCCCCGTTCCTCCAGGAACTGGGCGGTGGCGCTCGCCAGCCCTTCCCGCAACGTGCCGTTTTTCAGGGCGATCGTGGCGCTTTCAGCCTGGATGCGGGCTTCAGGGGTCATGTCGGCCAGCGGGCTGGAAAGGCCGGTGGTGCCGAAGACGAAGTCGCGCACCGTGCGGACCTGGTCGGGCAGCGGCTTGAGCACCTGATCGCCGTCAGGGGTGGTGTAGAAATTGATCGCATCGCTGCCGATCACCCCGCGGCGGATGCTCTCGATCGGAATTTTGATCCCTAGCAGCCCGAGGTCGATGGCGCCCTCCAGGGACAGGTTGGTGCGTATGCCGGAGGAGAGCTCGTTGTACAGCGTACCCGACTTGGTCAGCAGCAGCGGGATCAAGTCGAAGCTGAGCACCCGGTCGCGGATCGCCAAAATAACCTGCTGCTGGCGCTGGGCGCGGTCGAAATCGCCGCCTTCGGTGCCGCGGGCGCGGGCGTAAGCCAGGGCGACATCGCCGGGCAGTGTGTGGGTCCCCGGTTGGATCGTTTTCGGCGGCTCTGGGCCGATCAGGTCGACCTTGATCGGTTCGGTGATCTCGAGCTTGATGCCACCGATCTCATCGATCATGCGCACGAAGACGTTGAAATCTACCTGGGCAAAGTAATCGATCTCGACTCCGACGAGCTTTTCCACGGTTTCAATGGCCAGGGCGGGCCCGCCGCCAGGCAGGTCAAAGACCTCGCCGTTGCGGTAGGCGGTGTTGATGCGGTCGTAGCCGAATCCGGGGATCTCGACCCAAAGATCGCGCGGGATCGAAAGCATGCCGGCAGTATTGCTGAGCGGGTCGATCGTCAGCACCATCATGGTGTCCGTGCGCGGGGCGCTGTCACCGGCCTCCCAGTCACGCAGGTCCAGGCCCATGACCAGAATCGTCACCCGGCTGGAGCCCTCCCAGCCCGATTCGGGGATCCCGTCTCCCCCCACTACTTCCTCTCCCGGCGGCTGATTTTCACTGCCGTTTCCGGGCTGGGAATCCCCGTTGTCGCCGGAAGGACCGCCGCCCTCACCGGCGCCCGGGGTGGCCTGCCCTTCGAATGGGTTGTTGAGCGCCACGTAGCGGGCGCGGGAAAACGCAAAATAGGCTGTGACGGCAAGGGCGGCGAGAAAAACGATCGCGATGCCGCCGCGAACGAGCGTCCGTTTGTTCATGGAATGACTCCGCTGGCGGCCCAGTCCTGGCCGAGGATGACGGCGACGTCCACTTCGCTGTTCGGATCGTAGCTGTGGAAGATTCTGCCGGGATGAATTTCAAAGATATCCATCAAAAATTGAAGCGTATAAGGATTGCCGGTGTAATCGATCAGCGTGGTGTCGCTGTACAGTTCAGCGGCGTTGTCGGTTACGGAGACATCCAGCCCCTGGTTTCCGAGAAATTCGCTCGTCCCTGCGGCCAGCCCGGGGGTGATCGTCCCGTTCAGCACGGCCAGGTCAGCCGATTCCTCGAGCACGAGCTGGAACAGGCTCTTGTCGGCGGTCACCGGGCTGCCGCCGTTCCCGTTTGCGAAGATTTCGTCGCGCAGCAGGCGGATGTTGTCCGGGATCGGCACCAGGATGTCCTGGCCTATGGGGGAGATGTCGTAGGTCACCTGGTCCGGCCCGATGGCGGCCCGCTTGATGCTGTCGGCGCTGATCTGACCGGAAATCAGGCCCAGGCGGATCGCCAGGTCGAGGGTCATGTTGGTGCGGATTCCATCCGAAATCTCACCGTAGATGGCCGGCGCACGGGCGATCAGAATCGGGATCAGGTCGAAGCTGAGCACCCGGTCGCGGATGGCCAGAATGACCTGCTGCTGCCGCTGGCCGCGGTCGAAATCGCCCCCCGCGGTGTTGCGGGCGCGGGCGTACCCCAGGGCAACGGCCCCGGGCAGCGTCTGGACCCCCGGCTTCAGGGTCTTCGGGGGAGCTTCGCCGATCGGGTCGATTTTGATCTCCTCGGGGATGTCCACTTTTACCCCGCCGATCTCGTCGATCATGCGCACAAAAGCAATGAAATCCACCTGGGCGTAGTACTGGACTTCGATCCCCATCAGCTGCTCGACGGTCTCCATCGCCAGGCCCGGGCCGCCGCCGGGCACCCGGTAGGCCTCCCCAAGCTGGTAGGCGGTGTTGATCTTGCCGTAGTCGAAGCCGGGGATCGCCACCCACAGGTCGCGCGGGATCGAGATCATCCCGGCGGTGCTGGTCTGGGGGTCGAGCGTCAGCAGGATCATGGTGTCCGACCGGGGCGCACCCTGGCCTTCTTCCCAATCGCGGTGGTCCAGGCCCATCACCAGGATGGTGACCCGGCTGGTGCCGTCCCATGGCTCAGGGGCGGGGTTGCCATCGGGCTGGATGGGGGTGTCGGGGTCCAGGAAGATGGGGGCCTGCTGGCCGCCCTCCGATTCCTGCTCGCCAGATCCTCCCGGGAGCAGCGCCGGGCCGGTTTCTAGGCCCACACGGCTGCCCAAAGAGGCGACCACGTCGCGCACGGCGTCGAACGCCAGCAGCGCAGTGACCCCGGCTGCCAGCAGGAACGCAGCGATCAGGATGAGGAGCATTCGGTTGGGGGAACGTTGCATGACGATAATTCCGGTCTTGCTGGCCCGAAGCGCCCCAAGAGCCGGCGCAGCCTGAAGACTCCGCACCGGGGCGCCCGCGCATTTTCCGGGGCCGGCAAAAATCGAGTTGCGATTATATCACGGGCCTTCCGCGCGGTTCACAGGGTAAAATGAGCCCTGATTAATCTCATTTTACACATCGAAGCCCAAAAATGTCGCTCCTAACCGCCTCCAATCTGGCGAAATCATACGAGCCGGTCGAAATATTTTCCGGGGTCACGTTCAGCGTCCCCCAGCGGGCCCGATATGCCATCGTCGGGCCGAACGGGGTGGGCAAGACCACCTTGCTGCGGGTCCTGGCGGGGGTGGAGAATCCTTCCGCCGGCAGCTTTCAGATCGCCCGCGGCGCCTCGGTCGGCTACTTGCCCCAGGAGGCGGCCTTCGGCGCCCGCCACAGCCTGTGGCAGGAATGCCTGGCGGCATTCGAGGACCTGCGCGGCCTGGAGGCGGAGCTCAAGCAGCTGGAGAAGCAGATGGCGCAGGCGGCGCAGGAGCCGCTCGATCACCCCAATGGGGATCCGGATGCCCCGGAGAACGATCCCTCCGGGCTGCTTGCCCGCTACGGCGAACTCCAATCGCGCTTTGAATACCGCGGCGGCTACGAGTACGAAACCCGCATCCGGCAGGTGCTGACCGGCCTCGGGTTTTCCGAGCAGGAGTTCGAATTTGCGCTCACGCAGCTTTCCGGTGGGCAGCGCACGCGCGCCCTGCTGGCACGGCTGCTGCTCTCGGGGCACGACCTGCTGCTGCTGGACGAGCCCACCAACCACCTCGATATCGCCGCGGTCGAATGGCTGGAAAACTACCTGCGCGATTGGGACGGGGCGGCGCTGGTCGTTTCCCACGACCGATATTTCCTCGACCGGGTGGCCACCCATATCCTTGAGATGTGGCGCGGCAGCATGGAAACCTACCGCGGCAACTACAGCCAGTACGTCTCGGAGCGCGAGAACCGCTGGAACGACCGGCTGGCCTTTTTTGAATCTGAGAAGGCGCGCCTGATGAACGAGCTGGATTACATCAAGCGCAACATCGCCGGCCAGAACGTCACCCAGGCGAAAGGGAAGCTGCGCCGCCTGAGCCGCTACCTGGAAGCCGTCGAGCAGATCGGCTTCGAAGGGGTGCGCGGCCGCCAGTGGCTGGCGATCGCCTCCGAGGTGGACTACGGCTACCCGATGGGTGTGGCCGAGGCTGAGTCGCGCATCAAAGCCCTGGAGCCCCCGATCTTTCGCCACAAGCGGCTGCGCCTGCAGCTCAAACCCAGGCGCCGCAGCGGGCGCATCATTCTGCGCACCCGCGATCTCTCGATCGGCTACGACGGGACGGTCCTGCTGGGGATCCCGGACCTAGAACTGCACCGGCTGGAGAGGGTGGCGATGATCGGCCCCAACGGAGCCGGCAAGTCCACCATGCTGAAGACCATCCTGGGCCACCTGCCGCCGGTCCGAGGGAAGGTGGAGCTGGGAGCCAGCCTGGACATCGCTTATTTCGCGCAGGCCCACGAAGGCCTGGACCCGAATCATTCGGTCATGGAAGAGATCTCCGCCGTCGCCCCGGCCATGCTGCCCGGGGAGATCCGCAACTACCTGGGCCCGTTCTTGTTTTCCGGCGAAGACGTGTTCAAGTCTGTGGGGGTGCTCTCCGGCGGGGAGCGCGGCCGCCTGGCCCTGGCCAAGCTCTCCCTGACCGACGCCAATATGCTGCTGCTGGACGAGCCGACCAACCACCTGGACATCCCCGCCCAGGAGATCCTGCAGGATGTGCTGGCCAGATTCGAGGGCACCATCATCCTGGTCTCTCACGACCGCTACCTGATCGACGCGCTGGCCACGCAGATCTGGGAGACCGACGATTCCGCCGGGCAGCTGGTGGTGTTCAAAGGCATGTACCGCGAGTACCGGCAGCGTGCGAGCGGGGAAACAGACGAGGGGGAGCCGGAAAGCGAATCCGAGCGGGCGGATTACGTCGCGCAGAAACGCAGCCGCAACCGGCAGCAGGCCGAAGAGCGCCACCGTCGCCGGCGCCTGGAGGAAGTGGAAACGCTGATCCACATCCTGGAAGAGCAGCTGGCCGCCATCGGCAAGAAACTGGAAAACCCGCCGGCGGACCCCGGACGGGTGCAAAAGCTGGGTGAAGATTACAGCGGGATAGAAGCGCGCCTGAACGAACTGATGGGCGAGTGGGAAAGCCTACAGACCAATTAGAGCCCCTCACTCAGGACGCCTGTGCCTGCGGGATCTCCCCCGCATAGCGCCGCAACTGCGGCCAGCGCAGGCCGATTGTGGCCGTCGCCAGGATGCAGCCCGCCCCACCCAGGACGATCGCCGCCGGCACGCCGATCCACTGGCCCAGCAGCCCCGATTTCAGTTCCCCCAGCTGCGGCCCCCCCATGAAGAAGATCTGGTTGACCCCCATCATGCGCCCGCGCAGGCGGTCAGGGGTGTGGCCCTGGCGGATGGTGTTGCGGATAATCGAGCTGACCGCGTCCGCCCCGCCGACCAGGACCAGCGCCGCCATGGCGAAATTAAAGCGGCGCGCGCTGCCGAAGGCGATCGCCCCGGCGCCGATCAGCCCGACCGAAACGAGCAGCAAGGGCCCCTGGCGCGGAATGCGGCGCAGCAGGGAGAGCGAGAGCCCCGCGGCCGCCGCGCCGATCGCCTGCCCGGCGGACAGCCAGCCGTAGCCGATCTCCCCCACCCCGCGCACGTCCTGGGCGATGATCGGCATCAGCGTATCCGCGCGGGTGAAGAACGTGGCCAGAAAATCCAGCAGCATACTGCTCAGGATCAGCGGTTGGCGGAACGTGAAGCGGAATCCCTCGCGAATGGAGTCAAAACTCGCTCCCTTTCGGTGCCTGGGAAGCCTCTCCTGGCGCACCGGCCCTATCGTTGCCAGGGCCAGCAGCATGAACCCGAAGCATGCCGCCGCGGCGAAATACGGGCCGGGCTGGCCGAAGCGGTCCAGCAGGTAGCCGCTCAGCAGTGGGCCCGCCAATCCGCCGATCTGGAAGGTCAGCGAGTCCAGGCTGAAAGCGTTGGCCAGGGCGTGGGGCGGGACCAGGTTGGGAACCAGCGAGTTGCGCGAAGGCAGATCATAGGCAAATGCCAGGGACTGCAGCCCGACAAGTAAATAGATGCCCCCCAGAGCCAGGCTTCCATCCAATGTCAGGAATCCGAATGCCAGCGCGGCCGCGGCCATGGCAGCCTGGGTGGCGAACAGCACCCGGCGGCGGCTGAATCGGTCGGCGGCCAGCCCGGCGAATACGGACAGTCCGATCGTCGGCGCCACCCGGATCAGGCCGATCACCCCCAGCGCGATCGGCTGGTCCGTCAGTTCGCGGATGTGCCACAGGTAGGCCCACATCAACATTTGGGTGCCCATCCAGGCCGAGACGCCACCCAGCCAGAAGGCCAGGTAGCGCCGGTGGCGCAGGGCGGGGGGCAGGGCGATCATCTCACTCGCGGTCGTACGACGCCAGCATCGGCCAGCGGCGGGCTATCCAGGCCACGGAAAGCACGCAGGCGATCCCGCCGCTGATCACCGCAAAAGGGGCACCGAAAAGCTGGGCAATCGAGCTGGCCTCGATCTCACCCAACTGCGGTCCGCCGATGAAAAACAGCTGGTTGATCCCCACCATCCGCCCGCGCAGGTTGTCAGGGGTGCGGATCTGGCGGATCGTGTTGCGGATGATGGCGCTGACGGAGTCCGCGCCGCCGATCAGCATCAAAGCCAGCATCGAAATCATGAACAGGTCGGAAAAACCGAACAGGACGGTCGCCAGCCCGAAGACGACCACCGCCCACAGCAGCACCGCGCCCTGCCGGCGCAGCTCCCCCAGCTGGGAGACCGCCAGGGCGGCCAGCGCGGCCCCCATGGACTGCGCTGCGGATAGCCATCCATAGCCGACCTCGCCGACCCCCAGCACGTCGCGGGCGAAGATCGGCATCAAGGCGTTGGCGGATGAGAAAAATGTGGCGAAAAAATCCAGGAGCATGCTGGAGAAAATGATCGGCTTGTCGCGCAGGAAGCGGATCCCCTCTCGGATCGACTCCAGGCTGGAAGACAGGTGCCTGGTTTCCAGGTCCTGGTGGACTTTCCCCATCAGGATCAGGGCGCCGATCACCGCGATGAAGGTCAGCGCATTGATGAAATAGACCGCTTCCAGGCCGAAGATGGCGATCGTCACGCCGCTCAGGGCGGGTCCGAGGATCGAGCCGGTCTGGAGGGCGATCGATGTCATGCTCATGGCATTGGAGAAGTTCTTCTTGCTGACCAGGTTGGGAACCAGCGCCTGGCGGGCGGGCAGGTCGAAAGCCTGCGCGACGGCCTGCAGGCCGGTCAGCAGGTAGAAATGCCACAGGCGGATACTGCCGTCCAGCGTCAGCAGCCCGAGGAGCATCGCCAGTAGCACCATGCTGGACTGGGTCAGGTACATTACCCTTTGCCGGTCGCGGCGGTCGGCGATCACCCCTCCGTACAGCGAAAAGATGACCAGCGGAAAGATGCGCGCCGCCCCCACGCCGCCCAGGGCGATCGGTTGGTCGGTCAGCTCGCGGATGTGCCACAGCAGGGCCCAGAACTGCATCTGGGAACCGGTCACAGAGACCATGAAGCCGAACCAGAACAAACGGAAGGGACGCTGGCGCAAGGCCGGCGGTATTTTGAGGCGCATCGATGCTGGCTGCGGCGTGGGACTGTTCGGTCAGGTCCCCCAATCGCGCAAATAAAGGAAATCGTAGCCCACGGTGCGGTTGCTCAGCTTGGCGACAGGGGGCATCAGGCGCTTGAAGTGGTTGCGGCGCATGCGCGTGAGCACCGCCTGGACGAATTGGGAATCGAATCCCAGGGCAACGCAGTCCTCGGGGGCGTAGCGCAGGTCCACCAGGTGGTAGAGCAGCCGGTCCGCGTCGGCGTAGGTGAAACCGAGTTCGTCTTCGTCGGTCTGGCCGGCCCACAGATCGGCGGAGGGTGGCTTGTCGATGATGGCGTCCGGGACGCCCAGATGGCGCGCCAGCTGGCGCACCTGCATTTTATAAAGGTCGCCGATCGGGTTGATGGCGCAGGCCGAATCGCCGTACAGAGTGCTGTAGCCGAGCAGGATCTCGGTCTTGTTGCCGGTCCCCAGGACGAGGCCGCCAAACTCCTCGGACAGGTCGTAGAGCACGATCATGCGGGCCCGGGCCATGGCGTTGCCGCGCCGCATGTTCCCGGCTTCGGGCAGCTGGGCGTACAGGGCATCCACCATGCCGGTGATCTCGATGGTCCTGGACTGCACGCCCAGGTCGTCGATCACCAATTGGGCATGGTCGAGGGAATCGCGGGAGGAGGCTTTGTACGGCATGCGCACGGCCAGCACGTTTTTCGGGCCCAGCGCCCGGGCCGCCAGGTAGCAAGAGAGGGCAGAGTCGACGCCGCCGGAGAGGCCGAGCACGGCCTTATCGAAACCAACCCGCCCGAGTTCGCTGCGGATGAAGCCGGTCAGGATGGTCTCAGCCAGCCCGGTGTGGATGTCCAGTTCGCTCATCTGCCGCCTCCGTCCACGATAATGCGGTTCAGCTCGCGCCGTACCAGGTTCGTCCGCTCGTCTCGCAGGAGCGGCAGGCGGGCGCGGGTGCGGTGGGTGTGGTTCAGGTCGATTGTCTGGACCGTCAGTGCTTCTTCAAAATAGGGGCCCTGCACGACCAGCTCGCCGTCGGGATCGAAAATTGTGGCGCCCCCCCAGAAGTTCAGGCCGTCTTCGAAGCCCACCCGGTTGGTGTGCACCACGTAGCTGGTGAACAGGCTGGCGTAGGCCTGGTTGATGTGTTCCACCCAACGGGTGGAGGCCAGCCGGTCGGTGCTGCCCAGGCCCCGGCCGGGGGAGGCGGAGGTGAACAGGAACAGGTCGGCGCCGTCCAGCCAGAGCAGGTAGGGCGGCGAGGCGTGCCAGAAATCCTCGCAGATCAGCAGCCCGACCCGCCCGAAGCGCGTGTCGAAGGCCTGCACCCGGTCGCCCCAGGCGAAGAAGCGCCCCTCATCGAACAGGCCGTAGGTCGGCAGGTAGACCTTGTGGTGGACGTGCAGCGCCCGCCCGCCGGAGAGGTATGCGCTGGCGATGAAAAAGCGGTTGCGCACGTCCTCGTCCACGTAACCGACCACGATGTCGATATCCTTGCTGGCCGCCAAAAGGGGGCCGAAAACCGGGTCCTGCTGGCTGGCCTTTTGGGCCACCTGCGGCACGAGGTCCTGCAGCACGTAGCCCGTCAGCGACAGCTCGGGGAAGACCACCAGCCCGGCCCCGGCTTGCCGGGCCTGGTCGATTAGGGCCATGTGCTTTTCCAGGTTGGCCTGGACGTCTCCGAGCGTGGTGTTGATTTGGGCCAGAGCGATGGTAAGTTGCATGGTCATCCTCTCTTCGTCAGTCTGCGGGTTGCTTTTCCGGGCGTCGCCGGGGAGACAGCCGGGCGAGCAGGGCCAGGGCGGAAAGCAGCACGAAAGCTCGCGCCGCCCACAGGTCCAGGCGGGTCCCCAGCCACTGCGGTGCGGGGTCCACCCGCAGGCCGCTCAGCCACCAGGTCAGGACAGCCAGGGCGGCCAGGGCCAGCACGCCGGCCAGACCGGGTGGCTGTACCGTCCGCCTGCCGAAGTCGAACGCCAGGAGCGCAGCCAAACTTCCCAGGACGCCCAGCAGCTGGATCGGCAGGCGCCCGGATATGTTGCCCCACTCGTCCCGACCGGGCAGGGCAAACCATGCCTCGTAGGTCGGCCCGTATGCGCAGCCGTCCAGCCAGCAGCCCAGCCAGGCGCCGACAGCAAGCAGGGCAACCAGCGGGAAGAGCTGGTCGGGAAGGCGGGCGGGGGACAGCCTCAGCAGCGGCACAGCCAGGGCCAGGGCCAGGATCGCGCCGGCCAGCGCCCCTCCCCAGGAGAGTCCTCCCCAGGGAAGCTCGAATATTTCTCCGGTTTGGGTCCGGTAATATCCCCAGTTCACCGCCAGGTACCCTGTCCGGGCGCCCACCAGCCCGCCCGCCAGGGTGATCAGCCCCGCGGCCAGGGCCGGGACCGCACTTTCGGTGCTGTTTACCGCCAGCCATCCCAGGCCCAGTGCGGCGCCGGCTCCCAGGAGCAGGGAAAAGGCGTAAACCGGCACCATGCCGGGAAGGTAAAAGGCGATCGTCACGCGCTAATGATAACAGCAGATGGCGGCGCGGCGATGGGGAGGGAGACAAGGGTATAATTTTAGCGGACGGCAGGTGACAAAACCGGCAGGTTTCCAATACGTAGATAAGGTTGAGAGGCACGTCCGGCAATTCGAAACAGGCATTCTGCCGGCGGCCATCCATTAAAAAATTAAGGAAGCGGCGCCGCAGCAGTCCGGGACGGCAGCGAAGCTCCGGATGCTAGGCCGTTCCAAGGAAGACCGCTTCTGCCAACCGGGAGCTGTCAAGTTGTCCCCCGCTTCCGCATGATTTGGTGACGGTAGATTGAGATGATTGAGCTGTTGCTGGACCCCAATATCGCTTACCTGTTTCTCGTCAGCGGCGTGCTGCTGGCGGTGATGGCCCTGCTGTCCCCCGGAACCGGCTTATTCGAGATCGGCGCGCTGTTCGCCTTCGCGATCGCTGGATGGCAGGTGTACAATCTGCCGGTCAACTGGTGGGCCCTGATCGTGCTGCTGATCGGCGTCTTCCCATTTTTGGTGGCCGTGCGCCGTTCTGGCAATTACCTGTATCTGGCGCTTTCCATCCTGGCGCTGGTGATTGGCAGCGCATTTTTCTTCCGCGGCGAGGGTTTTCTCCCGGTTGTCAACCCCTGGTTGGCGCTGGTGGTTTCGCTGCTTTCCGGTCTGTTCATGTGGGTGGTGACGAGCAAGACGCTGGAAGCCCACCAGGCCAAACCCAGCCACGACCTGGGCATCCTGGTGGGCGCCTACGGCTTCGCCCGCACCGACATCCTGGAAGAAGGCACCGTGTTTGTTAATATGGAAGATTGGAGCGCGCAAAGCGAGACCCCCATCAAGCAGGGGGAGCGCGTGCGCGTTCTGAGTCGCGAGGGTTTCGTGCTGACGGTCGAAGCCGTTGGCGAAGCCTCGTAAAATATCCCAAGAGAGGAGACCATTATGTTTTATTCAGAACTGCTCCAGGCTGCGGAGATCACCGGTAGCCTGGCTCTTTGCCTGGTTGGCGTGGTCGTCATCGTCGGGCTCGTGGCGATCGCCTCGGCGCTCAAGATCATCCCCGAATACGAGCGGCTGGTGGTGTTTCGCCTGGGCCGAAGCGTTGGCGAGAAAGGGCCTGGCATTGTGATCCTGATCCCGGTCGTCGACCGCGGGGTGCGTGTGGACCTGCGCGAGCAGGTGCGCGAGATCCCGCACCAGACCTCCATCACCAAGGACAACGCCGCCATCTCGGTCGATTTCCTGTGGTACTACCGCATTCTCGACGCGGAGGCCAGCGTGCTGCAAGTCGGGAACTTCGAATCTGCCGCCCAGGGTATGGCGACCACCACGCTGCGCGCGGTGATCGGGGGCATTCTCCTGGACGATGCGCTTTCCGAGCGCGAGCACATCAACAACCTGCTGCGCACCCGCCTGGACGAGGTCACCGAGCGCTGGGGCGTCAAGGTGACGAACGTCGAAATCCGGGAAATTGTCCCGCCGCGCGAGATCCAGGACGCCATGAACCGCCAGATGTCGGCGGAGCGCGACCGGCGCGCCCTGGTGACCGAGTCGACCGGCCAAAAAGAAGCGGCCATCAACGTTGCCCAGGGTGAGAAGCAGGCCAACATCCTGCGGGCTGAAGGCCAGAAAGAAGCGGCCATCCGCGAGGCAGAAGGCGCCCGCGAAGCGCAGCTGCTGCAGGCCCAGGGCTTCGCGGATGCGCTCGAGCGAATCTACGAAGTCGCCCAGACCATCGACCAGAAGACCATGACCCTGCAGTATTTCGAAACCCTCAAGGAATTGGGCACCAGCCCGGCCACCAAGTATATTTTCCCGATGGAGTTCACCAGCCTGCTGTCCAACTTCATCGGCAGTCAGGAGAAGTAAAGCGCCGCACCCTGCGGGCGAAATTTGAACCCCGGGTTGATATCAGGGCAAGCGTACCGAAGCAATCACGCATAACGCCAGCGCAACCTGTCGAAGTTTGTGCTGAGCGGGTCGTAGCAGCGGGTTTCCCGCCTGGTTTGAGCGTGATTACATGCACTGCAGGCGGCGGATGGTCACATTGCGCCCGCCTGTGCCTTCAGCTACAATGAGTGGGATGGCCCTCCGGCCGTCCCACTTTTTTGATCCAAGCGATGAAGG
>JBFKII010000063.1:0-16219 GCA_041632295.1 Anaerolineales bacterium | reverse complement strand
TGTGCTATAATTCTTTCTATCCAATTTCTCAGGAGGCTGCTATGTCCCACCATCCGATTGTCCATTTCGAGCTCTCAGCCAGCGATCGGCGCCAGGCAGGCGAATTTTACGGCAAAGTCTTTGGCTGGGAGATCGACCATCAGGACGCAATGAACTACACCATGTTTGGCACCGGGGAGGGCCAGCTCGGGGGCGGCTTTAACCCGGTAAGCGAAGGGAACCCGGCCGGAACCGTGATTGTCTACATCGGGACCGATGATATTGATGACTCACTGAAGAAAGTCGGAGCACACGGCGGCAGCACTCTGCAGCCAAAAACCGAAATTCCTGGTTTCGGTTGGTTTGGCCTGTTCCGCGATCCCAGCGGCAACGTTGTCGGCCTCTACACCGCCATGGGCCAGTAAATCGATTCCGAAAGGATAAACTCCCCACCGATCAAAGAAACCGATCCAAATTGGATCGGTTTTTATTTTTTTCAGGCACCAGAGAAGAAAGGGATTCCGTTCCCAGGCCCCTCAGCCAACCAGGGCATCGACCGCCAGCAGGACGAACAAATAAAGCAGGTACATGCTTGATTGGCGGTACATCTTCCAGGCCAGTTTGGGGGTGTATTCTCGCCACAACCGGTAGGCGATCCCGATCAGCCACAGCCCCAAAAGCAGGGCCCCGGCCGTGTAGATCCAGCCCGCCAGGCCGACCGGCCAGGCCAGCAAAGTGAGCGCAACCAGCACGAGCGTGTATGCCAAGATCTGGCGCCTTGTCTCGCGCTCGCCACGTATGACCGGCAGCATCGGGATTCCGCCGCGGGCATAGTCTTTGGCGCGGATCAAGGCCAAAGCCCAAAAATGCGGCGGGGTCCAGAAAAACACGATCACGAAAAGCAGGCCGGCCGCCAGGCTGATCTCCCCGGTGGCCGCAGCCCAGCCTACCAGGGGTGGGATCGCCCCTGCGCCGCCCCCGATCACGATGTTCTGCACGGTGGTCTTTTTCAATACCAGGCTGTAAAGCCAGACGTAATACACCATCCCAGCGAAAGACAGGAGGGCAGCCAGCAAGTTGACGAACAGCGCCAGAATGTAAAATGCCAGCAGGCACAGCCCGACCCCGAATGCCAGGGCCTCAGCCGGCGCCAAACGGCCAGCTACCAGCGGCCGGCGGGAGGTGCGCTTCATGCGTGCATCCACGTGACGGTCGATGTACTGGTTGATCGCGCCCGAGCCACCTGCCGCCAGGGCGCCACCCAACAATGTCCAAACCACGGTCTGCCAGGCCGGCCAGGCCCTGGCGCCGGCGATCATGCCCCCGAGCGTGGTCGCCAGGAGCAGCAGCACGATTACCGGCTTCGTGAGTGCGCTGAAATCCCGCAGCCGCTGCCAACGATCGCTTTCCGGGATGCGTGCTGGCTCGGGTGCCGGCAGGGGGCGTATTTGCCCAACCTCCAGCACCAGGATCACGCTCAACGCCCAAACAGCCGCGCCGGTCACCGCATGCAGGCCGGCAAACACCTGGCCGGACCGGCCGGAAGCGATCAACGCACCGATCAACCCCTGCGCAGCGAATAAGATCGCCACGGCGGTGACCAGGGTCAGCACCCAGGGACGGCTGCGTTGGGTTCGCCAGCCCAGGTGGAACATCCAGACCGCCAGCAACCCGCCCAGTCCGACAGCCAAACGGTGCAGCATGTGAACCCACTCCCCCGGCACCTGGGAAAAGACCCCACCGCATAACGGCCAGGAGCTGCACGCCTCCGCGCTGCTGAGGGAAACAAACGCGCCGCTGGCCAGGCTGAACAGCACAAAGCCCGTCACCAACAGCACAAGCCTTGAAAACAGCGTGTCATAGCACAGGCCCAGCGAACCCGCCATCCCTGGCCGCCTGGCGGTTTGTATAGAGGCAAGTACCACGGCCTGAACCAGCAAGGCGGAGGTCATGTAGGCCGCAGCCGACCATGGCGCGATGTTGTAGGAAAAACGCAAGCCGATCAGGACCGCCTGTCCCAGGCTGGCGACCAGGCACAGAGCCATAGACCCCCGCAGCCAGGCCGGAGCCGGCATGGTCCTCCAGCCCGGCAGTACCGCAGCAGCCAGGAGAATGGTCCCCAAAGCAGGCAGCCAGGGGGGAAACGGCAGGGGAACCCCCGCCTGCATGGAGAAGTCCAGCACGGTGATGGCCGCGGAAATAGCCAGGGCAGCGCCGATCATCAGGATCAGCGACAGCTGATTTAGAGCAGTTGGGGGCTGGCGTCTCTCGAGCATCGATGTTCGTGAAATTGCCGGCTGGGGGATTGTTTGACTTAAAATCCGGCTGCTGAAGCTATTCTATCACCCCGATGCGTTTTCCAGTTTGACGCGGCGCAAATCCCGCAGCATGAAAATCGGAAATCCAAGTGCCAGGACGGCAGCAAAAGCGAACCACTGGATGGCGTAACTCAGGTGAGGGCCTTCATCCAGCTCAAGGGCCGGCCGGGTACGAACCGGATACGAACTTGGCTGCTCGACAAAATCCGGCTGTCCCTCCGGGGGGGATTGCTGGATGAAGATCGGCAGCAACCGGTATGGGGTCTGGGAAGCGATGCGTCCGGTGTCCACCAGGCTCCACACCAGCAGCTCCTGGCCGGGCAAAGGCGTGGGATCGACGCGCCCCCCAAAATCCGGCTCTGCCTGCGAAGCCCGGATCACTCCCTGCACCCTGGCGGATTCCGCTTCGCTGAACGTTTCCCGATCTCCGGGCTCATATTCCGAGGCGGGCACGAATCCGCGGTCCACCAGAACGGCCAAGGCGGACCCGTCCAGAACCAGCGGCGTCAGAAGGCGGTAGCCGGGTTTTCCGAGATAGGTCTGGTTTCGCAGGGCGACTTCCTCGGAAAAATCGTATTCTCCGCTCACTTCCACCGCCCGGTATTCCATGCCATTCAGGTCCTGTGGGATAGCGTCCCCGCTCAACACCAGGACGGGCGCCTCGAGCTGGGCCTCCACCCGGCGGTTGAAAGCCCTACGCTGCTCAAGCCTGTCGAGCTGCCAGAAACCCAGGCGGAGCAGCACGGCCACCCCCGCAACCGCCAGGATTGTGGCCAGCGCCCAGGGCAGGGTTTTCACGCCGGGCTTTCTTTCACAAGGGGCCACAACGCAAGGCTGTACAGGAAAAAGAAAATGGCCGTGGCGGGGGTGACGTAAGCCAGAGCGACCAGGCGGATGTTGAGTGTGGTGGCTTCCTGGACGGTCAGGCCCAGGAACTGGGAAGGCCGGAAAGAGCAGGAAAACTCAAACTGGTTGGCATCACTCATCACCAGGCTGGCGCTGGAGCCGGCAGGGATGAAAAGCGGACCCAGTTCGTGATCGACCCGGTCGTCGTTATAGACCAGCAGCGTATCGCCGACCACGAAAGACAGCTCCGACGGAATCGAAGGCTCTTCCTGCCCCGCAGCGACTTTTTGGGCCGTGCCTGCAGGGATGGTGAGCGAGACGATCTCCGCAGGCCGGTCGAAGTCCTCCCGCTGGAACGCGTGGGCGATCTCGGCGATCGCCAGGACTAGAACCAGCGAAACAGCGAATACCAATCCAAATCGCTTCAAGGCTGCGGTGGCAACCGGGCTCGAACGCATAACCTCACTCTATCCAGTGCAGCAGATCGTCCAGCATGGCCTCACGCGGCAGGCCAAAGGGGAAGGTCTCGACCAGCATTCCATCCCGGTCTATCACGTAAATACGTGTCTGGTGGCCGACCTCGTAGCCGTGCGAAGCGCTGCTGTGTTCGATTTCAACCGACACCCCGTAGGATTCGTAGACTGCCTGCAAGGCTTCATGGCTCCCGGTAAGCCCGATGAAATCCGGATTGAAAGCACCCAGGTAGTTTTCGATCGCCTCTGGAGAGTCCCGCGCCGGGTCAACGGTCACGAACACAAATCGCGCCCCATCCGCCTTGCTACCCAGCCGGTCGAATATCTCGGCATAATCCACGAGCGTAGTCGGGCAGACATCCGGGCAGTTGGTATAGCCGAAAAATACCAGCACGACACTGCCGTTCATATCGCTCAGTCGGAAAGGATGTCCGAACTGGTCCTGCAGGGCGATTTCAGGGGCGGGGGCGGCCGGGTGGATCACCGAACCGTTCAGTCGGGCGGGCACAGCCTGCATCAGGCTGACGACCAGTACCAGCCCCACGACCAGCAACGCCCCCAGCCCGATCAGAAGGTTGCGGTTGGATTTCAAGGTAGACATCGTTCAAGGAACCGGTGGGTTAAAAAAAAGATATTGGGGTCGAAGGGCTCCTCTTCCCCAATATTCAAATTCAAAAGTGCTTCAGCCGTCAGGCGCCGATCACCTGCGCGCCGATCAGGTAGAGGGCCGGATAAAAGAAAATCCAGACCACGTCCACGAAGTGCCAGTAAATGGCGCAGGCCTCCACGGCAAAATGGCGCTCCCCGGTATACAGGCCGCGCCGGCCGTTTCGCCAGACTATCCAGAGGAAGATCACCCCGGTCAGCACGTGGAGGGCGTGAAATCCGGTCATGGTGAAGAACACACCTCCCGCCGTCCCTTCGCTGGTGGACAGGTGCTGAGCGGCCAGCGGCCATTCGACCGCAACCACCCCGAGGAGAAACACGATCCCCAGGACCATTGTGAATAAGGTAAAGCGCAGGAAGCTTTTCACGTCCCCGGCCACGATGGCGACTTCGGCACGGTTCATAAAAAAGCTGCTCAAGAGAAGAACGGAAGTGACCACCAGGCCAAGGGTCTGGTTGAGTTCGGGCCGGGCGTCCGGCAGCAGATAGAAGCGGACGATCAGCAGGGCTCCGAACACAAAGGCGTCGGAGAAAAGGAACAGCCACAGGCCGATGCGGTTGTTGGTGCTCTTGTAGCGGTACTCTTCCAGGCTGATTGCCTGGTCCATCGTTTCAGCGTGCTCCGCCATCTAATGATCCTCCCCGCCCCAGAAAAGCCTGCCCAGGTTCATGTAGTTTGCGACGATAAAACCGGCTTTCAGCAGGGCAAAAAACCACATGAAGATGGCCACTTCCTGGCGCCCGCCGGAGGCGACGCCCAGGTAGAACTCTCCGATGGTCAGGATCACCAGGACCCAGAAGACCATCCAGTTGACGCTGTAATCCGGTTTTGTTTGGGTGGATTTTTCTTCTTCCATTTACTTTCCTTTCGTAAGAATCCCTGGCTGGGGCAATGGTCAATCGCCGCCGCTGGCCGGGCTCATGCTGACATAAACAGAGCCGGGCAGGCCGTAGTCATAAGGCTCCCCGACCACTTCAAAGGGGATCTCGTAGTTGTGGGCGGGAATAGGCGAAGGCAACATGAACTCCGGTGAGCGGGAATGCCAGGGGTTATCCGCGGCTTTCTCCGCCGACCGCAGGCTGACCACTGCGTTGTAAATGAAGATCAGAACCGAAAGACCGATCACAAAACCGGCGATAGTCACCGCCAGATGCAGGGTCTCGATCCCCAGGGCGGGGTCGTAATCCCCGATCCGCCGCCGCATTCCGTACAGGCCGGTCAGCATCTGGCCGATCGACTGCACGTAAAAAGCCGGGAACATCAGCCAGAAGTGGATTTTTCCCAGGGTCTCGTTGTACTGCTTGCCGGTCATCTTCGGCCACCAGTAGTAGATGGCGGCGAACAAAGGAAAGACATAACCGCCGAACATGGTGGCATGGAAATGGCCCACCACCCAGTACGTATCATGCAGGTACAGGTCGGTCGCCACGGTGCCATTCGGAGGACCACTGATGCCTCCCAGCAGGAAGATGGTGATCGAGCCCAAGACGAAGAGCATCGGGGTCTGGAAGCTGAGCTTCCCGCGCCACATTGTCGCCACCCAGCTGAAGAACTTGACACCGGTCGGGACGGCCACCAGGAGGGTGCTGTACATGAAGGGCACCCGCAGGTAAGAGGCCATGCCGGAGGTGAACATGTGGTGCGCCCAAACGAAGAAGCCGATCAGTGCGATCCCCAGCGAGGACATGGCCACAAATTTGTAGCCGAACAGAGGCTTGCGCGAGAACACGGGCAGCAGTTCCCCGATGATCCCCAACCCCGGCAAAATGAAGACATAAACCGCTGGATGGGAGTAGAACCAGAAAAGGTGCTGGAACAGGACAGGGTTGCCGCCCTGGGCCGCATTGAAAAAGTTCATCCCAAACAGGCGCTGGAACATCACGAGATTGAAGGACAGGCCGATCAGCTGGGTGGCCGTGAACTGAATAATGGCGGTGGCCAGCGCCGCCCAGACGAAGATCGGCATCTTGAAATAGGTCATGCCCTTGGCGCGCATGCGTACGACGGTCACGATCACGTTGATCCCACCCGTGATCGACGAAAAACCGATCGTGTACACACCCAGGAAAAAGGTCTGGAAACCCAGCTTCGCCAGGTTAGAGCTCAGCGGCGGGTAGGCCGTCCAGCCCGCATCCACACCTCCGAGAAACAGGGCGCTGAGCACGAGCACCGCACCGGGGATGTTGATCCAGTAGGCGAATGCGTTCAGGCGCGGGAAGGCCATGTCCGAGGCGCCGATCATCAGGGGCACCAGGTAGTTGATCATCGCCCCGACCCCCAGCAGAATGCCGGCGATCATCAACATGCCATGCAGACTCACCATGGTGTTGAAAAAATCCAGGGCGTCCACGTCCGTCGCCCCCAGGATGAATTCTCCGGGGGTCACCAACTCGGTGCGAAAGATCAGCGCAAAAAGTCCGGCGATCAGGAAAACCACGACAGAAGTCACCCCGTACTGGATCCCGATGACCTTGTGATCCAGCGAGACGTTGAAAAACTTGCGCCAGCCAGGGGGATCGTGATGGTGGTCGGACGTCGAGATGCCGCGCGACCACTTGATCCAGTCGTCCAGCACTCCGACCTGTTTCATGAACACCATGGTTCCTACCAGACCACCCAGAGCCCAACCGGCCTCGGCCGCCCTGGGAGCGAGCGAAAACCCGAACGGCCCGCCGGCCATGAACACATCCAGGCCCATGATGGCCCGCACGATGAACACCACCGCCATTCCGGCAATAATGCCGATAAACTGGCCGATAAGTCCTCGAACCAGTCCAAGCTTGAAAAATCCCATGGTTTCCTCCGTCAGAGACGCAACTGCGGTCTACCTGAGGCTTTCGATAAATGCGGTGATATCGGCGATATCCTCGTCCGTCAGAGTCTCGCCGATGGCGGCCGGCATCACGTTTTCAAATCCTGTGTATATCTGTGCACCCGGATTTCGGATCGCCTCGTAAATATGCTCGGCATCCACGACGCTGGTGGTGCCGTCCGTGTGGGCGTGTTCCGATCCAAACAGACCGACCCAGGTCGGCCCGATATTGTTGCTGCCGTCCAGGCTGTGGCAGGCCAGGCAGCCGCTTTCGGTGGACAGTTTGCGTCCGCAGCCGATCTGATCCCCTTCCAGGCAGGGATCGGCAGCGATCGTGTCCGCCACCCAGTTGTCAAAACCCGTCCGGGAAAGAACGACGACGTCGGCCAGCATCTGGGCGTGCTGTTTGCCGCACAGCTCCGCACAGCGGATTTTATAAGTGCCCTCCTCAGTGGGGGTCACCCGTAGTTCACGGACCAATCCCCCCGGAAGAAGATCCTGCTTGGGACCGAATTCCGGCACCCAGAATGAATGCAAAACGTCGGTAGAACGCAGGCGAAGCAAAACCTGGCGGTCTACCGGCAGGTAAAGCTCCGCGCTGGTGATCCCGGTTTCTGGATACTCAAAGGACCACGACCACTGCCGGCCGGTCACGTTCACTCGCAGGGAATCGGAGCGCACCTGCTCAATGTCCGATAAGGTCTGCCCGCCTAAAAAGGAGAAATATATCACCACCCCCAACGGAACGATGGTCCACAACAGCTCCAGCGGGGTGTTTCCTTCGATATGGTCCCCGTCTTCCAACTGCCCTTTCTTCTGGCGGAAGAACACGATGCTGTAAAGCATGATCCCCACGATCAGTGCGAACAAGAAAGCGATCGCCCAGAAGTGCAGCTCCAACAGTGCGGATATCCCTGCGGCCTGCTGGCTCGCACCCAGCGGCATGCGTGCAATCACCTGTCTCAGCCACAAACCGATGCCGACCGTCAGCGCGGCAACAATAATAGCTGTGCCAATGAAATGACGGATCTGTTTCATGTATTTTTTGCTCCGCTTCTGAGAAAATTAGGTTTGCTTTCTTCCCGGAAGAAAGGTCGGGGATGGAACGGGCATAATTATACCCACGAGAAAGTTATTGTCTAGTGAAATTAATCACGCTTTTGTGAATAAGGCATTAAAAGCTTGACTTTCCCGCCACTCCCCGCGCACAGCACGCAAATTCAGCCACCTGTCATGAAGCAAGCGCCTGGAGCACCTCGCCGCTGTGACCTTTGGGATTCACGTTTTCGAATACTCGTGAGATCTTCCCGTCCGGGTCGATGATGAACGTCGTGCGGCGGATCCCCACTGTGACCCGGTCTCCATTGCGCTTTTCACCCCACACGCCGTACGCTTGGCACATCGATTTTTCCGTGTCGGCCAGCAGAGGGAACGGCAGGTTGTATTTCTGCTTGAACGCCTGGTGCGATTCCACCGAATCGGCGCTCACCCCAACGATGGAAACCCCTGCCTCTAAAAAAGAAGGATAGTCGTCGCGGAACCCGCGAGCTTCATTCGTTCAACCCGGTGTATCGTCCTTGGGGTAAAAAAACAGCACCAGCGGTTTGCCGGCAAAGTCCGCCAGCGAACGCATTTCACCGCTGTCATCCGGCACAACGAACCCGGGCGCTTGATCTCCGGCTTTCACAGGCATCGGCCCACCTCTTCAGGCTTGGTCTTTTATTCGGGCAGCTTTCTGGACCGCCATTTTTAGCCCCTCCAGGGTCGGCGGTTTGACGATGAAACCGATCGCGCCCAGTTTTTTGGACCGGGCGACGACCTCGCGCTGGTCATCGTTGGAAATGATGCAAACCGGGACCTCCGCCAGCTTCGGCTCCCTACGCAGGTAGGACAGCACCTCAAAACCGTCGAATCCGGGCATTTTGATGTCCAGAAAGATGATATCTGGCGGTTCTTTGAGCAGCAGCACCATCGCCTGGCGCACGTTGAATGCCATCCGGCTTTCCACATTCAGCATTTCAAGCAGGCGGACCACGCTTTCGGCGAACGCTTCGCTGTCATCGATCACGAGCGCTGTGAGCATGCCTCACTCCACAATTGCGATCAGTTTACCCATCGGGCTACTATCATAACCCGGAAGACGCTCCACCGCCTTTCGGAAATCATCGTCCTCCAGTACTGCCAGCAAGGGGGCTATCAACTTGCTTTCGAAATGGGCGAATGGGATGATCAGGTCATAACGCTCCTGGGCCAGTGGCACAAAGTCCAGCCCCAGGGCGCGCGCCGCAGCCGGGATGCCCAGACCGGCATCAACACGGCCGGACGCCACTGCGGCGGCGACGTTCAGGTGCGTGTACTCTTCGTACCCATATCCCTGGATATTTTCGGGGGGAATGCCTTGCCGCTCGATCTCGTAATCCAGCAGCAACCGGGTTCCCGCCCCGCGCTGTCGATTGACAAAACGCACGTCTTCACGGGCCAGGTCCTGGAAACCGCCGATCTGCCTGGGGTTGCCGGCCGCAACCATCAAACCCTGCTCCCGGCCGACAAAACCCAGGACCGCCGTCTTCTGCCCGGGGAGATACTTGCGGACGTAAGGCAGGTTGTATTCGCCGCCGGCGGGATCCAGCAGGTGCGCACCCGCCAGATGGGCTTCCTCCCGCTTGAGGGCGATCAGCCCACCCAAACTGCCGACATTGGCCGAGGCAAGCCGGCGGTCGTGGTTCGCCAGATGCTGGGATAGCAGGTCCAAGACCATGTCGTGGGATCCGACAGCCAGGATTGTCCGCCGGATCGCTTCAGGCTCGCTGTACAGCGCCACCTCCACCGGTGCACCGGCGGGCAGACCCTGCTCTCCGGCCGGGATGATCACGATCCCATCCGCCCGGACCAGGGACGAAATGACCCCTGCGCCTCTCGAGATCGGAGCCGCAAGCGTCCGCTCGCCGACCACGCCGACAGCCACCCGGACATAATCATCATCTCCCAGGGGGGAGGTGACCTTACGTGTGATTTCGGCGGACAGAGTCGTCTTCGAGCGCCCCGGAAGGCCCACCCAGCGGCGCAGCAGCCCTTCTACAAAGATCTCTCCGGTCAGGGCTGCTGAAACCGGGTAGCCCGGCACCCCGATCACCGGGACCGCCTGCGAACCCCGCCCATCGTTGAGCATCCCGAGAATAACCGGGTGACCCGGACGCACGGCGATCCCGTGGACCAGCAACCGGCCCAGCCGTTCCACCACGGCCGCCGAAAAATCCTCCGATCCGGCCGAGGAGCCGGAAAGCAGCAGCACCAGGTCTGATTCCCCGGCCGCTTCGGCAACGGCCGCCGTAAGCTGCTCGAAATCATCCGGGACGATCGGCTTCCGCTCCGGAAAGCCGCCCCAATCCCGGACCTGCGCGGCCAGCATAATAGAATTGAATTCAATGATCTCCCCCGCCCCGACCGGCTCGCCCACGGGTTTCAGTTCCGTTCCGCTGGGAATGATCGCCACGCGAGGCCGTGGTGCGACGACGACACTGGTGTTTCCGCTGGCGGCGCTGGCGCCCAGGTCGACAGCCCGCAGCGCATGCCCCGAAGCCAGCACGAGTTCGGAAGCAACCATGTCTTCGCCCATGGCCCGGACATGTTTCCAGGGTGGCAGGGCCGCCCGCAGGCGGATCGCTTCCGGACGGCGCCGGTTGGAGTCCGGATTCCCACTGGAATCAAGAGGTTCGGTGTCCTCGATCGGGACGACCGCATTGGCCCAGTGCGGCAGTGGATCGCCGGTATCGATGTATTGGGCCCGCTCGCCAAGGGGGAGCGTGACAGGCGAGGAAGGGGTCGCCCCGGCGGTGTCGTCTGCGCGCAAGGCAAAGCCGTCCATGGCCGCCGCGTGGTAATGCGGAGAGGAGATGCGGGCCCAGACCGGCTCCGCCAGGACACGGCCAAGGGCATTTTCGTCGAGTGGAATCCGCTCCGCTCCCAAAGGACCGGCCAGACCGGCGTCCGCCAGCGCCCGTTCCAGCCTTTCCCAGGCCTCGGAAAGTGGAATGTCGTGCAGATAAACGTCTTTCACAATAATCCTGTAATCACCCGGACCCGGGACCCCGCCGGCAGGCCGTTAGCCTGGGGTGGAATACGGATCAGGCCATCGGCCCCCACCAGCGTAAATATCAGATTGCTTTTGCCGAAAACCGGCACTGCCCGGTAGCCGCTCTCGCCGGACTCCAGCCGCACAGGCACCCAATCCTCACGGCCGGCCTGGGACGGCAGGTTGACTTCCAGAAGGGCCTCTACCGAGTCAGGCGGACCGGGGTTCTTCAGGCCGAGCAGGCGCTCGATCATCGGCACGACAAAAATGCCGGCGATGACTAACGCGCTGACGGGGTTGCCCGGCAACCCGATGACCGGCTTCCCTCTGCAAACACCCAGGATGGTCGGTTTCCCAGGCCGGATGCTGACTCCGTGGACCAGCACCCCCGGTGCTCCCAGCGCATCGATCGTGCGGGCGGTCAGGTCACGGACGCTGACGGACGAACCGGCCGTAAATAGTAAGATGTCGCTGGCCGCCAGAGCCTGCTCGGCAGATTCCTGGAAGGCGGCCGGATCATCCCGTATGATCCCGGACAGCACCGGGTGGCCACCAGCGCGCCGGATCAAAGCCTGCAGGGTATATGAATTGATATCCCGCACTTGCCCCGGGCCTGGATTTGACTCGGGAGGCACCACCTCATCCCCACTCGACAGGACAGCCACTACCGGCTGGCGTGCGACCTGGACCTGCGTGATGCCGAATGCCATCAGGCCACCGATCTCGGCCGGCCTCAGGCGAGTTCCCCGGGTTATCGCCACCTGCCCGGCTTCCAGGTCCTCCCCGACGAAGATCACGTTTTCCCCCCCGGCGGCGGCCCGCATTATCTCGACTTCGATGTCACTTGCTGCCTGGCTGTGCTCCACCATCACGACCGCATCCGCCCCTTCGGGAAGCATACCCCCGGTATGGATCAGGGCGCAATCCCCGCCACCCAGCGAAAAATCCGGCCTGGCCCCCATCCCCACCTCACCGATCAGGGCCAGGTATGCCGGCAGCGATTCGCTCGCTCCGTGTGTGTCGGCCGCACGGACCGCATACCCGTCCACGGTGGAACGTGTGAAGGAAGGCAGGGCATGCGGTGCTTTCAAATCCTCCCAAAGCACCCGCCCGCTCGCGTTTTCCGTTGACATCTGCTCCGGCAGTGGCCGGACCTCAATTTCGGAAACCCATTTTTCGAAAGCCTGGGCGGGGGGAATCAGGCTCAAGAACTCGCTCATGGGCGCAAGTTTACCACCGACATTTGTTTGACAAACACTGTTGTTGTCACTAAAATACTCTGACTATACGAAACCAAACTACCACACCTTGATGGAAACCGCATGACTCAAGAGCTACAAAATGCCCATCTGTCCAAAGACGCTCCGCTTGCCCCGGCGTTGAAAGGCTGGCAGATATACCTGGATGACCAGGGAAAATCTCCGCATACGATCAAGGCCTTTTTGGCCGATCTACGTCTGCTGGAAGGCTACCTGCCGGAAGCGATGCCCCTGCAGGAGATTACCACCAAGCATCTCAACGAATTCCTGGACTGGATGCAGAACGAGCGCGGCGTTCCCTGCAGCCCGAAGACTCTGGCACGCAGGATCACGTCCATCAAGGCTTTCTTTCGCTGGCTGCAGGGTGGGGGCATTATCCTCGCTGATCCAGCGGAAAAAGTCGTGCAGCGCTCCGTGATCAGCCCGCTACCGATCGTCCTTGAGCCGGGCGAACTGGAAGCCGCTTTTCAGGCAGCCGATCGGTTTCGCCAGGGCGAAAGCCCCGATCACCGGTACTACACGCTGTTTTCTCTGCTGATCCAAACCGGCCTGAAAAAAAGCGAAACCCTGGCGCTGGCCCCGGAGCACATCGACCTGGAAGCTCCGGCTGGGCCGACACTTTTTGTGCGCTACAGCAGCCCTCAGCACCGCTACAAGGAGCGAAAAATCCTGCTCCCGGAAGATTGGGTCGCCGCCTTCCACTTGTATGCGGCAGCCTACGACCTGGATGACCGCCTGTTTCCCTGGTCCCCGCGCCGGCTGGAGTACCTGCTGGAAGATATCAGCGTGGCGGCCAAGCTGGAAAAGCACATTTCCTTTGCGATGTGCCGCTGGACCAGCGCCCTGCAGGACATGCGCGCCGGGGTCGAGCCGAACAAAGTCCGCCAAAAACTGGGGATTTCGAAAATCCAATGGCGCGAGGTCAGCATGAAACTGCGCAAGCTGGATAAAACGACCGCCCGGGCCTAAACCTGGCACCGAACCCAGAATACCTCCCTGAAATGCGGGGAGGTTTTTTTATTCTGACTCCGATCCCTTTTGCTGGAGGCAGTGCAGTTGCAGAATTTTCATACCGGCGCCCCCCACCCGGAACCGCTCCCCAATACGCCCTCCCGGCACCCATGCGATTTCATCCTCGATGCAGACCAGCGGCCAGCGCCGCCGAAATCGCTCCGGTAGCCCGGCGTTGATCATGAAATCCGACAATTTGAGCGAACCTTTTTTCATTCCCAAAGGGCGAATCCGATCCCCTTTGCGGCGGGGACGCAAGGCCAAAGCTTCCTGACCCGGCTCCAATGCCAGCCAGGCGAGGTAGGGATCGGTGTTCGATTCGAAGCCCGGCGGCGGGTTTTCCAGCCATTGGGCCTCCAGTCGCCAGCCGTTTGCCAAATCGAACAATGCGGGCGGGCGCAGCTCGAAATGGCCATCATCTTTCAGCTGCGGCCAGCGGTCTTTGGGCAGGCAGGCGGACGATTGGCTGATCCAGATCCGGTCCTGTTCGCGAAAAATCCGCAGGTTGGCGACCAGGTCCTGCCCGGCCCCCGGGGAGGGGCTGCCAACCGGTGCCAAAGCGCGCATTGTGGTATCGAAATCCACGTCTCGGACCTCCGGTGCCAGCCGCACGATTGCGAGACGCAGGATACGGGCCTGCAAGCCAGGTGACAAATGGAGGAACGGCTCGGTCCGCAGCGAGATATATTCCGGCGCTTCCTCCGCCAAAACCAGCCCCCATTTTTCTTCGGTGAGCTCCTTCAAAGCCGATTCGTCCCAGGCCAGAGTCTGCGTGGTTTTCAGCAATCGTTCCCGGATGGAGGGGTTGTAGTTCTCCAGGCTGGGGATTAATTCAAGCCGGATGCGGTTCCGAAACAGTCGGGTGTCCTTGTTGGAGGGGTCCTCGAGGCCCGCCAGCCCGTGGTCCCGGCAATAGGCCAGGATCTCCGTACGCCAGACCTGCAAAGCCGGCCTGACGAGCGGAATATCCGGGTCATATGCCGGCAGTATGGTGCGGGGCAGCATTCCTTTCAGACCAGCCAGCCCAGCGCCTCGCAGCAAATGCATGAGCATGGTCTCCACCTGGTCATCGGCAGTGTGGGCTGTGACCACCGCCTGGGCGTTTTCCAATCGGGCCTGGCGGAAAAGAAATCCATAGCGCAGCATCCGGGCAGCTTCTTCCACGGAATAGCCTTCCTTTTGGACCAGCGCCGGCACGTCCCCTTTTTCCGTCACGAATCCGGCGCCCAGTGAATGGGCAATTCGGCGAACGAAATCCGCTTCCTGGTCGCCTCCCGGCCGCAGACCATGATCGTAATAGGCCGCCGTCACAGGGTAACCCAGTTTTCGCAGCACGTGCAGCAGTGCGATGCTATCCGGACCGCCCGAAACCCCGGCAAGGACCAGCCCTTTCAGATCAAAAAGGCGGTTATGTTCGATAAAGTCTCTTACCTTGGTATGGATGGGTCCCGCGTCGAACATCATTCAACCTCTGCCCGGATAATTATCAACCCAGGGGGAAAATCGTGCGTTTTTCCATTATAAGCGCAATGGGTTAATACCCACTTGCTCTCCAAAACCCTTTATGCTAGACTGAATTTTGTAGCAGGCGGTCCACCGAAAGGAAAACAAATGGCGGAAAAAATCCTCATCGTCGACGATGATCTCGATACCCTCCGGTTGGTGGGCTTGCTGCTCGAGCGCAAAGGTTACCTGATCTCAGCCGCAAAAAATGGCCGGGAGGCCCTGGTTAAAGCCAGCAACGAATCTCCGGACCTGATTCTGCTGGACATTATGATGCCGGATATGGATGGCATCGAGGTTCTGCGGCGGCTGCGCAAAGACCGGACCACTTCCGAGATCCCGATCATCATGTTCACCGCAAAAAACCAGGTCGAGGACAAGGTGCTCGGTTTCGAGACCGGCGCGGATGATTACCTGACCAAGCCCACGCACCCTGCGGAACTGACCGCACGAGTGCGCACCATACTGACCCGCAGTGCGGGCACGAAAAAAGATGGTTCGGACGAAGGGGATCCCACCCAAACCGGAAAGGTCATCGGCGTTCTGGCCGCCAAAGGGGGCCTGGGCGTCACCACGGTTGCCCTGAACCTGGCGGTGGCCATGCACGAGGCCTCGGATGCCGATGTGGTGTTCGCCGAGCTACGCCCCGGGCTTGGAAACGCCAGTTTCTTGCTTGGCATGGAAAACGGGCAGGAACTCGGGCCGCTGCTGGAAAAAGACGCCGGCCTGATCCGGTTTCGGGACATTCAAAAAATGATGCGCACTCATCCCAGCGGGCTGCGCGTTTTGCTTTCATCGTTCCGCCCCGGCGAGTCCCGCTTTTCCGGGGCAGCCGACCAGATGCTGGCGATTGTCCGGGAGCTGGCGAGGGAGGCGGAATTCGTCGTGGTCGACCTGGGGGTCGGCCTGACTCCGACAGCCGAAAAAATCGCCGAGATCAGCGATAAGATCTTCGTGATCGTGGAACCGATGGTCAACACGCTGGTGCAGAGCCAGGCTTTGCTGGAGGAATTGAGCATGAAAGTGCTCGGCATGGGTTCCCTCCAGGTGGTTCAGGTCAACCGGACAGGTAATGACATGCAGCTTACACTGCGTGAAATCCAGGACTATCTCGGGCATACCGTCGCTGCGGTTGTCAGCGCAGTCCCCAATCTGGCTCACAAGGCAGAGACCAGCGGGATCCCCCTGGTCAACCTGAGGAAAGACAGCCCCGTTTCTCAACAATTCACGGCGATCGCCGAAATCGCGCTCAATTCCTGACCGGTATGCAGATCGCGCA
>JBFKII010000062.1:0-16297 GCA_041632295.1 Anaerolineales bacterium | reverse complement strand
GCCCACAAGACGGCCGCCTCCCCTTCCAGGGCCCCGGAAAGCAAATCCACGGACAAGCTGGAAAGCCGGTAAGCCCGCCGGATGTGCCGGAGAAGCCGCCCTGGATTAAGAAAAGCCCGAACCCTTTCCAGCCGGTTCAAATCCAAAACCAGCCCTCGCCGGGCGGCGTAAAAAATCAGGCCGCAGATTCCGAGAATGGCGAATCCCTGCCACCATCCCCCTTGAAACGCCTCGCCGATAAACAGGGGGGTCCAACCGGCAAACAGCAGGGCCGCAAATATGGATAAAGCGCCCAACAGAGATAAGCCCTGAACTCCACTTACCGAAGGGTCGGCCGGTGGTGGGCTGATGATCGCATGGCGGTAATATCCTGCCAGCATCACCGCCGCAGTGATTATCAGGATCCCGTCGACCAGGACGATTCCACCGGAAAACAACAGGCTTCCCGGCCAGGAAGGAGAAAACGGCAGCCCGGCCATCAACACAACCGCGATCGGAAAAGTCCATCGAACGGCCCCTGCAGGCATTTGAGTGTTGAACAGCAGGCTGCCGCCGAGTATCAGCACCAGTGCCCAAGCAACGGCTGCCCCGGCCTGGCCCTGGACTCCCGCAGCGATCGCCAGACCGCCGATCGCCATAATCCAGTACTGCCTGCCGGCGAGCCCGTTTTCCGCCGTCAACCAGCCAATCGCAGCGTACAACAGAAAAAACAGGATGGCAGCCAGAACCGGAATGCGCCAGAAAGGCAGGATTCCCCCCTGACCCAGCCGCATTGCCAGATTTAACCCGCCGGCCGCCGAAGCCATGCGCATCAGGTTGAACAGGCCTCTGCGGTCATTGGCCACATCCATCAAGGCCCGCTGGTACGGCGTAGAGACGATGCGAATAAAAGCAGCCGCTGCCAGCAGCACCACAGCCACTCCGACGCCCTCCTGCTCCCCAAACGAACCCAGTCCCTCAAGACCGAGAGCAGGCAGCAACAGGAGTGTACCGGCACTCCGAACAGAAAACGAGCGCAAGGCCAGACGGTTTTTTTTTCGCCCCCGGAACCATCGAAGCAGGACGATCAGCTCCATCAAGTCAAATCCCATCCAGGCAAAACCGAGGACGGGCAGTCCTCCAGCCAGGACCCCCAGCATACCCAAACCCAGGGTGCTAAGGACGATACCGAGTATGCGCCAGTCGAAACCCCCAGTTCCCGCCAAGCCGGTCAGCAAAGTTGCCAGGGCCAGAGAGGTGAGGGAAAAGCCGAGTGGCCAGGATATTTCATCTACAAGGAACCAACCTTCTTTCAACACCGTGGGGATGTATTCCGCCCCCCAGGCCGGCCAATCCATGGACAGCGGCAGACCCCAGAGCTGCTGCAGGTAATAAAACCAGAAGGCAGATGCCAGCGATAATGCAACAAACCACATCAGACCCAGGCGCAGGTTGGCCCGATCCATGGCGATGAACAATAACGGAGAAAAGACCAGTCCCGCCGTACTCAACAGCAGAAGCATTGGCTACTCGACCCAGACAAAACAGCAGCTGCCACGCCCCAGAAATGCGGACAAAGAGTAGAGACGAGCGGTGTCCGGCGGCACAAAAAGTATCCGGCTGGCAGTCTCCACTACCACTCCGGATCCGTCCGGCAGCCATTCCATGGCCTCCACCCTGGCAAAGGGCAGAACGTTTACCTTCGAAACCACAGCGCTGACCGGATCCAGCAGGTATATGCCGTTGGTTTCGACATCGTTTTGATCGCGAAAATTGACCAGGGAAAACCCAATCCGGCCATCCGGGAGCTGCTGCGGGGAAGACGGTACAGTGTGCACATCCCCCGGAAATGGGAAGGATCCACTGGGTAGGAAAATCGACTCGCCGGCTCCAGGGTCCAAACCCCAGATCTCCCCGGCCGGCAAAAGGGACTGTGCTTCCACCCCCGGGCGGGCGATGAAAAACAGGTCCCCCGCAAGCCAGGTATACCCCGCCGAAGGGCCGGCATAAACCCCGGTCCCAGGCAGGTTCTCCACCCGGCCGGAAACCATGTCCGCGACTGCAAAGATCACACCCTGCCGGAGCCCTTTGCGGACCAGCAGAAAACGCCCGCTCGGCGACCAGTCAATTGGAAGGTAGCTGTCTCTGGTTTGGACGGACCCCGAAACCCCAGACAAAAAAGGCTCCAGCACCTGGCGTGGAGCAGGGACCGCATCGCCCGGCCGGACCTCCCACAGGCCTGAAGCGTCCCCCCAAACAAAGTTAGCAGCAAGGGGGCCCCAATCCAAACCGCTGCAGTGGTTGCCGCACTCCCCAATGAGGGTCGGATTGGTGGGGGAATTCACACGCACCAGGAATACCGACCCGCTTGTAGGGACCTCGAATACCGGAGTGGGTGTAAAAGTCGGCGTGGCCGTGGGCGTCGGATGGATAAAACCGACGGTTGTCGGGGTGAACGTGGGAGCCGGTGTGTGGGTCGGTACATCGGTGGGCCGGGGGATGTATTCCGTGGCGATATACGCCAGCCAGTTCCCATCGGGGGAAATTTTCATATCCAGCAGACCGCCGGCCGGAATCTGCAGCGTGCCGATCACCGACCCGGCAGACCGGCTGTACAGTGTGATCTCGGCGGTATCCGGGGCGATCATGCGCCACAGCGCAATTTCCGCGCCGTCCGCCGCAGAAGAGAAACCTTCGAACGTTTCCCCGCTGAGGCCGTCTCCGATCGGATTTCGCTCGCCGGTCGATCGATCCCAAATGCGAACCTCCCCTTCGGAAAAATACAGCAGATCCCGGGAAATCGAGGGCTGATCGGCATCAGAGGCAAATACGATGTCAACCAGCGGGGTGGCGGACGGCGCAAGGGTCGGTCCGGGGGTCAGAGTGCTGATCGGGGTCTGACTCGGGCGTGGAGTGCTGGTGGTAGTGGGCGGCCCGGCGACCGTGGGCGTGAACGTCGGCGGAAATACAAATGGGGTCGGGCTGGCCAGGCTTCCCCCCGTGGAGGCCGGGCCGGTTGCGATAGGACCCGGGGCACAGGATGTCAGCAGGATCAGAATCAAAGCGATCGCGGGTCTGAACCCGCCTCGACGTGGCGTTTTCTTATAAGGCACAAAGCTTGCGTGGGTCATCAGTTTGTCGCAGGGCGTGGATTCGGATGCCACCTGGTGGCCGGCCCCAAGTATTGTATATCTTTTACGGAATTACCGCCCCGGGGAATCTTCCTACGGCTGACTGGGAGGTGAAAAGCCGAGGATCAGGTCCACAAGCGCCTGGAGATCGGGGATTTCCGGCCAGGATCCGGGCCCGATCTCCGGCGCTTCCAGATATTGCTTTCTACGCTCCCGCAGGCCTTGCCAGAGCAGGTTCCGATCCTCCGGCCCAAGCACAAGGTCATTCAGCACCTGGCCTTGCCGCAGGCGTTCCCCGGTCGTGTACAGAAACGTCAGGCGCTTCCAGCCGGCTGCTCGGACCGGCCGTTGGAGCGGCTGCAGGGGACCGATCTGGATTTTAAAATACTCTTCCCGGGCGCGCGGATGATCATACTGGTCGTGAAGCAGTTCCCGGCGTGTGGTCAACTCGTGCCCCAAAACGGGGGCGATCCACTCAATCCGACCGCCTCGATTGCCGAACGAGCCGGGCTGGTAAAACGCCAGGAAATCAATATGGATGACTTTGGGCGCCCTGCGCAACGGGATGCGGTACCAACCCAGCAAACGGGCGATCTCCAGATCTTTGGGCTCCGGCAGCACAACCACCAGCACCAACGAATTGTTTACCAGTTTCATTATTCATTTCCCCCTTTGGCCGTGAGCGGCCGGTCAGCTGAACAGGACTTCTACGTCTGAGCTGCTCAACTTCTTAAAAAAGCTGCTTTCGGTGGTGATCAATTGGTCCACGAGCGCTTTTTTGCGCTCCTGCAAGGTCAATATTTTTTCCTCGACGGAATCCCGGGTGATCAGTTTGTACACGAAAACCGGCTTGTCCTGCCCGATGCGGTGGGTACGATCGGTCGCCTGCATTTCAACAGCCGGATTCCACCAGGGATCAATGTGGATTACGTAATCCGCGGCGGTCAGATTGAGACCTACCCCGCCCGCTTTCAGGCTGATAAGGAAAAACGGAATGTCCGGATCGGACTGAAACGCATCCACCCGCTCCTGCCGTTTACGGGTCTGGCCATCGAGATACGCGTACGACATTTTGCGGGCTTCCAACTCCGAGCGCACCAGCTTGAGCATCTGCACGAATTGGGAAAAGATCAGCACCTTATGGCCTTCCGACTGGAGCGTCTCCAGCTGTTCCATCAGCAGGGACAGCTTAGCTGATCGGCCGCGGAATTCGGGCTCGACCAGGCGGGGATGGTTGCTGATCTGGCGCAGGCGCAGCAGCCCTTCCAAGATCTTTATCCGGCTGTCATCGATCCCATTTTCCTGGATCATGCCCAGCAACAGCCCGCGATAGTAATCCCGCGTGCGTTCATAGAATTTTCGCTGGGCTGGTTCCATGTCGGTATACAGCACCTGCACCTCCCGCGGCGGCAGTTCCGGTGCCACCTGGTCCTTCGTCCTTCTCAGAATGAAGGGGTACACCAGGGAGCGCAGAAAATCGGCCGTCTCCTGGTCCTGCCGCCTTTCGATCGGGTTGCCGAACTCCCGCTTGAAATATTCCAGCCCTCCCAGCAAACCTGGGTTGAGAAAGGCAAACTGCGACCAGAGCTCGAAGGTGGAGTTTTCGACCGGGGTGCCGGTCAGCGCCAGCCTGTGGTTCCCGATCAGCAGCCGGGAGGCCTTGGAAACCTGAGAAACCGGATTTTTTATGGCCTGCGATTCGTCAAGCACAATATGGTTGAATGTGTAAGTCCGAAGCATCTGGATGTCCCGCCGCATGATGCCGTAGGTGGTCAGCACGATATCGTAATCCGAGAATTTATCCGTCCGCTTCACCCGATCCGGACCAAAATGTTCGTAAACCTGCAGGCCGGGGGTAAATCGCTGCGCTTCCCGTTGCCAGTTGACCAGCAGCGAACGGGGTACGACCACCAGGTTGGCTTTGCCGCGCGATCCGTTCTCCGATACCGACTGCAAGAATGCCAGCACCTGGACGGTTTTTCCGAGCCCCATGTCGTCCGCCAGGATGCCGCCGAAACGGTAATCCTTCAGGAAATGGATCCAATCGAACCCCGCTTTCTGGTAAGGCCGCAGTTCCCCGGAAAATTCAGCAGGCACCTGGTTCCCCTGGATACCGGAAAAATGGCGAAGTTTTTCAAGCTGGCGCTGAAATTCGCCGTCGATGTCGCCCTGCTCCACATCTTCCAGCAGCTCATCGATCAGGGTGATGTGGTGGCGGGAGACTTTGAAGCCGTCGTCGGTGATCTCGGCCAGCCCGAACAAATGCTTGTACCGGGCCACCCATTCATCCGGAAGCTCCCCGATCGTCCCATCTGCCAGCTTGATATAGCGTTTCTTGCGCCGCAGCGCCCGGCGGATTTCCTTCAGATCGACATCGATATCCCCGAAACGGATCACCGCCTGGACGTCGAACCAGTCTATCCCAGAGGAGACGTTGAGCTTTAGCGTCGGAGCTGCCCGGGTGACCCGTGCGGATTCGAGGGTGTCCTCTCCATAAATTTCAAACCCGTCTTCCAACAGGGCGGGGACCCGTTTGAGAAGAAAATCGACCAGGTCCACCCGCGCCCGCAACGTAAACACGTCCGGGTCGAGGGGAGGAACGGCGCGTTTCAAGCCGCTCCTTGGAGAAGAAACGGACTGGTAAATACCTTCCTCCGCCTGCGGATCGCGCCGGATGCGGATCAAGGTCCAGGTCCCATCCTGCTTGTGGCGGGTGGTGATCGCTGGCATACCCTTTTCGAAAGGAACTTCATATCCCTGGTAGGCAAAGCGAAGCCGGGCCACCAGCTCCCCGTTCTCTTCGCTCAGGTAAAGCCGCTTGATCGGCTGTTCCGCTATCTCCTCATATTCGAGGCCGGCCCCCATCATCGGGACCATATTAGCAAGCGGAACCAGGTATTTTTCCAGGAACTCGGTTTCGCTTTCCGGCGGGATGTAGATGTTGGGCGTGTTGATGAAAGACACCGCCGTTTCCGGCTTCCAGGCATCCCCCAGCCTGAAGATATCTTCGCCCGCCAGGATCCAAACCGGATCCTCCGAAATCAGGAACGTGCTGCCGCGCTGAGTCGAGATCTCTTTGCTGCCGATGCGGAACCGGGTTTCGATCGTCACGCCGCCGGCTTCATCGCGCCCCAGGGAAACCTGCATTTCCCCGCTTTCTTTCCATATCCGCACGGCCCTTTCGAACGGCTTGGAGTCGTTGCCGACAAAAACAGGAGCGGAAGCACCCGCCATCAACGCCAGGTACTCCTCGATTGGCCGCGAATAATTGTAGTAGTAGTACCCGCTGCTCATTCGCTCCGTGCGGTTGACAATGTTGGCCAGAGAGACGGTCCCGGCATCGCAATTGACACACAGCGCCGGATCGAGCACCCGGTTCGGCTGGCGGGCTTTCATCGTTACCCAAGGATTGTGGTCGATAAAATCCAGCAGGGCGGCTTCGGATAAGACAGGATCCGTGTTTCCCTCCCCGTTCGCGGGCAGGTCCTGCACATAAAGAATATGCGGCTCGAGGGAAAAATCACTGTACTGCTGCCGCAGGACGAACAACAGGTAGTAGGGATTGCCGCGCCGGGACTGCTCCTGGCCGTTTCCAAGCGTCTGCAGGACCCGATCCATGGGCGCCTTCCAATCGGCATCGTACGGACCTTTGAGACGATCCCGGAGAAAAATCCCTGCGGCCACCTGGTGCTTGCAGAAATTACCGGACTCTGCATGCGGACAGTTGCACACACCGACGAAATCCTCCTGCTCGGTGAAGAAGTCAATGCAGTATTCCAGGTTGCCCTGCACATGCAGATGCGCCTTGTCCGGCTGCAAGCTGTCCAGGGTGACCCGGTTTTGGTTGTAATAGCTTCGACCGCGGTTGAATACAGCCTCCCCGGCATAGTATCGCAAACGGGCGTCGCTAAAAAATTCAGGGCGCAGTTGGTTCATAAAAAAATCAGCTGTTTGCAGAGAGAATTCCCACGCGGGCGTTGAATTCCTCGATTAAAGCATCGATCTGCGGTGCCAGTTTTTGAATCGCTGTCCAATAGTCCGGCTGGTGCCACTGTGCGTTGATCTCTTCGTACGTCTTCCCCTGCTGTTCCACCCAGGTGAAGTATTTCAAATTGTGAATCCGGCGCCGATCGGGGTAACGAAGCTCCAGCATGTGATCGGTTGATTGGCCCAGCACCCAGCGGGCGAAATCGGCGGCGGCACGGGTTTCAGAGTACGCTCCTCGTTCCGCGCGCATTTCTTCGAGCCGGCTGGCATACAGGTCCATCGAGTCCGTCAGGACGGTGACGACCACATCCTGTTCCCCCATTTCGTAGTACTTCGCCATCTTTATGGCCGATAGCAGGTTGGAAATCCCTGAAAAGCCCAGCAAGCCCAGTTTACCAACAACCGCATCCGGAACGCCCTGGGCTATCAGGTGGTTCTTTCCCGCCGGCTCGTTGAAAAGCCGGGCTACGTCCACAACGGCGTTGTCATCGACCGCGATCACCATGTCGGTGTTTTTGACGTTATGAATCCAGGGAACGTGCTTATCGCCGATCCCTTCGATCCGGTGGGCGCCGAATCCGTTTTCCAGGAGCGTAGGGCACTGAAGCGCTTCGCTGGCAGCGATCAGGCTGGCGGGAAAAACCTGCTTCAGGTAATCCCCGCAAGCGATGGTCCCGGCGGAGCCCGTAGATGACACCACCCCACGGTATTGGTCCCCCGGCCGCAAGGCGGCCTCCAGCAGTTCCTCAATGGCATGCCCGGTGACTTCATAATGCCACAGGTAATTGCCAAACTCCTCGAACTGGTTGAAGATCATCAGGTCCTGGCCCGAGGCGCGCAGTTCCCAGCACTTGTCAAAAATCTCTTTGACGTTCGATTCCGATCCAGGAGTTTTAATCACCTCCCCGGCGATCCCCGCCAGCCATTCAAATCGCTCCTGGCTCATACCCTCCGGCAGTATGGCGATGGACTCGCATCCCAGCAGGGCGGAGTCATAGGCGCCGCCCCGGCAGTAATTCCCGGTGGAAGGCCAGACCGCCTTCTGGGTGGTCGGATCGAACTGGCCGGTAACCAGCCGTGGAACCAGGCAGGAAAATGCCGCCCCGACTTTATGCGCCCCAGTCGGAAACCACTTCCCTACCAGTGCGATGATCCGGGCAGGAACGCCTGTCAGGCTGCTGGGAAACTCGAGGGCATTCACCTCGCCATATGCGCCGCCCCGGTCTTGGGGCTCGTTTTTCCAGGTAATCCGGAATAAATTTTCGGGGGTCACATCCCAAAGCCCGGTGTCGGCCAGTTTTCGGCGGATTGAGCCGGGCGCCAAATGAGGATCTTTCATTTGGGCGTACGTCGGGATGACGATATTTTTCTGCCGGGCGCGTGCCACCACGCGCTCCAGGCGAGTTTGATCCACTGTCAAATCAATCATCGATATTTTCCAGAGTCACTCTTCCAATGCGGGCGCTTCGCGAACGATGTACAGCGGGCGCTCCTTGGATTGATCGTAAAGCCGGCCAAGATATTCCCCCAAAATACCCAGGGAGATCAACTGAACCCCGCCCAGGAACAACACAGCCAGCAGCGTTGTGGCCTGGCCGATAAATGCCTGGGAGCCGGAGGCACGCAAATAAATCACCACCGGAATAGCCAGGATCGACAATCCGGCAGAAATAAAACCCATGTAAGTCGCAATTTGCAGCGGCAGGTAGGAAAAGCCGGTGATCGCATCGCTGGCAAATTTAAGCATTTTTCGAAACGGGTACTTGGTCTCCCCGGCGAAGCGCCTCGCCCGCCGGTACTCAACACCGGCCTGCCGGAAACCCACCCAGGCGGACATGCCTCGCAGGAAGCGGTGGCGTTCGCGCATCTGCTTGATCACGTCCACCACCTTGCGATCCATCAGCCTGAAATCACCGGTATCGAGCGGGATATCGACGTCCGTGATGCGGTAAATCAGGCGGTAGAAGATCTTAGCGGTCAACAGCTTGAACCACGTCTCCCCCTCCCGATCCGTCCGCACGCCATAGACCACTTCGTTCCCCTGCTTCCATTTATCCAACATCTCAAGAATGACTTCCGGGGGGTCCTGAAGGTCTGCATCGATGATAATGACCGCCTGGCCCCGGCTGTAATCCAGGCCGGCGGTAACCGCCAGCTGGTGCCCGAAATTGCGTGCAAAAATAACCGGCCGCACGCGGGCGTCTTTGCGGCTGTATTCGCGAATCATCTCGGCCGAATTGTCGGTGGAACCGTCATCCACAAGGACGAGTTCCCAGGTTTCGCCGGATTGATCTAGGACATTTTTAATGCGGGGGTAAAGAACCGGAAGTGTCTCAGCTTCATTGTAAACAGGAGCAACGATCGTAATCGTAGGGTTGGCTTCCATGCTTGAATTCCTTGGCGCGCAAATCCAGACCTATCATCTTACCAGAAAGTTCGCCGGCTGGAAATGTCCTGTTCCCGCCCATCGGCGGCGGTACCGGAGGGCACTTTTCATGCCGCTTGGTGCGGTTCCCCGCAGGTGTCCTTTCTTGTATTCGTTCCCCCGGTCCGGCTCGAGGATTTCAGTCCGCCCCTTGTTTTTCCTCGACCACCTCATCCGCCTGACCCATTTCCCGGACGAGTTCCGGGAAAGGCTCTTCGTCCATGATCCGCCGCCAGATGTAGCGGCCGACCACCCCTAATGAGGCCAGCAGCGGAACCACGATCAGCGCACCCAGAATGCCGGCGATCACAACGGCGATGATGATCGACACGAAGACGATCCCGTCGTGCATGTGAACGCTGCGTCCGAAGATGCGCGGCCGGATCCAGATGTTTTTGATATTGATCAGAATCAGGTAAACGCCAAATACCAGGACCCCGAACCAGAAGTTGGAGATTGGCAAAAAAGTTGAGCCTTCCACCAGGGCGACCAGCACCGCCAGCACGGCCGCGATGGCCGGACCCAGGTCGGGGATGATCGTCAGCAGGCCGGCGATGAGCCCGAGGATCAGCGCGCCTGGCACGCCCATAACTGTCCAGGCGATGGTGAAAATGATCCCGACCACTCCCATGAGGGCCAGGTTTCCGCGCAGGTACCCGCGCCAAATTTTGGTGATCTCGCGGTAAATAAAACGGAAATCATGGTGGTACTTGGAAGGCGCCAGGCCCAGGATCCAGTCCCGCAGTCGATGCCAATCCCGAAGCAGATAAAAGACCGTCACCAGAATGACAAGCACCCACAGCAGGTTCCGGGTGGTCGCCTCCAGCAGGTGGAACGCATCCCCGGTGAAATTCGTCAGCCCCTCGCTGACCAAAACGGAAAAATCCGGGATGTAGTCCCGCAGACGAATGGTCAGGCCCAGAAACTCGATCGGCGTGGCGGTGCGGGCCTGCAGATCCCGGTAGATGATATCCAGGTTATTCGTCAGGCTCTGGATCTCATCCAACCAGATCGGCACGATAAAGGCGGGCACCGCGATCAGGCTGGCGATACTGAGTATGAACACCAGGCCGACCGCCACCGAGTGCTTCATGCGGGTTTTATCGACCAGATAGTTGACCAGTGGGTTGATCAGGTAGGCGATCAGCCCCGCGATCACCAGCGGGGTCAGCGCAGCCCGGATCCACCAGACCAGCAGCCCGATCAGCAGCAAATAAGCGGCAAATATGAAATAGCGGAGCCTGTCACTCCATCCCGTGTTCCCCATCATTCAGGCATTCTCCTTGCGTCATTTGGTGCTGCAACTACGCCGGCAAACGATTGCAGCTGGTCCCGAGCCATGCTGCGGCCAAAACGGTCTTCGGCTTCCCGGCAGAACGGGGTTATCAGGTTTTTACGGAGAAAACCGTTGCCCGTTTCATAAGCAGCCGGCAGGAAGCTGAGGATCTCCAACCTTACTTGAAGTTGGTCTACATGCCAAGGGCAGTTTTGAGCGCCCGCAGCGAAGGTTCGATTACCGGCGGTTGTCCTGTTGCTTTTTGTGCCGCCTGCACGTCTTTGAGCCCGTTGCCGGTATTGATCACCAGCACCGGGTCTTCCGGCCCGAGGATGCCGTTTGCAACCGCTTTGACCAGCCCGGCATAGGCGGCCGCCCCCGCCGGTTCCGCGAAAACACCGACCCGCCCGAGTTGGGGGATGGCCTGCAATATCTCGTGATCGCTGACAGCCAGGTACGCGCCTCCGGTCTGGGTTGCAGCCCGCAGCGCCCGGATGCCATCGCGCGGCAGCCCGACGGAAATGCTGTCTGCAATCGTGTGTGCCCGGACTCGCGGGATCTGCTCGTTTCCGGCCTCGAAAGCCCGCACGATCGCGGCCGCCCCCTCGGCCTGGACGCCGAACAGGCGCGGTATTTTTTCCAACCAGCCCAACGCGACCAGGTCCCGGAACCCCTTATGGATCCCGGAGATAATGTTGCCGTCCCCGACCGAGACGAAGATGGACAGATCGCGCCCCTGCAGGGACGGGTGCCTGGCGGTCATCTTCTGCCACCACTCCCAAATTTCGAACGCGGCGGTTTTCTTTCCTTCGGCCGTAAAGGGGTTGAACCCCGTATTGCGGGAATACCACCCGAATTTCAGCGTACCGCGCAGGGAAAGGTCAAATGCCGTATCGTAGGACCCGTTGACCAGAATAACCTTCGCCCCAAAGACCTGCAGTTGGGCGATCTTGGCCGGCGGGGCGCTCTTCGGAACCAGAATGATGGTTGGCTGGCCGGCAGCCGCGGCCATTCCGGCCAGCGCGGCGCCGGCATTGCCGGAGGAAGCGGTGATGATGATATCGGTCTCGATCTGGCGGGCGCGGGCGATCACAATCGCGCTGGCCCGATCTTTGAACGAGCCGGTTGGATTGCGGCTTTCATCTTTGACCCAAAAATGCTGCAGGCCGAGTTGGGATGCCAGCGCGGGCAGGAAATAGGTCGGCGTTCCCCCGGCAGCCCAGAGCGGGGTTTCCAGGCCACCCGGACTCGGCACCGGCAGCAAGGGCAGGTAACGCCACAGCGATCTTTCCTGGGACGAGCGGATATCTTCGGGCCGGATCGTCCGTCGGATGCGATCAATATCCAGGAGGATGTCCAGATTGCCCCCATGCCTGGGGCAGTTGTAGAGCTCTTCCTCAGGACCGTATTCAGCTCCGCAAAACGAGCAGCGGTAACCGGCAAAGAAATGTTCTGCCATGCGGGTATTCTACCAACAATGGCATCCCGGCAGAAGCCTACCGAAGCGGAAGGCTGTCATCCGCCGGCATGAAGCGGTCACCGGTCACGAGGATTTCCCCCGCTGCCAACGTGAAATACAGGCGCGTGCTGTTGTTGCGGTTGTCGGTTTCCAGGATCCGGTCTTCCGGGTCCACTGTCGAAATGAGCACATATGTCCCGTCGGACAGGTGGGTGATATCAACAAATTGCCCGGCGATATGCGCCTGGTAGGTGTCCGTCCAGCCGGAGGACAGACCCTGCAGGTACCAGTTGCAGTCCCCGTACTGCCGGGACTTCCGGACGCTGGTATCCACCCCCGGGTACAGGCGCACATCGATCAGGCAGTAACCGACCTTATCGCTGGAGGCGACCACTTCCTGCGGCCGGCCGTGCAGATCGACCGACCAGACCTGGTAGATGCTGAAGCCTTCCCAATGCCAGTGGCCGTGCTCTTCGTGGTAAGCGAACACCCCCGAACGCTCCTCATGCAGCTGCCCCTGGTCCCCTTCAACAACCTGGGTGACAAGGACCGAATCGTAGCCCGGGATCAGGGTGCCGTGAAGCTCCAAATCACCATGACCGCTGTTCCAAATGGTGTTTGCGAAACGCAACCGCACTCTCCCCAAATCCTGGACATATTCCAATTCGACGTCCCTGGGGGGAAGCGTTCGCAGGTCCGGCAGCACCAGGTTGGCGGCGCGCCGGAAATTTAAAACCACTTCCGGTGCGTCATCGGGCTCCATCGGAAGGACGGGAACTTCCGACCCCGCCGCAGCGATGCCGGCGGCCGAAAGGGCGCCAAGGATCACCACAAACAGCAGAGCCATCAGACGGGTCAGGAGGGCGGCGTAATGCATTGGGGTATTGTACTGGAGAACGCTGCGCCATCTTTAAGAGGATGATTGGATTTTGGGTCCGGGCAGGAATTAAAACCGGCAACTCGGAAAGTTCCGCTAAAATATACAATGACCCATTTTTATCGCCGCTCCGGGTTGATATGCGGCAAAGGGGCGGCCTGCTATACCTTTCGGGAAGGAGAATTCTGTCATGCTGCTTCAATGGCTCATCTTCATTCACATTCTCTCAGCGATCACATTTTTCCTGGCGCACGGAGCGGCTGCTGCCATGGCCTTCAAGATACGCAGTGAAACCAGCCTGGAACGCATGCGCGCCATGCTCGACCTCTCCGTCGAGCCGCTGGTGATTTACCTGGTTTCATTCCTGGTGATGGGTGTGACCGGCCTGTGGATGCCTTTCATCATCCGGATCTGGGACCGCGGCTGGGTTTGGGTATCGATCGTCCTGATCGTGCTCGTGGCCGTCTGGATGGGCTGGTTCAACGAACGCACTTACAAGCCCTTGCGCAGACTGGTCGGCCTTCCTTACATGGTCGGCAACAAGCAGTTTCCTGCGGAGGAGCCGGCCGATATGGACACCATTCGCGCCCACATAAAGTCGATCGATTTGCGCGGGATGGTGATTGTAGGTTACGTGATCCCGATGTTCGTGCTCTGGCTGATGGTCTTCAAGCCTTTTTGAAATTACAGGCCGCGTTCCCCCCGGACGTAAGGGATCCCCAGGGCGGCGGGCGTACCCAGCCGTTTCCTGGTCGCGGCGCGCGAACCCCAGATCAAGGCGATGATCGTCAGGATGAAAGGCGTCATCTGCAGGAAAAAACCGAAGTTTGAATTGACGAACAAAGGGTTTTCAAAACCGAACAGGGTGCGGGGACCCTGCAGATCCAGGATGCCGCGACGGACCGCGCCGAACAGGTAGCCGCCCAAGGCGGCGGTCAACGGGTTCCACTGGGCAAAAATCACCAGACCGATGGCGATCCAGCCCTGCCCGGAGGTGGTCTGAACGCTGTACCAGCCGGGGGAAACGGCCAGCGAGATGGTCGCCCCAGCCAGGCCGGCCAGCGCACCGCCGACAAAGGTGTAGAAATAACGCGTGCCGTAAACGCTGATGCCCATGACGTCGGCGGCGGCAGGTTTCTCACCGACCGCCCGAAGGTGCATGCCAGGTCGCGTGCGGTGGATGTAATACCAGCACAGCGGTGCGAACACGTACCCAAAATAGACCAGCACGCTGTGGTCAGCAAAGAAGACCGGTCCAATAAAGGGGATGGCGGAAAGGATGGGGATATCCGCCTCCGGCACCAACGGTGGGTTTTGACCGGTCAGGCCCTCCCCCAGCACCAGGGCCAGGCCTGTGCCTAAACACGTGAGTGACAGACCGCTGACCACCTGGTCGGCCTGGAAATGGATCGTTACCAGCCCGTGGGCCTGGCTGAGCAAGCCAGCGGCCAGCATGGCCACCAGGAGGCCGAACCAGGGGTTGCCCGTCGCCAGGGAGGTCTTGAAACCCGCCATGGCGCCCACCAGCATCATCCCTTCCACGCCCAGGTTTAGAATTCCGGAACGCTCGGCAAACAGTTCTCCAATCGTGGCAAATAGCAGTATCGTGCCCGTAGCCAGGCCTGCATGCAGTATGATCTCGATGTTCATGGCGCTTATCCTGTCGGTTCAGGCAACCGCTTCCGCATCCCGGGAAGGCCGCACCAGACGGATGCGGTAGCGCAGCAGCACATCGCTGCTGATGATGAAGAAAAGAATGATGCCCTGCAGCATGTTGGAAAGCCCGGAGGGCTGGATTTCCCGTCCGGCAACGATCAGAGCGCCGAAAAGGATCGATACCAGGATCACGGCAAACGGGTTCAGCTTGGCCAGCCAGGCCACGATGATCCCGGTGAAACCGTAGCCGGGCGAGATGCGCTCCTGCAGGCGGTGGACGACCCCCGAGATCTCGCTCATCCCCGCCAGGCCGGCCAGCGCTCCGGACATCATCATCACCAGGATGATGTTGCGGCCGATATTCAGGCCGGCATACTCCGCCGCTTTGGGGTTATCCCCGATCAGCTTGATCTCGTAACCCCAGGGGCTGCGCTCCAGGACCCACCAGACCACAAATGCCGCCACCAGGCCAAATAGCACGCCCAGGTGGAGCGTGATGCCTGCAAATGAAGGGAACTGGTCGACATAATCCGTCAGGCGCGGCAGCCAGGCGCTGCGTTCAAATGTGGGGGTCATCTGAAAACCGGCATCGCTCCAGCGGTCAAAGATCCAGAAATTATTCCAAAAAATGGCGATGTAATTGAGCATCAGGGTGGTGATGATCTCATTCACGTTGAAGCGCGCCTTGAGAAAACCCGGGATGAAGCCCCAGATGGCGCCTCCGATCATCCCCATCACCATCATGGAACCGATCACCACGATTTTGGGGCTGTCCGGCGGCACGATCGGGATCAGCACAACCAGGCTGGAAAAAAACGCACCCAGGTAAAACTGGCCTTCCGCTCCGATGTTCCACAGCTTCATTTTGAATGCCACCGCGCAGGCCAATCCGACCATGATCAACGGGGTGGCCTTGACCATGGTATCGGAGAACACGGGCCAGCTGCCGAATGTGGCGCTGAAAAAGAACTGCAACGTCCGGATGGGGTCCCCGCCGATGATCCGCAGGATGATCCCGCTGACCAGGAAAGCCAGGACAACCGAGCCGACCGCCGTCGCAGCGGGCATCCACCGGGGCACGTCCTCCGTCCGCTTTTCCAGGGTCAGTTGCACAGGAAGGTTCATTGCTTTTCCTCCGGTCGGCCTGCCTCAGGCCTCGGTTGCCTGGTCCGCATCCTTCTGCCCGGCCACGGCTTTTCGCCTCGTGCCGGTCATCATCAGGCCGATCTCGTCGATGTCGGCCTGGTCGGCGTCGACCACGCCCATAATCTCCCCCTCGTAGATCACCGCAATGCGATCGCTCAGCGAGAGCAGTTCTTCCAATTCCTCCGAAATCAGCAGAATGGCCGTTCCGGTCCGGCGCTGTTCGAGCAGCAGCCGCTGGATCGACTCGATCGCTCCCACATCCAGGCCGCGGGTGGGCTGCACGGCGACCATGATATTCGGCTCCGAGGAGATCTCGCGCGCCAGGATGACTTTCTGCAGGTTGCCGCCGGACAGCTTGCGT
>JBFKII010000061.1:0-16390 GCA_041632295.1 Anaerolineales bacterium | reverse complement strand
GCTGCTGCACACCGATAGGTTTTTCGCCGGTTTTCAAGGTATTGGTAAACCCGCTCTGCAGATCAAGTTTCCAAAGCCGGGTCCGGACTCCCCGGTAGCCTGTTGTCCGGATCTCTTTGCAGCCATCTCCGCCCTGGGATGGCCTGCTCTGGAAGGCCCGACGGGGAGGAGCCAGAAGAGGGTAACATCTTTCGAGGAAGTTTGTCTTAACGATGCCGATGGAACCGCAGAAAACGCTGGTTTGAGCGGCGATGGTTCCCGATCCCTCGAAAACCTGTTTTCCACCATGTTTCACGACTTTGAAAAGGCCGCGGCCCCCATGGATTCATGGCTTGACAAATGGGTGGAAGCACCGTACTATACAAATAGGTTAATTAACCATTTAGTATAATAAGGATACAAATATGACAAGGAGCGAAAATGACAGACTGAGCCAGATCTTTGCCGCCCTGGCAAACCCCACCCGGCGGGCGATCCTGGCGCGGCTGGCTGAAGGGGAAGCGACCGTCAATGAGCTCGCCGAGCCTTTCAACATGACCCTGCCGGCCATTTCGAAACACATCAAGGTTTTGGAGCGCGCCGGGCTGATAGTCCAGGGCCAGAAGGCCCAGTACCGGCCTTGTAAAATCGACGTGGCGCCGCTGCAGGAGGTTTCCCGCTGGACGGACCAGTACCGCCATATTTGGGAAACCAGCTTCGACCGCATGGACGACTACATCCAACAGCTAACCGACAAGGAGAAACCAAATGAATGAACGCACTGCAACAACCGGCTCCGTCGTGATCGAACGAGTCATCGACGCACCCGTGGAATTGGTCTGGCAGTTATGGACCCAACCGGCCCATTTCAAGAAATGGTACGGGCCCCAGGGGGCCAGCGTCCCGGTGGCGGAGATCGATCTGCGCATCGGGGGGAAGCGCATGGTCTGCATGGAGATGCAGCGCCCGGATGGAGCCATGCAAATGTGGACCGCGGGCGAACATATCGAAGTCGACCCTCCAAAAAAGCTGGTGTACTCCGAGGGCATTTCGGATGAAAAAGGCAACCTCCTGCCGCCTTCTGCGATGGGGATGCCGGGCGACAAGCCGATGGTGACCGAGGTGACCGTGGAGTTGGAGGACCTGGACGGGCGCACGAAAATGGTGCTGACGCACGCCGGCGTGCCGGCCGGTTCGCCCGGGGCCGCCGGCTGGGAGCAGGCCCTGGATAAGCTGGAGGCATACGTCCCATCCGCCCGGGAAGGATAAACGCAAATGCAGGCGCCTGCCCGGGCTCCAGTCCGGGTAGGCGAACGCACCCGGCTGGCCGGTTCCAATCTGCCCGGGACCCAGGCCGCAGAGGGTGGATGGAGGGCTCGTGAACGGCGAACCCGACCCGCCGCGTGCGTCTAATTCCACACCCGCACTGAAAGGTGCCCGCCACTAATCCAGCCACGATGTGCGTCAAGGGATATTCAGCGCCGCAGTTTCTTGGTGGGCCTTTTGACAAAACGCAATAATCGGGGGTAAGCTTGCTGTAGCGGCCAATATCAGTTCTGAACGATATCCCGGTCCAAGAACCCCGAAAACATTGGCAGGATGCGAACATGAGTGAGTTTGTGATCGGAATCGACCAGGGAACGACGGGCACCTTCGTTGGCTTGATGGATCCAGAAGGACGGATCGTGCACCATGCTTACCGGGAGCACAAACAGCATTATCCCGGCCCCGGCAAGGTGGAGCATGACCCGAATGAAATCTGGAACAACGTTTGTGCACTTTTCAACCAGGTTGTTGAGCAGTCTGGGATTGGGAGCGAGCAAATTGCAGGAATCGGGATCGCCAACCAGGGGGAGAGCGTCGTCATTTGGGACGGCCGCACCGGCCGTCCGCTTTCCAACATCATCGTATGGCAGGACACCCGCACGCAAAAGAGCATGAATGCGATCCGGGCGGACGAGGGTACAGCCCGGGAGATCAGGATGAGGACGGGTCTTCGGACTGACCCTTACTTCTCCGCCAGCAAAATCCGCTGGCTGCTGGACAACACCCCGGATGCGGCCCGAACGCTCCATGCAGGCCACTTGAAATGCGGCACCCTCGACACCTGGCTGATCTGGCGGCTGACCGAGGGGCGAAGCTACCTGACGGACGTTTCCACGGCCTCCCGCACGCTGCTCTTCAACATCCATACCCTCAAATGGGATGATTGGCTGCTGGATTTCTTCAAAATTCCCGGTGCTATCCTGGCTGATGTGGTCGAGACGGTGGGGGATTTTGGTGTAGTCTCCCATCCGGATATCAGCGCCCGCGGCATTCCGATTCTGGCCAGCATGGTCGACCAGCCCGCTGCGATGATTGGCCAGGGCTGCCTGACCCGGCACACGATCAAGGCAACCTATGGAACCGGCTGTTTCATCAACCTAAACACCGGGCAAGATGCGATCATCAGTGATAATGGTTTGCTGACCCTGGTTGCCTGGGAGCGAGAGGGGATCTCGACGTATGGCCTGGATGGGGGGGTTTTTTCCGCAGGTGCCAGCCTGAACTGGCTTCGACAGAAGGCGGGGCTGATCCGGGATGTCGATGAAATCAAAGCCCTGTGCCGGTCGGTGCCCGATTCGGGCGGGGTGGTGTGGATTCCGGCCCAAGTGGGCCTGGGCGCGCCTTACTGGAACCGGGACATCCGTGGTGGCTGGATCGGGATTGGTCTGGCGACAGAAAGGGCCCATCTGGTCCGTGCCGTGCTGGAAGGCATCGCTTTACGGGTGGCCCAAATCATCCAGGCGATGAACCAGGACAGCGGGACCGCCATCACCCGTCTCAGGGCGGACGGTGGCCTGACCCAGAATAGCGCCATGATGCAGATTCAGGCGGAAATGCTTGGGATCCCCGTAGAAGTGCTGGAAGATCAGGAATCTACTGTGAAAGGTGTCTGCAGCCTGGCGGCCCGCAAAGCTGGAATGTGGGATTCGGATGAACCGATCACCTCGCATGTGAAAGTTGCCCGCACCTATTATCCGACCAGCACCCAGGCCGAGCGGGAAAAATGGCTGTCTGCATTTGACCTGGCGATCTCTTTACTGGCACCCTGGTTTGATGAAGCGTCCTGAGCCTGAAAAAATTTATGATGTTGCGATCATCGGCGCCGGGGTCGTCGGTTGTGCGATCGCAAAGGTGCTTTCCAGGTTCGAACTGGATTGCGTACTGGTAGAGGCTGGCCCCGATGTAGGGACCGGTACCAGCAAAGCAAACACCGCTATCCTGCATACCGGTTTCGATTCAAAATCGGGCACCCTCGAAAGCAAGCTGGTGCAGCGGGGATATCGGCTTTTGAAGGCCTATGCGGAAGAGACCGGAATACCGCTTGAACGCACCGGGGGATTGCTAATCGCCTGGGAATCCGATCAGGAAGAGAGCCTGCCCCGCCTTTGGAGTGCTGCGCGGCGGAACGGTGTCGACGTACAACGGCTAACCGGGGATACGCTCTACCAGCTTGAACCCGAATTGGGGCCCGGCGCCCGGGCCGGCCTGAAGGTTCCCGGGGAGTCGACGATCTGTCCATTTACGACCACACTGGCCTATGCGACCCAGGCGGTTGTGAACGGCGTGGATCTGTATCTCAACTCGCCTGTTTCCGGGATCGACCGTGATGACGGTCTCCACCGCTTGTCCTGCCCCCATGGCGATATCGCAAGCCGGTACCTCGTCAACGCGGCCGGGTTGCATTCGGACTCTGTCAACCGAATGGTCGGCCACGATGAATTCACCATCCAACCCCGCCGCGGGGAGTTGATCGTTTTTGACAAATTTGCTTCCGCCCTCGTCGATCATATCCTCCTTCCCGTTCCCGGAAAAATGGGCAAAGGGGTGCTGATCAGCCCGACGGTTTATGGAAACGTGCTGTTGGGGCCTACCTCGGAGGATATCGGCGACAAAGACGGCCGCGAGACGACGGCTGCGGGCCTGTCCATGTTGATCGAGAGGGGCCGAAAAATCCTGCCTGCGCTGCTTGATGAGGAAATTACGGCGACCTACGCCGGAATCCGGGCGGCGACCGACCAGGATGATTACCGCATCACCAGCCACCCGGATCAGAAATACGTCTGTGTCGGCGGTATCCGCTCTACCGGGCTCAGCGCATCCCTGGCGATCGGCGAATTCCTCCTGGACCTGTTGGCCGACGCCGGCCTGGAACTGCGGGAAAAGCCGGTCTTCCGATCGGTAGGGATGCCCAATATCGGCGAATTCCGCCCGCGCCCCTACCAAACCGATATGATGATCCGGCAGAACCCGGAATACGGCGAGATCATCTGCCATTGCGAAAAAGTTACGCTGGGGGAGATCAAAGCCGCGTTCAGATCCCCGCTTCCCCCGCCGGATCTGGACGGGCTGCGGCGGCGCACCCGTGTTTTGATGGGCCGTTGCCAGGGTTTTTATTGCCACGCCAACGTTCTGGCGCTGTTGAACGCCGGTCGGGAGATCCAGTTTTCCAACCGGGGAAACACCGGTCCCTGAAATGGCTGCCACCGAAGTTGACGTGCTGGTGATCGGGGCGGGCCCCTCCGGATTGGCCGCCGCGATCCGGCTTAAATCACTGGGTGTTGGGCCGGTATGGGTCGTGGACCGGGAACAGCAGGCAGGCGGGGTACCGCGCCACTGCGATCACACCGGATTCGGCTGGCGCGATCTTCGCAGGGTGATGTCCGGGCCCGGCTACGCCCGCCGCTACATCCGCAAGGCCGAACAGTCCGGGGTCGAGATCCACACAGGGGTCACCGTGACGGAATGGGTGGGTCCGGGTCAGGTCCGGGTGACCTCTCCGGGCGGGATCGGCACAATTCAAGCAGGGGCGATCGTGCTTGCCACGGGCTGCCGCGAAAGGCCCCGGGCGGCCCGGTTGGTCCCCGGATCAAGGCCGGCGGGGGTTTTCACCACCGGTTCTCTGCAGCGGTTTGCTCACGATTTCGGTCACCCGGTTGGAGAGCGTGCGCTGGTCGTCGGTGCGGAGCACGTCAGCTTTTCGGCTGTGCACACCCTGCGGCAATGCGGCGTTTCCGTGGCAGGGATGGTCACCCGTCACGCACGGCACCAGTCTTTTCAGGCTTTTATCCGAATCGCCAAAGGCCTGGCTGCTTTCCCGCTTTACACAAATTCCAGGCTGACGAAAATTTTGGGGACCTCGAGGGTGGAAGCGGTCGAAATTACCGACATCCCAACGGGTCAAACGCGGCTTGTGGCTTGTGATACGGTTGTGTTTAGTGGGGATTGGATCCCGGATCGCGAGCTGGCGCGCAAGGGCGGCGTGGTGCTGGATGCGGGCACGGGTGGGCCGCAGGTGGATGCCGGGCTGCGGACGACGAACCCCGGGGTGTTTGCAGCCGGTAACCTGGTCCACCCGGGAGAGACAGCGGACACGGCGGCCATCAGCGGCCGGGCCGCGGCGGAAGCAGCGGCTACTTATTTGCGCAAAAGAAAGTGGCGGGGGGAAAAATGTATTGTTTTCGATTATGACCGGGAAATAATTCAATGGGTGTCCCCCAACGCCCTGGAAAAAGGGCAGACCACTGTTCCGCATGGCCACTTCATTTTTCGGGTTGCCCGGGTTCTGACCAACCAGACCCTGGCCATCCGCCAGGGGGATCGGATCCTTTGGGCCCGGAAATTCAGGCGCCTGGTCCCCAACCTCCCTTACCGAATGCCAGCCTCCATCTTGGTGCGTTTCGATCCGGATGGGGGACCGCTGTGTTTCACTCGCGTGCCGGGTCAACCCTGATAGCGAGCGCGTCACGGCCTTTCAGATGCCCAGCTGTTCCAGCCTCTGGCCGATCAACCCAAGGGTTTCCTCCAGCAGCGATTCCCCGTACGCAGGTGTTGCCAGGCGCGGGTCTTCGCCCGCCACGCCCTGCGGCCATATATCCGGGTCGAGGGAGAGCCGGGAAAGGTCCACCAGCTCGGGGTCGGCTGCCATCATGATAGAAGTCTCATTCCGTCCGGCGTGATCCAGCTGGGACAGCCAGCGGTCGGGAAAATCTCGCACAGCTGAAATCAGCGCCAGATCAAAGCGGGTCTCCCAGGCGTCGACATGCTTTCCCCAGGCGTTTCTGGAGGGCCCATGTCCATCAGCCACCAGGCAGCGAAAACCCGCCCGCCGGGCCTGTGCCAGGACGGCTTCCAGGAGCCGGACAAATAGCTCCTCCGGGATCCAATAGCAACTCCCCGGCAGCTTCCTTGGGGGCTGGGTGGTTTCGTCATAGTCCATGCCGATCAAACGCTGCCCGTCCGCGCTGGTCTGAATACGGTCCGGCCCCAGCCAGAGCGGGGGAAAGACGATCCCCCCAAACCGGCGGGCCGCACGGCGGAAAAGCTCGAGCGCTTGCAGGCTGTCGGCCCCCAGCGCGCCGTGTTCGCCGTGCCACTCCAGGGTCCCCAGCGGAAGATAGCCGACCGGCCGCTGCGAAAGACGAGCACTGAATTCGCGCGGTTTGAGCAGCTCGTAATCCACGATGGCTTGCATCGCCCACTCCTTTCCCGTGCCTTCGAAGGCGCCCACCACGGCGCTCGCTTGACCGGGGCAACCGGTTTTGATATACTGTTGGTAGCGCTACCGGTAGCGCTACCGGTAGCGTTTCCGAAACTCTCTTCAATTATATTCCCATTTGTGTTCAGCAGCGAAGTTTATGGAATCCAAAGGCCCGGTCACGATTTTTGATATCGCAGAAGCTGCAGGGGTATCTGTTTCGACGGTCTCGCGGATCCTGAATAACAAGCCGGATGTGTCCAAAAAGACGCGCCAGCAGGTCCTGGCAATCATCCAGGAACTGAACTACGCCCCACATGCCCAGGCCCGCCGGTTGGCCAGCGGGGAAAGCCAGACGATCGCCCTACTCGACCCGGTAAACATGAAAGGCGAGCGCACCATCGATCAGCTGCACTTGGATTTTATGATTGGGGGTGCAGACGCTGCCGGGGCGCAGAATTATTTTTTCAACGTCCAGACCACCAATATCAACCGCAGAACGCTGCTGGACCTGTACCGCCAGGTCCAGGTGGATGGCGTTATTTTGATGGAGATTTTCGAGCAGGATTGGCGGGTGGATTTGCTGCGGGAGAACGGTTTGCCCTTTTTGATGATCGGGCGCTGCGCCGACTGCCAAAACCTGAGCTTTGTCGAGCTGGACATTGAAGCGGCGGCCCTGGCCGCCATCCGCCACCTTGTGGAATTGGGTCACAAAAAAATTGGGTTCATCTCTTTTCCCAGGGATCTGCGAGAACAGGGCTACGGACCGGCGGTCCGCGGCTGGCGGGGCTACCAATCCGCACTGGCGGAATTTCAAATCCAGTCGCACATGCGAGAAATCAGCTACTCGATTTCAGAACTCGCTGCGGCCGCAGAGTCGCTCCTGGAGCAAGAGCCGGGGCTGACCGGGCTGGTCGTGCTGACGGATGCTTCGATCCCCGGGGCGCTGTCGGTCCTCAATAAACGCGGCTTGCAGGTACCTGAGGATTTTTCGATCGTCGGCCTGGCGATCGACCGCATCGCGGAGTTGATGCATCCCAAACTGACCGCGGTGCGGTTTCCGTCTTATGAGATGGGCTACCAGGCGGTGTCCATGCTGATCAACAAGCTGCGAGATCCGGGCTACCCGGTTGAGCAGCATCTCTTGCCGCCCGAACTGGTCGTACGCGAGTCGACCGCCCCGGTGCCAGGGTAGCCGCATGGATTACGAGCCGCTGTCCCTGACCGAACTTTGCAATGCCGGCGTGTGGCTGTACGCGCCGGAAAACCTTGGCCAGGACGGGACGTACCTGCAGCCGCTCCCCGCCAGCCCGCCCACAGGCAGCCAGCGCTTTCATGGACTGCCGTTTCAAATCGGGCCCGGTCAGGGCGGCGATCCCCCCTGCTTTATCGCCTTTGGAGAGCACGGCGATCTGTACCGCCAGAAGCAGGTCATCCCGGTCGGGAAAACCGCCCGGCATATCATTTTCGCACATGCAGTGCTGGAGACCCGGTTGTGGCAGGGCGGGGCAGCCGGCGTGGAGATCGCCCGCTATGTGTTTTGCTACCAGGACGGCCATGAGGAGGCGGCCCCAATTCGCGAACGCTTTGAGATCGGTAATATTCCATTGCCCTGGGGGCAGTTTCCATTCCTGTGCCTGCCGGATCAGAAACATTTTCTTGAAGATCGATTCCAGGGGCACTGGGCCCGGGCGGGATTTCGCCTGACCGAAGTCGGGTGGGCCATTCCGAGGGGCTATTACCTCTGGCCGTGGCAAAACCCCCGGCCCGAGGTGGAAATTTCCCATATTGAAATCCATCCCGGCCCTCAACGCTTCGTGATTGCGGCCGTTACGCTGAGCCACCTGGAGGAAAGCCCGTTTCCCAGACAGGCCAGGCGTCCGGTGCGCATTCGCCTTTCGGATGCCACGCGGTCCGCGGCCGCGGGTCCGCTCAAGGTGGATGTCGACCGTGGCGTTGCCACGTACCCTTACCCCCTGCCGCAGGCATCGCTGGCGGATCTTGAGCCGGAGATGGCGGGCTTCGGGGCCCCGCCAAATGAAGGCACCGATCCGAGCTACACGGAGATCGCTGCCAGCCCCTCGGCGACATTGACCGTCCGCTCCGGAGATAACCTCCTGTGTCAGGCGAATTGGGGTGCGCTCGAGCGGGAGGGGGTGGTCGAATCCGCCGGGGTCCGTCTGGAGATCGTCGATCCCGGCCGGAACTGGGTTACGGTCAAGGTCGTGGACGGCCATTCGGGGGTGACCCTTCCCTGCCGAATCGCGTTCCATTCTCCGGAAGGCATTCCCTACCCGCCGCACGGCCACCATGCGCCCATCTTTTCCAACCTGGATACCTGGAACGTCGACATCGGGGGAGACGTCCGCCTGGGCCAGATCGCCTACGCCTACATCGACGGTACGTGCCAGGGATGGCTGCCGCGCGGGCGGGTGCTCGTCGATATCGCCTGCGGCTTTGAGTACGAACCGGTGCGCCAGTGGGTGGAGATCCAGCCGGGGCAGCAGCACCTGACCCTGCAGCTCGACCGCTGGATCGATATGAATGCCGAAGGGTATTACAGCGGGGATACCCATGTCCATTTCCTTTCGACCCAGGGGGCCACTATGGAGGCGCGGGCGGAAGGGCTGAACGTGGTCAACCTGTTGCAGAGCCAGTGGGGCCATTTGTACACCAACACGGAGGAATTCAGCGGCAGCCCGCAGGTGACCCGGGACGGAAAAACGATCGTTTACGTCTCGCAGGAGAACCGGCAGCACATGCTGGGGCACATCAGCCTGCTGGGCCTGAAGACGCCGGTCATGCCCTGGGCCAGCGGCGGGCCGTCGGAAGGTGAACTGGGGGGCAGCCTGGAGGTCACACTCAGCCACTGGGCGGATGCGGCCCATGCCCAGGGAGGCACGGTGATCCTGCCGCACATTCCCACGCCAAACGGGGAGCCGGCGGCCCTGATCGCCACCGGACGGCTGGATGCAGTGGAGATGCTGGACTTCCTGGATTTCGAGCATTTCGAATACTACCGCTACCTGAACGGCGGCTACCGCCTGCCGCTCGTCGGCGGGACGGACAAAATGTCGGCCAACACCCCGGTCGGCCTGTACCGCACCTACGTCCAACTCGAAGAGGGCCGGGATTTCGATTACGACGCCTGGTGCCGTGCGCTCAAGCGGGGCCGGACATTTTTAAGCGGCGGCCCGATGCTTTGGCTGACCGTCGAAGGCCAGGGCCCGGGCGCGGAGGTGCAGATCGGCCGGGATGCCACCCTGGAAGTGGAGGCGACCGCCCGCTCGATCTTCCCCATCCACTGCCTGCAGATCGTCGAGCAGGGCCGGGTGGTGGCCGAAACTGTCTCGGCCCGGGGCAGCCGCAAGCTGCAGATCCGGGAACGACTTCATTTCACCGGGGACAGCTGGCTGGCGGCGCGCTGCGCCGGGCCTTCTTACCGGGCGCGCCCGCATTACGACGCCCGCCGGCGCGGGATCATGGCCCACACCTCACCGGTCTATCTTGCCGCCGAGGGAGGCAAAGGCCTGCATTCCCTGGAGACCTACCAATACATGCAGACCCTGATCGCCGGCAGCCTGGCATATCTGCGCCAGCGCAGCCCGCAATATTCGGATGAGACCACCACCCATTTTCACGGCCGGCCCGACCACCTCGCCGAGCTGGAACGCCCCTTCAAGGAGGCGCTCTCCGCCATTCACGCACGCCTCCACGAGTTGGGGATCGCTCACTGATCATGAAAGCTGCCGAGATCGAAAGCTACCTGCGTTCCCACCGCTCCGGAGATACCTATCCGGAGCCGGATGTGGATACCTTCAAAATCGGCGATCCACAGGCCGAGGTGCGGGGGATCGCCGTGGGGTGGATGAGCTATCGCTGGGCTTTGGAAAAGGCCCTCTCCCTGGACTGCAATCTGTTCATTACGCACGAACCCACCTTCTTCGACCACCTGGATGCGGACCGGGAGGTTTACAAACTCCCCGGTGTTTCCGCCAAGCGGGCTTTTATCGAGTCCTCCGGGCTTGTGGTGCTGCGCTGCCATGACCTCTGGGACCTGATCCCCGAGATCGGGATCCCCGATTCCTGGGGCCGCTATCTGGGCCTGGGGATTGCGGTGCAGTCCAGACCGTACATTCGCGCCTATCCGATTGAAAATCAAACGGCGGCACGGTTTGCGGAACGCCTTGCGGCCCGCCTGGCGCCGACCGGCCAGCCCGGCGTCCAGCTCATGGGCCCGCCCGACAAGCGGATTTCGCGGGTTGCCGTAGGCACCGGAGCGATCACACCGGTCCTGGAAATGCTGCTGGAATTGGGTGCGGACGCTGTCATTGCCACGGACGATGGTATCGACTACTGGCGGGATGGGGCGCTGGCGATCGACCTGGAAATACCGGTATTCGTGGTCAACCACCCGGTCAGCGAGCTCGCCGGAGTGGAGTCCCTGGCCCGCCACCTGCAAGCCCAACTTCCGCACATCCCGGTGCACCACATTCCTCAAAAATGCATGTATGTCACGATCCAGCCGCAGGAAAAGAGCTGAGAGCGGGAGGGAGGCGCCTATGTAGAAAGGACCATCCGTTGTCAGCGGGTTCAGGCGACTCGCCCTTTTTTCTTGAGTCCGAGATCCATGTCTTTAAACTAGAAGGAGAAATGCCATGAGACGCAAATTCGTGATCGGCATGATACTGTTCAGCCTGAGCCTCCTCGTGCTGTCCGGTTGTTCCACGCCGGAGGCGACGGCGGAGCCCACCGAGGCGCCTCCCGAGGCGCCTATCGAGGAGAGCGGTGGGCTATCCGATGAACCGGTTACCCTGACTTTTTGGTGGGAAGGCGCGGCGGTCGGCAACCTGGAGGTTTTTCAAAAAAGCTTCGACCGCTTCATGGAGATGCACCCGAACGTGACCATCGAGACCGTCGCCATTCCGTTTGAGGATATGCTGCGGACGTTCCCGCTGGCCCTGGACGCCGGCACGGGTCCGGATATCTCCATGTCCCTGCCTCTTGAGAGCACCACGTATCCGGCTGCCCAGGCGGGTCACCTCCTGGAGCTCACCGCAATCGGCGAGGAGCGGGGTTGGTGGGACAAGTATGACATGAAGGCGATCGAGTTCGACAACCGCGCCCTGGATGGAATTTACGGGGTGCCTTACGAGTGGACCGCTGTCGGGGTTTTCTACAATACCGAGGTTTTCAGTGATTTGGGGCTCGAGCCGCCCGATACCCTCGAAGAGTTCGAAGCGATCATGGAGACCATCAAGCAGGCCGGGATCACCCCGGTCTCGGTCGGCGGAAAGGACGGCTGGCCGCTGGTGCATGTCTGGCAGCAGCTGGTGTTCACCAATGTGGAGTACGATACGCTGCGGGCTCTGGAAGACCGCGATCCCACCCAGTCCTACGAAAACGAAGGCCTGATCGAAGCGGCCAACAAGGTCGTGGAATGGTTCGAGGCCGGCTACCTGGACCCGAACCTGCTTTCCACCGGTTTCACCGATGCCAACGATCTCTTTATCAACGGGGGTACGGCCATGAATATCGGCGGTACCTGGGTCCAGCAGGACTTCCGCAACGCACCCTTCGAGGTGCGCTTCTTCCCCGTCCCGCCGATGCGGACCGATATCCCGCTCCATCTTGGCGGTTTTAACCCCGCCAACGATATCGTGATCGTCAAAGAAAGCCCGAACGTGGATTGGGCTATCGAGCTGATGGACTTCCTCCTGAGCGAGGAGAACATGACACTCTGGTGGGAGAACGGCTTCCTGGTTCCCTACACTTTTGATGAGATCCCTCCCGGGAAAGATCAGCTTCAGGCCGACCTGTACACGACCATGCAGGCCAACGGCCCGGGCCATTTCATCACTGTGGCCGCCCCGGAGACCAACCAGTTGATCTGGGCGAACATGCAGGAGATCGTCGCACAGACCAAGTCCCCTGAAGAGGCATTTGCCGAAGTCCAGGAGTTGTATATCTCTGAGGTCAGTCCCTAAACAACCGGGCCTGGCGGAGTTGACCAAATCCGATTCCGCCAGGCCTTACCCCTTTTCTTTCTCATGCCGAAAACCAAATCGCAGTCGTTTAAACCCTTTTTATTCATCGCACCGGCTCTCTTTTTTTATCTGGCGTTTTTCATCTGGCCTTACATCCAGTTGATCTGGCTGAGCCTGCTTGAATGGAACGGTTTTGGGGACCGGGTTTTCATTGGTTTTGAAAATTACGTCGACCTGCTGGACGACCGGCAGTTCTGGCTGTCTTTCCAGCACAATCTCTCCTGGAGCCTGGCGGCCATCATTATCCCGGTCGCCCTGGGCCTGTTCCTGGCCCTGCTGCTCTCCCGGACTCCGATGCACGGCAAAGTGTTCTTTCGGGCGGTGTATTTCATGCCCCAGGTGATCTCCTCGATCTCTGTGGCCGTGGTCTGGGGCTGGGTCTACAATCCGACCTTCGGCCTGCTGAACCAGAGTTTGGAATTCCTGGGGCTTGGGTTTCTCGCTCGGGGTTGGCTGGGGGACCAGACGTTCGCGTTGCCTGCGCTGTTCGTCGCCTGGAGCTGGATCCACTACGGCTTCACGATGGTGATCTTTATCGCCGCCCTGGAGGGGATAGATGAGGTCTACTTCGAAGTTGCCAAGATCGATGGCGCCGGCTGGTGGCAGCAATTGCGCTACATCGTGATCCCCTTTATCCGCGGGCCGATGACGACCATTGTCCTGGTGACGGCGATTTCATCCTTCCAGGTATTTGACCTGATTTTTGCACTGACCAACGGTGGTCCGGGGCGAGCCACGATCGTGCTTCCGCTTTACATGCTCACCTCCGCTTTTACGTTCCACAAGATCGGCTACGGCGCGGCAATCGCCGTGGTTCTCAGCATGGTGATCCTTGTTTTCTCGCTGGTTCTGCTGCGGGTGCGAGGCAGCCTGAAGGAGAGCAGCGTTGCCTGACCGCCAGGCCCGCCGAAGCCGCCGGCTTTCCCGCCTCCGTTCCGTGGTGTATACCCTCATCGCAGGGCTCCTTTCGATGTTTGTGCTCGTCCCCCTGTTTTTGGTCTTTGTGACCGCATTGAAAGACCGGCTGCAGATCGCTCAGAATCCGCTGGGGCTGCCGGCGGTCTATCTGTGGGAGAATTTCGCCCACGCCTGGGAGCAGGGCAATTTCGGGCTGTATTTCCGGAACAGCGTCTTCATCACCTTCCCAAGCGTGGTGGCGGTTGTTTTGCTGTCGCTGCTGGCGGCATATGCCTTTGCCATGCTGAAATTCCCCTGGAAAGAGGGCCTTTTTATATTCTTCCTGGCCGGCATGACGATCCCGCTGGGGGTGCTGGCCATCCCGCTTTTTTACGAAATGCTCGACCTGGGGCTGATCGACACGCACTGGGCCCTGATCCTGCCGCAGATCGGGATCAGCATGCCGTTTGGCATCCTCCTGCTGCGGAGTTTCATCCAGGATCTGCCGCGCGAGATCATCGAAGCGGGCCGGATCGACGGCTGCTCCGATTGGGGCCTGCTGTGGCAGATCGTGATGCCCATCAGCCGGCCGGCCGTCTTTTCCCTGGTGATCTTCATGTTCACCTGGAGCTGGAACGAATTTCTGCTGGCCACGGTGCTGCTGCAAACTGAAGCGGCCCGCACTTTGCCGCTGGGATTGAATTTCTTTCGCGGCCGCTACTCCTCGGATTTCCCCATGCTGATGGCCGGGGCGATCATCACTTTCATTCCGGTGGTGATCGTGTACGTGATCTTTCAGCGGCAGTTTATCAAGGGTATCGTAGCCGGCTCTTTGAGCGGCACATAACGCCGGGCGGCGTGTGTTGGTAAAACCGGCCGTAATATCGGCCCCTTATAACCGGGAGGAATCACATGGCTATGGACACATCGAAGCAGTTACCCTGGTGGAAGACCGCTGTGATCTATCAAATATACCCGCGCAGCTTCCTGGACACGAGCGGGAATGGGATCGGGGACCTGGAAGGGATCATTTCCCGGCTCGATTATCTCAATGACGGAACTCCGCATTCTCTGGGCGTGGATGCCATCTGGATCAGCCCCTTCTATCCCTCCCCGATGGCGGATTTCGGCTACGATGTCAGCGAATACTGCGACATCCACCCGGAGCTCGGTACGCTGGAAACCTTCGACCGGCTGGTGGAAGAAGCCCACCGCCGCGGGATCCGGGTGATTCTGGATTACGTCCCCAACCACACTTCAGAAGAGCACGCCTGGTTCCTGGAAGCTCGCAGTTCGCGGGAGAACCCGCGCCGGGATTGGTACATCTGGCGGGATCCGGGGCCGGACGGGGGGCCGCCCAACAACTGGGGCAGCGTGTTCGGAGGCTCGGCCTGGGAGTGGGACGAGCATACCGGCCAGTATTATTTCCACCAATTCTTGAAGGAACAGCCGGACCTGAACTGGCGCAACCCGGAAGTTGTCCAGGCCATGAAAGATGTTCTGAAATTCTGGCTCGAGCGCGGTGTGGACGGCTTCCGCATGGATGTGGTCGGAATGATCTTCAAGCACCCGGACATGCCGGACCAGCCGGAAGACCCCAATGCGCCTTCCGACCTGCGCCCGAACGATATTTACGCCCGTCAACTGCACATTTACGACCAGGACCAAGATGAGGTGTACGAAATGGCCCGCGAGTTCAACCGCCTGGTGCGTCCATATGGCGAGATCTGCCTGATCGGGGAGATCCTGTGGTATGGGGCCAACCGCTGGCTGCGCTATTACGGATCGGAAGGGGACGGTTTCCATCTGCCAATGAATTTCAGTTTTATGGCCGAGACCTGGGAAGCCGGCCGTATCCGGGCGTCCATCGCCAACCTCGAGGAAATGCTGCCCGATTTCGCCTGGCCGAGTTATGTGCTCGGAAACCATGATGAGCCCAGGCTGGCAACGCGCTATGGCCAGGAACACACGCGCCTGGCAGCCATGCTGCTGCTGACCCTGCGCGGCACCCCGATCCTGTATTACGGTGATGAAATCGGCCTGGAAAATGGGACGATCGATGAAGAAAATATCCTCGACCCATGGGGGATTATCGTCGGACCGGAGTTTAACCGGGACGTTTGCCGCACGCCGATGCAGTGGGACGACTCTCTGCATGCCGGCTTTTCCACCCGAGATCCCTGGCTGCCTGTCTCCCCGGATGCCGGACAGCGGAATGTGGGCATCCAGAAAACGGATTCAAACTCCCTGCTCAACCTGTACCGGGATTTGATCTGGATTCGGAAGAAAAGCGATGAATTGAAAACCGGCAGTCTGGCTATTCATGAAAGCCCCCCTGGCTGCCTGGTCTACGAGCGGCGGTATGGATCCCAATCCTTGTGGATCGCGCTGAATTTCGGCGCCGGTCAGGTCGAAGTGCCGCTTTCCGGAGAGGGCGCCATCGTTCGTTCGACGCACGATGTGGATCGGCGCGAGGCGGTTCAGGGTAGCGTGCCGCTGGCGGCTTATGAGGGTGTGATCGTGGAACGCCGCGGCCAGGCCGATTGACCAGTCTGGGTTGGAACGACCGCCGGAATCCTTTTAGGTTTTCCTTCGCGTTTTGGTAAACACCAACAGTCCCATCAGCATTGGTAGGGCGGCGCTGACACAGGGCAGGCCACCGCTGCCTTCAGATGGCGGGGGCGCCGTTGCCGGTTGGGCCGGGGTGGGGGTCGGGCCGGCGGCCGTGGGTGGGGAGGTGGCCGTCGCAGAAAACTGCGGGCAGGTCAGTTCGTGTTCCATGGGGAACAGCGGTTGGGGGGGTAATCGGGGGTTGGAATTGAGGGCGTAGAAACGGTAGCGGTATGTCCCCCCGTCTGGGGCGATCTCGCCGGTCGGCAGGCTGAATCCGTGACGCCCGTTATCGCCCAGCGCTTCGGCCAGATCGCTGCGGAAGCGGTCGGCGAGC
>JBFKII010000060.1:0-16391 GCA_041632295.1 Anaerolineales bacterium | reverse complement strand
GTCGGTTCCTCCGGTTTGGCACCATTTGAGTGCGTTTAATGGGTGAATACTTCGGTATATCACGTTTCCGGGGAACCGACTTTCTCATCCTATCTCAACCAGCGAAAGGCTCTTTTGTAAACGGACTTTGAGAACGCCTTGCATACACCGATATTTCTTGACTGCCAACGGCCCAATCATCGGGTCCGGCCGGAGGCGGCTTCAAAAGGCCGATTCTGGTTGGATATGGTAAACTTTTGACAGGAACCATAAACCTCTCCTGGAGGAGATCGGGATGGAATCAGAACCGAAAATCGTGCTGTGCATTGAAGACGAGCCTGAAATGATCGACCTGTTCAAGCTCATCCTCGGCAGGCGCGGGTACGAAGTTCATGGAGCACACGGCGGGGTTGCAGGTCTGGATCTGGTGGAAAAAATCACACCGGACCTGATCTTGCTCGATCTGATGATGCCCGACCTGGATGGCTGGGAGGTGTATCATCAATTGCGGGCGACCGACGCGCATAAAAATATCCCGGTGATCGTTGTTACCGCCAAGGCCCAGAACATCGACAAGGTTTTAGGCCTGCATATCGTCAAAGTGGACGACTACATCAGCAAACCATTCAGCCCCCAGGAACTGCTCGACAGCATTGACAAGGTTTTCGCCAAGCAAAATGCCGCCCCCGAGGGATAAAAATAAAGTCACCATCCGCAATCTGAGCGCGCCCGACGCCCCTTCTATCTCAGCAAAATACTGTGAATCATTCCTTTGCCGGCTGCGAGGCCTAATGTTCCGGCGGCGTCTGGCTGCCAACAGCGGCCTGCTGCTGGTTCAGGGCAAGGAGAATCGTCTCGACGCGGCCATCCATATGTTAGGCATGTACATGGACCTGGGAATCGTCTGGATCAACGAAGTGAACCGGGTGGTCGATGTGCGGCGTGCTCGCAAATGGCGCTCCTTTATCATTCCAAGGGAACCGGCAAAATACGTTCTCGAAACCACCCCGGAGGCCGGCCTGTATTTCCGGATCGGCGATGAAGTCACGATTGAATAAGATCCTGGCAACGGCCGTCTGGCTTACCCTGGCCGCCGCCGTTCTGACAGTCCCGGCCATGGCCCAGGACGATCTGCCCCCCGGCCCGGTTTATATCGTCGCCGAAGGGGACACTCTATTCGCCATCGCACTTCGTTTCGGTGTCACCGTCGAAAACCTGGTGGAATATAACGGCATGACCGATGCCAATACCCTGTTTGTTGGGGATCGCCTGGTTATCCCAGGGCTCCCCGATTTGCGCGGTATCCTGGAGACACGCTCCGTCCAGTTGGGTGAAAGCATGCGCAGCCTGGGGCGCCGCTACGGGATGGCAGCCTCCACTTTTCAAAAGCTGAACCGTCTGGTCAGCCCGAACGAATTGATTTTGAACTCGGACCTGATCGTGCCGATTGGGAACGAAGGGGTCAGCCGGGTCCGTTCCATATTTCCAGAAGGCGGGACCCTTTTGGAGTACGCGATACGCAACCAGGAAAACCCCTGGACTTCCCTGAAACGCAACCTCCTTGAAACCCCGATGAAAGCCCTACCGGGGGATGTCCTGTTCTCAGCCGAAGAAAGCGAAGATGGCCCGGGCGCGCTGCCCGGCTATATCGCCTCCCTGGACATCACCCCGCTGGCCCAAGGGGAAACCGGTGTGATCCGTATCCAGGCGGCACCCGGCCTTTCGGTGAAAGGCCAACTCGGAGACCGGGAATTGGTCTTCTTTTGGGATGAAGAAACGGACCGGTACACATCACTTCAGGGCGTCCACGCGCTTGCGGATACCGGGTTGGTTCCGTTCAGCCTGCGAGTGGCTTTGCCAGAAGGCCCGCCTGCCGGCCTAGCCCAGTACGTCCAAATTCTGGAAGGCGGCTTTATTTTTGAATCCATCAACGTACCTGCCAGCCTGATCGATCCCGAAGTGACGGCTCAGGAAATCGAGACCCTGCTACCGATCCTGACGACGGTCAGCACAGACAGGCTGTGGCAGGGTACTTTTGCGGTCCCCTCCCGCCTGGAGGACTGCATCACCTCCACGTTTGGCAACCGCCGGTCCTATAACGGCAGCGCGTTCACCTATTATCATGCCGGGGCCGACCTTTGCGGGGGATTGGGCGCCGAAGTGCTCGCACCGGCTCCAGGGATCGTGCTCTTCAGCGGGCTGGTTGAGATTCGCGGCAACCTGACCATCATCGACCATGGCTGGGGAGTGGTTTCGGCTTATTTTCACCAATCGGAAATTTTTGTCGAAGCAGGGGAGCGGGTCGAGACCGGGGATGTGATCGGCCTGGTCGGAAGCACCGGCCGATCCACGGGACCTCACCTGCACTGGGAGCTGTGGGTGGGCGGGGTCCCGGTAGACCCGCTTGAATGGCTGGAACAACAATATCCTTAACTCTTTTTCCGTTCCGGTTATAATTGGCGCACGTTACCGCTCTCGAGTGCATGGCCGGTGCACCACTCCCATCCGGAAACCCATCGGACACCCTCACCTGTTTGGAGAAAGCCCTCCCGGCCTGCAGCCCAACAGCCGGGCTGAAAAACTGACTGCCGTTCCCAACTGGTTGTGAAATCCAAAAATACTGCCACTGGCCTGCCCTGAAAGCGGGTTTGCGCAGGCCAGGATAACGGGACAGGCCGGCAAAGATTCAAAAAACGATATGACAGGCTTAACCTTTAATTTGAAAGAAGACTTTTGGGAATCGGTCTCGATCGAAGAGAACGATATCGAGTTTCTCTACAATCACCTGCTGGAATACGAAACACCGCGCACGGCAGCCGAGTTGGCCGGCTTCCTGATCGACGAAAAGATCAGGGCCGAAAGGCAATCCATCAAGGAGAAGCGCAGCGCTGGGGGCGAAATCTACTACCCGAAGAATGAATACGATGTCGGGGCCAGCATCATTTTTCCCTCCCAGGGCTGGCGTAAAGGCGTGGTGGCCGAGAAACGCAGTGGATACAACCCGGACATCGCCTCGCTTGAAGTCATTCGCGTGGAGTTTGAGTCGGGGAAATTCGGTGAATTTGCCTCGAAACTGGCCGACCACCTGCTCAACGACCCGCCCCCCATCCAGGATGATGACGGTTTGTTGGACCCCTCCGGTGTTCTGGAAACCCACGGCGAAGAGATCGCCAACAAAATACGCGAGCGGCTGAAGAATAGCGACGAATTCGTTGAGATCGCCGGGCGCTGGTTCCCGAAAGCCCTGCTGGTGGAAATCAACGTCGGGCATCTGAACCTGGCGGAGGCCATCCTGGAAATGGAGGGCGGCGGCCCCCTTCCTACCACCAGGCTTCTGGAAACGATCGACCTTTCTGCGGAGATCAATGACACACTGGCGGCATTTTCTCTGGATTACGCCCTGTGGAAAGACGAGCGTTTCGACGAGGTCGGGCCGGCAGGTGAAATATTGTGGTTTTTGCGCCGGCTGGAGCCTCCCCAGGTGCAGGAAACCCCCGGCCACCTGCGGTACTTCAAGATCGAGTACGAACCGGCGGACCTGTCTGAAGATATGCAAATCCTGGAAATCAGCCTGGATGATGAGTTGTCGGAAATCGATATGCCGCCCGTCTCGCGGGAGGCCGTCGATATCAAGTTGATCTATCCGCATTGGCGAGCCGGGACCCTGCCGCTTTCCTCCCGCCTGCGACACCTGTTTCCCATGGCATACCAGGCGCCCCGCATCCGCTTTATTTTGGTCGACGGGGAAACCGGCGAAAAATTTCCGGGATGGGTGGTCCAACGAGAGAAATATGTGTATGGGCTGTCTGAATATTACAATGAGAAAGGTCTGTTCCCCGGCAGCCTGATGACCATCCGCCGCTCTGAAACGCCGGGCGAGGTAATCGTCGAGGCGGATACCGGTAGGGAAGTCCGGGAATGGCTGCGGACGGTCCTGATTGGGTCGGACGGCAATATCGTGCTGGCCATGCTCAAGCAAAATGTCAGCTCCGCTTTCGATGACCGCATGGCCATCTCCGTTCCGGATCCGGATGCGCTGGACACCGTCTGGGAAAAGAACCGCAAGGAGCGCACACCGTTTGAAAAGATCGTCGTCAAAACGCTGCGCGAACTTTCCAAGCTGACCCCGCAGGGGAATGTCCACGCCAGTGAGCTTTACGCGGCTGTAAACTTGAGCAGAAGGACTCCGCCGGGGCCGATCCTGGCGCTGCTGAATTCCCGTCCGTGGTTCAGCCATGTCGGAGACCTGTATTTCAAACTGGATGACGCCGCCCAGCATTGATACGACCGGCCATAACCCGGCAGATCCAGGTTGCGGGCTGGCGCGATGACCCCCAGACCAGATGCGTCGGGGTTTGTAAAAACGGAGGAATGTTGAACACGCCTCAGGGAAACCTGCTGAAACTGGTAAAACCTACGCTGCAAACGCCATTTCACATCGATTTTGAGTGGTGGAAGCAAAATGATCGCAGCTGGCAGGTGTATTTAAGAAGCTATCTCTCCGAGGAAGACCAGGACAGGCTTGAAGATTTCGGGGATGAAACACTGATTGATATTGTGGACCCTGAAACCGCCGAGGTGCACCGCGTGGATGGCCTGCAGCATCTATTGATCACGAATTACGCCCAAAAAGATGATTTTATTACCGGTTCCACATCCATCTCAGAGGCCATTTTCCGGATCTTTCTCTCCAACGGAAACGCCCCGCTTTCTGCCGTGGAGTTGGGCGAAAAAACCCACCGAGATCCCAAGGTGGTCCTGCGCATGCTTTCCGGCCCCAGGGTGTACAAAGGGATCCGCCCGGTTACATCCTGAATGCGAATGTCTGCAGCCTTTGGGGGTAAAATTAAAACAGGAATGCTTTCCGCCAGTGGCCTGCCTGGTCCTGCCCCCATAGTTCAAGGGATAGAACAACGGTCTTCTAAACCGTCAATCCAGGTTCGAATCCTGGTGGGGGCGCTGTGAAGAAGGAAATAAACATCGATCGAACGATCACCGGACCGCAATTGAAACCAGACCTCACGTTTGCCGGGGATGAAGGCCGCAGCGCAGCCGATCCCGGCGTGGAAGAACTGGAGTTTGACACCAGTTCCAACGGCGCTAACGAGATACCGGATATTCCGGAGCAGATCCCTGTTTTACCCTTGCGAGGTGTCGTCGTTTACCCGCAGACGGCCGTGCCGCTGACGGTCGGGCAGCCGCGCTCGGTCCGGCTGATCGAGGATGTTCAGCAGGGAGATCGGATGGTCGGCCTTTTCGCGGCGCGCGACCCGCGCCAGGAAACCCCGGGGCCGGACGAGATCTACCCCATCGGGACCGTCGCCTCCGTCCACCAGCTGTTCAGGGCCCCGGACAGCACGATCCGCCTGCTCGTCCAGGGCCTGGCGCGCGTTCGGATCCGGCGATTCACCCAGGACAAACCCTACTTGGTCGCCGAGATCGAGCCGATCCCGGAGAACGTCGAAGAGGGTGCGGAGATCGAAGCGCTGGCTCGGCATGCCCGCGAGCAATTTGAAGTCATCTCTGAGCTGGCCAGCAACATCCCGAACGAGATCGTTTCTTCCGTACTGGAACTCGAAGAGCCCCTTCAATCGGTCTATACCATCGCGAATTTCTCAAACATGGATTTGAAGGCCGCCCAGGCTCTACTCGAACTGGACTCGACCTCCGAAAAGCTGAGACAGCTGCTCGCAATCCTGGTGCGCGAGGCGGAAGTGCTTGAGATCGGCCAAAAAATCCAGAACGAAGCGCGCTCGGAAATCGAAAAAGTGCAGCGGGATTTCTTTCTTCGGGAGCAGCTGAAAGCCATCCAGCGCGAGCTCGGTGACAAAGACCCTGAAAAAGAGGAGATCGAGCGTTTTCGCGAAAATATCCAGCAGGCGGGGATGACCGAGGAAGCCGAAAAACTTTCTCTCCGGGAACTGGACCGTCTCAGCAGGCTGCCCGCCGCCGCAGCCGAACACGGGGTGATCCGTACGTACCTGGAATGGCTCACCGCATTGCCCTGGTCTCGCTTCAGCCCGGACAACCTGGAAATCGCTTTCGCACGTGAGGTCCTCGACGCAGACCATTTTGGCCTCAAGGATGTCAAAGAGCGGATCCTGGAATACCTGGCGGTCCGCAAGTTGCGCCAGGAACGCAAAGACGTTCTGGAGGAGGAACACCCCGTAGACGAAATCCGACGCCCGCGGGAGGGCGTGATCTTATGCTTCGTCGGACCCCCAGGCGTCGGGAAAACCTCCTTGGGGCGCTCGATCGCCCGGGCCATGGGCCGCAAATTTGTGAGAATCTCTCTGGGCGGCATCCGAGATGAGGCCGAAATCCGCGGGCACCGCCGCACGTATATCGGCGCCCTCCCCGGCCGGATTCTGCAGGCGCTGCGCCGGGTCGAATCCCGCAACCCGGTGTTCATGCTCGATGAAATCGACAAGCTGAGCTACGATTTCCGGGGCGATCCCGCCTCCGCCCTCCTGGAAGTCCTCGACCCGGAGCAGAACAGCGAGTTCCGCGACCACTACCTCGAAGTCGGGTTCGACCTCTCCCAGGTCATGTTTATTACGACCGCCAACCTGCTCGACCCGATACCAGGCCCGCTGCGCGACCGGATGGAGATCATCCAGATATCGGGATACACCGAGAAAGAAAAAGTGGCCATCGCCCGCCAGTATCTCCTGCCCCGCCAGCAGCGAGAAAACGGCCTGCTGCCGGAGGAGATCAGCATCTCCGAAGAGGCCTACGCCGCCATCATCCGGTCGCACACCCGGGAGGCGGGGGTCCGGAACCTGGAAAGGCGCATCGGTTCCATCTGCCGAAAGGTGGTGACCCAGATCGCAGAAGGCTCGCTGGAGCAGATAGAAATTACCCCAGAGAAGGTCCGGGAGCTGTTGGGAAGGCCGCGTTTTCAGGCCACGGAGGAGATCATCACCCGTACCGCCATTCCAGGCGTGGCCACCGGGTTGGCCTGGACCCAAACCGGAGGGGATGTGCTTTTTATTGAAGCGACCGACATGCCCGGAAATAACCAGTTCCAGGTAACAGGGTCGCTTGGGGAGGTCATGCAGGAATCCGCCCACGCAGCGTTTTCCTACGTCCGCTCCAGGGCGGAGGAGCTGGCCCTGGAACCCGAATTTTTCAAGCAGCGGGATATCCACATCCATATACCTGCCGGCGCCCAGCCGAAAGATGGGCCTTCCGCCGGCGTGACAATTGCGGTCGCCCTGGTATCCCTGGTGACTCGCCGGAGCGTCCGCCCGGATGCCGGGATGACCGGTGAAATCACATTGCGCGGCCAGGTGCTGCCGGTTGGCGGAATTAAGGAAAAAGTTTTGGCCGCGCACCGCTCCGGCTTGAAAACCGTCATCCTGCCCCGGCAAAACGAATCGGATTTAGAAGAGCTAGACCCTGAGAATATCGAAGGGATCGAATTTGTGTATGTAGAAACCGTGGACGATATTCTTCAGATGGTGTTCAGCGAGAAAAAGGCAAATGAATCATGAAAAACATCATGCTGATTGACGATGACCCAACCATGCTGCTGCTCTTGAAAACTCTCCTTGAAATGGAGGGTTTCAAGACCAGCAAGTGGGAAGGTTCCCATTCCATATTTGAGGATATCAAGCAGAAAAAGCCCGATATAGTCCTCCTGGATGTAAATTTGCGGGGGGAAAACGGAATCGACGTGCTGAAGCAAATTCGCCAGGATCCGGAAATCAATCACACCCGTGTGATTCTGAGTTCCGGCATGGATTATAGAGAAACCGCCCGGGAAGCGGGCGCAAACGCATTTCTGCTCAAACCCTACATGCCCGAAGACCTGATCAAAATGGTAAAAAGCACTGCGGAGGAGGCTTGAGATGGCGAAAAGAAAAAGCTCCCAAAAGCGCTCCTGGCGGGTCATGGACCTCCACCTGCACACACCGGCTTCCAGTGACTACCAGGAGCCGAATGTTTCCTACCTCGATATCCTTCGTAAGGCCGAATCCGCCGGACTGGATATCATCGCTTTTACCGACCACAACACCGTGGCGGGCTACCGTTCGATGCAGGAAGAGATCCAGCAGCTGAAACTTCTGGAAGACCTCAACCGGATCAATCCGGAGGAAAAAAAGCGGCTGGGCGAATATCGACGCCTGACCGACCGCATCCTGGTGCTTCCGGGCTTTGAATTCACCGCGACATTCGGGTTCCACATTTTGGGCATCTTCCCGCCCACCAAACCGATCCGCGAGATCGAGCACTTGCTCCTCAGCCTCAATATCCCGGCCGACAAACTGGACGACGGTTCGGCCACGGTCGGCGCCACCAGCGATGTGATGGCCTGCTACCAGGCCATCAACCAGGCGGGCGGGCTGGCGATCGCGGCACACGCAAATTCCACCAACGGCGTCGCCATGCGAGGCTTTTCTTTCGGCGGTCAGACGAAAATTGCCTATACGCAGGATTCAAACCTGCACGCCCTTGAGGTCACAGACCTGACCCAGGGAGGCCGCCGGACTACGGCCGCATTTTTCAACGGCACCAAGCCGGAATACCCTCGGCGCATGCACTGCATCCAGGGGTCAGACGCACACCGCCTCTCCACTGATCCAAATCGCGGCAAAAACCTGGGCGTCGGGGACCGGGCGACCGAGGTCCTGATCGGCAGCGTTTCTTTCGAGGCCCTGAAAGAGCTGTTCAAGAGCAATGATTTTGCCCGCACACGCCCCCGCCGCAAAAAAGCGGAGCCGGTGTTCGATTTCGTACGCCATGCCCAGGAGGAAGGCCCGAATATCGTGCAGGACTTTCACCCCAGCATGACCGTTCGTGGCGGCAACCTGTACGCCATCATCGCCGATGTCTGCGCACTGGCCAACACCAACGGCGGCACCCTGTACGTCGGAATACCAAGCGAGCCCAACAAGCCGGTGCTGGGTATCACCCGCCCGAGCCAGGCGGTCAGCCAGCTAGAAAAAGAAATCAGCAACCGCATCAGCCCTCCCCTCCAGTGCACGGTGGATACGCATACCGTCAGCGATAAGAAGATCCTGCGTGTCCTGGTGCCGCGTGGCGAAGATCAGCCCTATGCGATCGACGACAACAAGATTTACGTCCGCTCGGAAGCGGAGACCGGGCTGGCGGTGCGGGACGAGATCGTCGAGCTGGTGCGACAGGGCCTGGAACCGACCGTGAAACCTCCCGCCGGCAAACCGGAAAGGCCAGCCGAAAAGAGCCCGGATGGAGATCGGAGCAGGGAAACGGTTTCGCCCCCACTCACCGGCGTGGAGGTCGTCGCTGTAGAGGATCGCAAAGGGGCGCGCCATTACACTTTGCGCGACCTGCGGAATGGCAATGTGGTCAAAAATGTCACCCACTCATCCGCACGCCGCTTGTGGCATTACGCCCTGACCGCTTACGACAAGCTACCAGCGGACCTAGGCAAGGCGGAGATCCAGTGGCAGGGCGATATTGGCCTGATCCGCCATCAAAACCAGGGGAAATTCAACCGCTTCGACCTGGCTCAGCGCACCCCGAAGGGCGCTTACCGGATTTACTTCGGCGTCACAGAGGACGGCATCCACGACGAGTGGAAAAAACTGGTCGGCCTGGAAGAGGAATAACCTGTGCTGCGGATCGGGATCCTGACCGTATCCGACCGATCGTCTCGCGGGGAACGGGCGGACCGCTCCGGCCCGGCGCTGGCCGAGGCTGCGCTGGGGCTTGGTTGGAAAGTGGCCTGGCAGGACATTCTCCCCGATGAACGCCCTGCGCTGGAAACCTATCTCGCCAAAAAAGCCGACGAAAACAAAACCGACCTGATCCTGACGACAGGGGGAACCGGATTCGCGCCGCGGGACGTCACACCGGAGGCGACTGCGGCGGTCATCCAGAGGAACGCCCCCGGTTTATCCGAAGCGATCCGGGCAGAAAGCATGAAAATCACCCCGCATGGCATGCTCTCCCGCGGGGTTTCCGGCATTCGCGGCCAGACGCTGATCGTGAACCTATCCGGAAGCCCCAAAGCGGCCGTCGAACAACTGCAGGTGATCGCCCCTGCCGTTCCACACGCGGTCCAACTGCTGCGCGAGAGCCCCGGTTCGGAGCAGGGCCACCAGGTTTGACCCCAGTTTCGTTTCAGTTCAACAGCGAGCGTGCGATCACCAGGCGCTGGATCTCGCTGGTCCCCTCCCCGATCGTCATCAAGCGTGCATCCCGATAGGCCAGTTCCACGGGAAATTCGGCGCTGTACCCGTAGCCGCCGTGGACCTGGATCGCGTTTCGGCAGACCCGCTCGGCGGTTTCCGTGGCCAGCAGCTTTGCCATAGCCGCCTCCTTGGTGAACGGGCGGCCCTGCCCTTTGAGCCAGGCGGCATGGTACACCATGAACCGGGCGGCCTGGATCTCTGTGACTGCGTCAGCGAGCATCCACTGGATCGCCTGGTGGCCGGCGATTGGCCGCCCAAATGCCGAGCGCTCCTGGGCATACGCCAGCGCCTGCTCGAATGCGGATTGCGCCAGGCCCAACGCCAAAGCGCCGATCCCGATCCGTCCGCCATCCAACACGGCCAGCGTGTATTGCAATCCACGGCCTTCCTCGCCCAACAGGTTCTGGCGCGGGACCCGGACCTGGTCGTAGGCCACGGCGTGGGTTGGGGAGCCTTTCAGACCCATTTTTTTCTCTGCGGGCCCGATCTGCAAACCCGGAGCGTCGGTGGGGACCAGGATCAGGCTCAGGGAATGGCTACCTCCGGCGGGATCGGTGCGCACGAGGGTGACGATGAAATCAGCGATACTGGCATTGGTGCACCACATTTTTGACCCCTCAATCACCCATTCATCCCCCTCCTGCCGGGCCCGCGTGCGCACACCGCCTTTCAAGTCCGATCCTGCACCTGGCTCTGTGAGCGCCAGCGCAGCCAGATCCCCCTCTCCGCTGCCAGCCTTCGGCAGATAGACTTCTTGCAGTGCCTGGGAGCCGAACTGTGCTACCGGCGCACAACCCAGGCCGTTATGCGCAGCGATCGCCAGGGCGGTCGACCCGCAGCCCCACCCCAGTTCCTCGATCGCCAGCGCTGCGCTGATCGCGTCCACCCCCGCGCCCCCCATCGCTTCTGGAATGTTTAAGCCGAGTAAACCGACCGGCCCCATTTTTCGAACCGCGTCCCAATTGAACGCAGCGGTTTCGTCCACTTGCCGGGCCAGGGGTTTGACCTCCTTGGCAACGAAATCATGGACGACATCCCGCCACAATCGCTGCTCTTCATTCAATTCAAAATGCATCTGTTACTCCTGTTGACGCCCGTGAATATCCAAACTCGGGCGCTATGATCGGATTTTACCGCGGTTGGCCCTGAACCTTTTTTATGGTTAAATCATTTGGAAATGGTCGATATTCTCCTGAACACCATCTTCCTGGCGGAAGAAGAAGCCCCACTGCTGCGTATCGAGCTGATCTTCCTGACGATCATTCTGATCGCAACCGTGATCGCCATTGCGATTCGGACCCGGCGGGTCAAGCTGCCATACACGGTCGCCCTCGTGCTCGCCGGCCTGGCTTTGTCCGCCATGGCCGACCTGCCTTTGCTGGCGGATGTACGCCGGCAGATCTTCCCCGCTCTGACCGACGCAGAGGGGCTGGTTTCCGGCCCGATCCTGGAAGAGTTCCTGCTTGCCATGTTGGTGGCGCCGTTGATTTTTGAAGCCGCACTGCATGTCAAGTGGCGCGATCTGCGCAAGGACCTGCTGCCGATCCTGCTGCTGGCGGCCCCCGGCGTGCTGATCGCCAGTTTCATTGTGGGCTGGATCGTGCACACCACGGCCGGCACTGCGCTGGTTCTGGCGATCACTTTCGGGGCTTTAATCTCGGCGACGGACCCCGTGGCGGTGATCGCTTTTTTCCGCAGTCTGGGGGTCAGCAAGCGCCTGGCGCTGCTGGTTGAAGGGGAGAGCCTGTTAAACGACGGCATCGCAGTGGTCATCTTCGTGATCGCCCTTGGGCTGGTTCGCGAGCCGGAAGCCGGATTCAATTTCGCCGAGGCGGCGGGTATATTCATTCAGGAAGCCGGCGGGGGAATCCTGGTTGGCCTGGCGCTCGGGGCGTTGACCAGCCTGATCTTGGTCCGCATCGATGATTACCTGATTGAGACCACCCTGACCATGACTTTGGCTTTTGGCGCTTACGTTGCGGCGGCCTCCGTCCACGCCAGCGGCATTCTGGCCGTGGTGGCTGCCGGAATTTACGTCGGCAGTTACGGTCTGAAAAACATCTCGCCGACCACCCGCATTGCGCTGGATAATTTTTGGGAATTTCTGAGCTTTATCGCCAACTCCATCGTGTTCCTGTTGATCGGGCTGCGCATCGAGCTTTTCGAACTCGCCGAAAACGCGCTGCCGATCCTGTATGCCATCCTGGCCATATTGCTCAGCCGCGGCCTGGTGGTCTACTTCATGACCTGGCTGAGCGGAAAGTTGGGGAATTGGATACCTGTCAGTTTTCGCCACATCATGTTCTGGGGAGGGCTTCGCGGCGCGGTCAGCCTGGCGCTGGCGCTCAGCCTGGAAGGGATCCCCGGTGCGGGCCCGATCCAGGCGATGACCTTCGGGGTTGTCTTGTTCACGCTCGTGGCCCAGGGGCTGTCTATCGAGGTTCTGATCAAACGCCTGGGGCTATCAGAGATTGCCAAGAAATCCGAGGCGCAGCGGCGGATCGCCAGCCTGTTTATTGCCAGGGCCGAAAAGCAAGGGCTGGCGCGCCTGCACCGGGAGGGCCTGGTGGCCGATATCCTTTACCAGGCGCTCTCCGACTCGGCCGACCGGTCAGTCAACCAGATCCTGGCCGAGCACCCCGAACTGGAACAACAGCTTCTGATCCAGATCCGCCGGGAAATGCTGTATACCGCCAGGGCGACCCTGGCCGAGATTTACCGTCGCAACATGATCTCAGAAGAGGTGTACGAACAGGAATTGAAGGAAGTGGACCACCGGATCCAGGCTTGGGAAGCGATTGAGGCCAGTTTTGACCGAAACGAAGCCAGGAAGATGGAAGGCTGAAATGGGTACGATTGTATGCGCCACTCGCAGTGGTGAAGCGAGCCGTCCCCTTCAAAACAGGGCAGTTCAACTGGCACTGGAGCGCCAGGCTGGCTTGGTCTTTGTGTACGTAGTCGCACCGGATACCAGGCTTGATCTGGACGAACAACTCGTCCCCGCCATCAGCCATGAGTTGTTCTGGTTTGCGGAGGCCACGCTCAACATCGCCAAAATCCGCGCTCGCCAGGCTGGCGTGCACGTCGAAACCACCGTACGGCGCGGTGCGGTGGAGGACGAGATAGAAAATGTGATCCGCGAATATCAGGCGGAACTGCTCGTCATCGGCGGGTCCCAGGCGCGAGCGGGACAACATTTTTCTGAAGATGGTGTGGAAAACTTTGCCCGCCAGATGGAAGCGAATACGGGCGTGCCTGTTGAAATTGTGCGCCTGACCCCCGAACCAGCCGCCTGAGGCCTCAACTCTCTGCTTTGCGCGCAGTCGGTTGGGCGCTCAGCCAGCGCATCGCCATTATGCCCCACAAAAATGGAAGCCAAAACGTCAGACCGCGGTATGCCAATGCGATCACAGTCGCATCTCCCAGCGGCACGTTCAGCGAGCGCAGACCAAGGGTTAGCGCCCCCTCAACGATCCCGATGCCGGCAGGTGTCGGGGAAACGATCAGAAACAGGTAACCGATCGTAAACCCTGCCAGCAGCGTTCCGGGGGTGTATGGCGTGCGAAAGGCGACGAATACCAGGAATAACACCACTACCAATAGCGCCTTACCGCTCAAGGATAGAGCGAAAGGGCGCAGCAGGCCCTGCCTGTTGTGTTGCAACTCTTTGAAGCCCTCCGCTGCCTCGCGCGCAAATTCGTGGCCGCGTTGCTCCGGGACATACTCCCGCCGCAGAAAAGGCCGCAAAATGCGGTTGAGCTGCCTGGCACCCCAGGCCAGCACCCGCCCGAGTTGATCGATCGATCGCATCCCGATCACAAAAAGGGCAGCCAGGCCAATAGCGATCGAGACCAAAATCAGCGAGGCGATAATCTCCGGCGGATCCAGGTTGTTTCTTCGAATCAGGACGACCAGCCCCAGGGAAAGCACGCATATCAGCCCGAGGTAGTCAAAGAGCACGAACAGCAGTCCCGTCATCGTCGCCCTGGCAACTGAATACCGCTCCCGCCGCGCCTGGTCGATGAACAGCGTGACGGCCCCCATCATGCCACTCGGCGTTATCACGTTCACAAAAATGGATGCCGAGGCAAGCATGAACAGAGTTCCGATCTTTTCCTCCACCCCCAGCGCGCGGTAAATTTCCCGGTACATCGCCGCATTGTTCAGGATCCAGAAAGCCTGCACAACGATGGCGATCAGCAGGAATCGCCAATCGGAGCGCTCGATCGTCGCAGCGACCTCCTCCACGCGAGTGAAATTGGAGATCACAAAGAGGATGCCGATCAATATCGCCAGTGCGAATAAAAATTTCCGCATCACACCCTCACCAGCGGGAGCCGGATGCAGGCCCGGATCGGTTGAATTCCTTGACCGTTCAAGAGTGGGGCTCTCGCGAAATCAAATCCCGGATCAATTTTTGAGGATCGCCGGCATACGTATCGAGCGCGAGCTGCCCAGTCGCCATCCGCTCCAAAGTGCCTGACAGGAACCGACAAACCGGTGCATCCACTCCGACCCGACTCCCGACCCGGTCCACCGCGCCGTGCAGGTACGGCGCTTCCGTCCGGCCTTTCCCGGAATGCAGGTCCGCGTGGAAAGAGGGCATTTTTCCGCCCCGACCTTTGCCCAGTGCGGGCGCCAAAATCAACCTGGCTAATCCAGGTGGCAGGTTCATTGCCGCAGCGGCCAGGAGGACCACGGGAGTACCTGGGAGGTTGATCACGCGAGCCCCGACCTTCCGCATCACCGCCATGGCTTCTTTGAGCTGGCGCATCTCCAGGTCGAATAGGGCTGGGGTTGAAAAAATCTCCTCGGGGTTCATATCCAGGATCGCGGATAGCGGGTTTGCGGTCAGATTCGTCAGCAGCTTCGACCATTTCATGGCCAGCGCATCGGCATAATGCCGGGCGTTCAGCCCGGCACGCGCCATCTCTCCTGAAACCGCCTTCGCCCCGGAAGTCTGCCCCGCGATGCCAATTCCTCGCAGCCGCTCGACCACAACCCGGTTGCTGGCCGGCCTCCCCACTGCCGTTGTGACCGTGCCCGGGATGATGGGCTGGCGATCAAAAAGCCGTGCCAGCTCCGCTTCGGCCTCTACGCCGTTTTGGAGGCAAACCAGTGCGCCCATTTGGTCGCCGTAAGGCAAGAGTGGGCGCAGTGCTTTTTCGGTGTCGTAATTTTTCAACGCTACCAGCGTAAAATCAAAACCGCCGCCTGCGAAAGCTTCTCCAGGCTCCTCCGCCACGGGCGGCTGGAAAACGTTCTCCTCACCCCCTGTTACAAACCAAAACCCACCCTGGCGTATGGCGCCGGCTGTCCGTGGGCGGCACAGGAAAACGGTGTCGTGCCCGGCGCCATGCAGGCTGAGGCCGACATACCCTCCGATTGCCCCGGCCCCGACGACCAGGAATCTCATGGCTGCCAGATCGGCGGTTCACCGATCGCTGCCAGGTGGCGTGTGTCATTGATCCCTATCACCCTCCATTGTCCACGCAAAGGGTCGTAAACCAGGGAGGCGAAGCCCGTGTTGCCGAAAGCGAAGCGCGGTCCCCGGAAATGGGCCAGTGGTGCGATGCCGAGTACGGCATAAACGGCCATATTCAAAATGCCGCCGTGGGAGACGATCAGGACGCGTCCCGGGGGTCCGTCCAGCACAGCGTGCAATGCCCGTCCGGCCCGCAAGAACAGGGCATTGGCCGATTCGCCTTTCTCGCCAACCGGCATATACGTGTGGATGAAATCCGGCATGGGTGGGCGCTCATCCCGGTGTGTGCCGGCAAGGACCCCGTTATCCCGCTCTATCCAATCTTCGTGGGTTTCAATTTCCAAATTTAAAACGGTAGCGATAGCCCGGGCTGTGTCAGCCGCTCTCGTGAGCGGGCTGCTGATAAGCCGATCGAACCTCACACCTTCTTTGCGCCAACGCGAGGCGAGCGCTTGAGCCTGTTCAAGGCCACGGGCGGTCAGCGGGTAATCCTCCTGGCCCTGCCAGACCTGGAATGCATTGCCCTGCGACTCGGCATGTCGCAGCATGGTGAGATGGTAAACCGCTTCAGATTCCATGGGCATGGGAGTGATCGTTGACGGCCAGAAGCAGCCATTGGTGCCGCTCAGGCGAATAGGCCATCCGCGAGAACCCGGTGTTGGCATGCGGAAACCGCGGTCCTTCAAAATCAGGCCTCGGGAAAATGCCCAACATGGCGTACAGCACCATGTTGATCAACGCACCGT
>JBFKII010000059.1:0-16437 GCA_041632295.1 Anaerolineales bacterium | reverse complement strand
TTCGGAGCGGAATACGAGGCCTACAAAAGGCAGGTTGGCCGCTGGCTGCCCGGGCGAAGGCGCTAGCAATGTAGCTACCGTTAGCGTGTGGGCTCGTCCGGCGCGATGAATGCAAGGCCGGGCGAAATATGGCATTTTTCAAGGTCTCTTTTACATTTACCCATTTTCATCACTTGCCGAGACGATTGATCGGAGCAACCATGGCCACATCCAGACCATACGTCACCTCTGAAGGCCCCAGGTTTCGCCGTTTTGCGGCATTTCCGGTTGCGGTCCAGGCGATACTGGTCAATTCTGACGAGAGATTTCTCCTCCTTCTTAATCCGGCCGGCGACCAGGGCTGGCAGGTTGTCAGCGGGGCCCTTGAAGCAGGAGAAACCATTTTGGAAGGCACGCTGCGGGAAGTTTACGAGGAGTTAGGGCCCGGGATCCGGGTTCGACCGATGGGAATCGTCCATCTGGAATCCTTTCATTACGATTCCAGGGTCCGATTCATGCTGGCCAGCTATTATTTATTCTTGTATCAGGGCGGCCCGATCCATCCGGGTGATGATATGCGCGGCAGCAACTTTCGCTGGTGGTCCTTGCGAGAATTGGAGGCAGAAGAGCTGCAATTCCATCCCTCTGTCCAAGTATGGATGCTCAGGCGGGCGGTCGATTTATATCGTCTATGGCGAGAGGAGCCGCCGCCCCCTTTGCAGCCGCGGATATAACGGCGGAGCAGTCCAATTCTGGTCGAATCAGGAATAGGAGTCTTTCCATGGAAATAATTGGGCAGATCTACAGGGTCGGGATTTGGAGCGTAAAACCAGGAAAGGAACCAGATTTCATCGCCGCCTGGGATCAATCGAGTGAATGGCTCGCCGAACGGCTTCCGGACGCGGCGCGGTCCTCATGGAGGATCGCGATGGCCCGAGCAGGTTCATTTCTTTTGCGCCTGTGAATGATCCAGATGTCGTTGAGCGCGTGCTGAGAAGCGCCGAGTTTACGGAACTTTGGTCCGGGGTGATGGCGTTATGCGATCAGGTCATCCCAAATCAACTGCGCGTGGTAGCCGCGTCCGGAAGCTAAACGAAAGCGAATGGTATGAAAAAGGCGAGCCCAATGGATCCCTGGCTGGACATGGCTGCCGCTGCCTGTGCGCAGGCGGGGCTGGCCGGGCGTGAAATCGGCCTCCTGAAAACCTGGGAAACCAGGCACTCGGAAAACGCGGTTTTTCGTGTCGGGGCGGACTGGTACCTCAAGATTTACGGGCCTCCGCGCGATTGGCGTTTCGCCACGGAGCGCAAGCTGCTGGAGATGTGCGCCGGCCTGGCGGTGCACGCGGCGCCATCTCCGGGCTCCTGGGGAACGATCCCGGCTGGCTGGCCATACCTGTTTCTGGCGGCGCTGCCGGGCGAGCCGATGGATCGGGTCTGGGACGGGTTGTCGCCTGATACCCGTCTGGCCCTGGCCGGGGATTTGGGAGTGTCGCTGGCAGCGGTTCACCATTTGCCGGGCGCGCAACTGCAGCTACAAGGACAGCAGCTCGGTCTTCGCGATCAAACTGTCATTATGAACACTGCCCGGCAGAAGACTGGGGAGCTTATCAAGGCAACTGCCCAACTTCCCCTCCCACAGCGTGAGGCGCTCCTGAGGTTTTTGTATGAAGAAGCTCCGGTGCTGCTCGCCGGCTCGCATGCTGTGACCCACTTTGATCTCTCCCATCACCATGTTTACCTGGCACAGCATGAGGATGGGTGGCGGGTCAGTGGGATGGTGGATTGGTCGGATGCCGTCCTGGGTCCGGCGGAATGGGATTGGGTGTGCCTTTGGCATTGGACATTCAATGGGGTCTGGCAGCCTTTGCCCGGGCCTGATTGGGAGGCGATGCAAGCCTGCCTGGAGGCTTATTTTGGCGGTGCGAGTCGGCCGGACCGCCTGGCCCGGCGGTGCCTGGCAGCCCATCTGCTTTCCCCCTGGTTTGACCTGTTGTGGCCTGTGTATCTTGAGCGCCGAAACGCTTCGCAGGCGATTGTGAAGGATATGGCGGAGCTATTGTTTGCCCCACAGGTGTTTGGCCCGCCGGATTGAATCAAGGAACCTGGTCCTATCCCCCGATCGCGCCGGTCATCATCGGTTACGATTGTGTTGCCGGGTCGATGGTCACTGCGTATCGATTTATTGAGAATGGAAAAAAATCGGCTCACAAATGAATTGGCACGAAGTGCATTGCCTGAGCGATTGCAGGTTGCGCCTGTTCCGGGGTTGCGAAGGTTCGGCGCAAGTTGCCTGGATCGAAAACCCGAACTTTGAAAACCCGCATTTCGGGTTTACTAAAAGGAAAGCGAGGGATGCTTATGGAAGGGATTTTTCAGGCGGTCTTGATCCTGGCCGCATTTTTATGTTCCCTGGTGGCCGGCTTCCTGTTTGCCTTTGCCGTGGTGGCGATGCCGGGGATCAAGGCGTTGAGCGACCGGGATTTTCTGCAGGCCTTTAAGGTGATGGATCGGGTGATCCAAAACAACCAGCCCGTGTTCATGCTGGCCTGGGTCGGTTCGATCTTGTTTTTGTTGCTTTCGGCGATCCTGGGTTTCAACCGCCTGGCCGGCCTGGAGCGCCTTCTTCTCCTATCAGCCACGGTGCTGTATCTTTTCGGTGTGCAGCTGCCCACCATGACCATTAACATCCCCCTCAACAACCGGCTCCAGGCGCTCGATCTGAGCGAGCTGGATGCGGCTGCGCTCCAAAATGCGCGGCGGAAATTCGAACCGCGCTGGAACCGCTCGAACGTCTTCCGGACCGTTGTCGCCAGCCTGGTGTCCGGTTTGTTGCTGGGGTTGCTGTTCCTGCAATAATCGGTGCGAATGGGGAGCAGGGCGTGAACGTCAATGGGGGAAACGGCAAAGAGCTGCGCATAGCCATTTATTGAGGGTATCCGGTAGGTTTGACCGTATGGTCCTGCGCGGATCGGTTGATTCAGCGTACTCCAAGTACGTCTACTTGGGAGCAACTGGAAGGCAAGACATCTTTTTGAGGCTCCCAGCATAAGCCCTTTCACCGGTTTCGATACCAGCCGCTTGCCTGCCGCAGGTCTGTTCCGGCCAGGCAGTGTATCCATAAAACATCCCGGGGCGCCTCCCCCATCCGCAGTCCTACAGAATTCCTAGCCGGATTCCGGCCCAACACGTTTATACTCAAAATGAGACGCCGGGTTCACGGCGTAGTCCCCCATGGCTGAAAATCGTACCGTACCGCAGGTATCCGTGCTGATCCCGACCCGGAACGAGCGAGACAATATCCGTCTGCTGACCGCCCGGCTTGCATCCGCCCTGCGTGGTTTGGGCTGGGAGCTGATTTTTGTCGACGACAGCGACGATGACACGCCCGCCTGCATTCGAGAAGCAGAAAAGGCGTTTGGCTTGAACCTGCGGCTGATCCACCGCCCACCGGGGTCCCGGCAGGGAGGCTTGGGCGGTGCGGTGCTGGAAGGATTCGCCGTGGCGCGCGGGGCCTGGGTCTGCGTGATGGACGCGGACCTGCAGCACCCACCCGAACGGATCCCCGGTTTGCTTGAAAAAGCCCGGCAGGATTCGCTCGATCTGGTCGTCGCCAGCCGCATGCGCCGCCAGGATGGGCTGGCGGGGCTCAGCCCCGGACGCTCTCGGCTCTCCACCCTCCTGGCCTGGCTGACACGGGCGTTTTTCCCGGGGAAGCTGAAGAAAACGAGCGACCCACTGACCGGGTTTTTTATCGTCCGGCGAGCGGCCCTGCGCCGGGAGCTGCTCTCCCCGGATGGCTTCAAAGTTCTGCTGGAGATCCTGGTGCGGACCCCCGGCCTGCGGGTGGGCGAGCTGCCTTTCCAGATCGGCCGCCGCCACCAGGGGGCCAGCAAAGCCGGGTTGCTCGAGATGGGGCGCTTCCTGCGGCTTTTGGGGCGCCTGCGGATCCAGGCCAGCCGGCATTTTCTCGGTTTTGCAGCCGTGGGCGCCACAGGCCTGTTCGTCAACACCGCCCTCCTGTTCGCCTTCACCGAACTGCTGGGATTTCATTACCTGCTCTCCGCCCTCCTGGCTGTGCAGGGCTCGACCGCATGGAATTTCATCTTCACCGACCTGCTGGTATTTGGAAAAGAGAACAACCGGCGGGGGAGCCTCGCCCGCTGGGCAGGTTTCTTTGCACTCAACAACCTGTTCTTTCTGCTGCGCGGGCCGATCCTGACCTCCCTGGTGGCTTTCCTCGGCATTCATTACCTCATATCTAATCTGATCTCGATCGCTGTCGCCACCGCCATCCGGTACCTGGTATCCAGCCGCTGGATCTGGTCCAAAGGAGGTTCCATGTCAACCGGCACAGCCCATTTTTATGATATCCATGGAGTGATCCGGGTGGAATCAGGCGTCCCCCTGCCGGAGCTGGCTTATTTCAAGGTGCCGGAGTTGGAAGGGCCAGCGGATATCCTCGTCCAGATCGGAAACTTATCGGATCCCGAACCCCGAAAGGGGGACATCCTGTACGAGGAGCGCCTGGGGTCCCTCGGCTTTCGTCTGCGGATCCGCCGGGGGGAGCAGGTCGATGTGGCTGCTTCACCGCTGATCGGGAAATCGCCCCACGTGTTGTACACCAATGTGGTCGAGCCGCTCCTACGCTGGTCGCTGGTGGCGCGCGGGTATGCGCTGATCCATGGGGCCTGCATCTCCTATGACGGCAAGGCGGCGCTGATCACCGCCCGCACCGATACCGGCAAAACCACCACCATCTTAAAGACCCTCAACCTGTATGCGTTTTCCTTCCTCTCGGATGACATGACCATTTTGTCCGCAGACGGCCGCCTGTACAATTTCCCCAAGCCGCTGACGATCAGCCGCCACACGCTGCGGGCAGTCGACGACGCCCGGCTGAACTTGAAAGAGCGTCTGGGGCTGCAGGTCCAGAGCAGCCTGCACTCGCGCCTGGGGCGCAGGGCTGGATTCCTGCTTGCCAGGCTCAACCTGCCGGTCGCCAGCCTCAATGCCCTGGTCCAAATGCTAGTGCCGCCGCCCAAATACCACATTTCCAGGCTGATCCCCCGGGTGCGCACCGAAAGGACGGCCCAGCTGTGCCGGGTGATCGTGATCGCCCGCGGCAAGCGCCGCAAAGTGCGCCTGCTGAAGCGCAAGGCGGAGCAGATCCTGCTGGAAAACGGCGAGGACGCTTATAGTTTCCCGCCGTACCCGCAGATCGCAACTGCGCTCCGGCAGTTGAACGGGCGGGACTTGGCCCATTACGAGCAGGCGATCATCTCCCGCGCCCTGCATCGAGTCCCGGCCGATCTGATTTTTGACCCCAATTACCAATGGTGGCGCCGGATTCCCGGGCTGATGACTCACAGCAACGATCTGAAAACCCAGCGGGTCGCCCGCAAACCGATTCAAGTCCATGTCCAGCAGCGCAAATCCGCCGAAATCTGAGTTTTAATGAACGAAAGAGCTTCACAGGCCCTGCCGGGATCTTCGGGGCGGATCTCGGAAGGGCAGATCCGCGCCCGCACGCCGCTGCAGCGCCTGGCCGGACTCTCCCTGGTCTCCGGCCGGTCCGCCGCTCTGCTGCTGATCCTTGCGGCAGCAGCCGTTTTCCGGCTGGCAGCGCTCAACGCGTTTGGGTTCAATAGCGATGAGGCGGTTTATGCAGGGCAAGCGGCGGCGATCGCCCGCCACCCCGACCTGGTGCAGCTCTTTCCGGTCTTCCGGGCCCACCCCCTGCTTTTCCAGTTCATCCTCTCCCTGGTTTTCTCAGCCGGGATTTCGGACTACGCCGCCCGGCTGGCAGGCGTGCTGTTCGGCCTGGGTTCTGTTTTTCTGGTCTATCTGCTGGGGGAACGAATGTATGGGCAGCGGGCCGGATTTTTCGCCGCCCTGATCCTGGCGCTGATGCCCTACCACATCATCGGCTCCCGCCAGGCCCTGCTGGATGGGCCGATGACCTTTTTTTCCCTGCTGGCCATGCTGTTCATCGTCCGCTATGCCCAGGAGGCGGCCCGTGGCTGGCTGTACGCCGCCGGGGCAGCCCTGGGGCTGGCGGTGCTGGCCAAGGAGACGGCGGTGCTTTTCTGGGCCTCGGTGTTCGTTTTCTTCGGCCTCGTGCCGGAGATCCGCCTGCGCCTGCGGGACGTCGCCGGGGCGTCGCTGGTCTTCGCAGCCGTGGTGCTGCCGTACCCGCTCTCGATCCTGGCTGCCGGCGGTGGGGGTTCGGAAAACGCCTCCCCCTACCTGATCTGGCAGCTGTTTCGGCCCCCCAACCACGCCCCCGATTTTTACCTGTCGACCGTCCCACACGAGATAGGTCTGGTCGTGTTGCTCTGCGCGCTGCTCGGTCTCCTGCTGTTGTTCCGCAGGCGCAGCTGGCGGGAAACCCTCCTGCTGGCCTGGATCGCCATCCCCCTGGGGTTTTTCCAGCTCTGGCCGACCAAAGGCTTCCTGTACCTGCTGCCGCTGGCGCCGCCGGTCGCGCTCCTGGCGGGCAGGTTCCTGGGATGTTGGTTCCCACGCACACCTATCTCCGTCTTCCGCCGCTGGGGGATCGGCTACCACTGGCTGGCCGGGGTGGTGGTGGCCCTTTCATTGTTATATGCCGCCCTGCCTGTCTTTCTCCCGCTGGGCTCGGAGCTGGTGCTGGCCGGATCCGGAGGTATTGCTGGGGGGCGGGAGGCCGGCCGGTGGCTTGAGGCGCACACAGCAGATGGGACGACGGTGATGACCATCGGTCCATCCATGGCCAACATCCTGCAGTTTTACGGCCACCGGCGTGCGTTGGGCCTGTCCGTCAGCCCTAACCCGCTGTACCGCAACCCTTCGTACACGCCGATCCGCAACCCGGACCTGGAGATCCGGCGCGGGGAGATCCAGTACCTGGTCTGGGACGTTTATTCCGCTTCCCGCTCCGAGTTCTTTTCGCAGAAACTGCTGGCGTACGCCCAGAAATACAACGCCCGGATCGTGCACATCGAATCGACCCCTGCCGCCGGGATCGGCGGCAGCCCGATCAGCCAGCCGGCGATCATCATTTTCGAGGTGCGGCCGTGAGGCTCCTGAAGTTCGGCCTGCTCCTGGGGATCGGGATCGTCCTTCTGCCGGCTTCGATCGGGCGCGCCCAAACAAAGCCTCTCACCCGCACGCCGATCGAACATTTTATCGTGCTGATGCAGCAGAACCACTCATTCGATAATTATTTCGGGACGTATCCGGGGGCCGATGGGCTGCCGCCCGGCACGTGCATCCCGGAAACCCTGAACGAGGGCGGGGAGCCGGCCGGTGGATGCGTCCGCCCCTACCCCATCGGGGACAGCTCGATCGCCGACCTGGACCACAGCAACTCCACTTTCCATGCCCAGTTCAACCGGGGCGCCATGGACGGGTTCGTGCATGCTCTGAACCAGTTGGGGCAGGACGGGCGCATCTCGATGGGCTATTACGACGACCGCGAGCTGCCATATTACTGGAACCTGGCCGATGAGTACGTGCTATTCGATCGATTTTTCAGCTCGGCGGCAGGGGGCAGCATCTGGAATCGCATGTACCTGGTGGCGGGGGTGCCGGGCAACGCGGAAAATCGCATTCCCGAAGGCGGGTTCGGCGATATCCCCACGATCTTCGATCGCCTTCAAGAGGCCGGGATCAGCTGGAAGTTTTACGTCAACAACTACGACCCGACCTTAAATTACCGCAACCTGGGATCCGGAGGATTCCTGGACCCGCAGGTGCAGTGGGTTCCCTTGTTGAGCTTCGACCGTTTCATCGACGACCCCGCCCTGGCGCAGAACATCGTCCCGATGGAGGATTATTACCGTGACCTGCGAGAGGGGACGCTACCGGCAGTGTCCTACATGCTGGCGTTAGGCGCCACCGAGCACCCGCTGACCGGCCTGGAGAAAGGGCAGTTGTTCGTGAAGAACGTGCTGCAGGCCCTGATGCAGAGTTCGGCCTGGGAGCGTTCGGCATTCCTCCTGACGTACGACGACTGGGGCGGCTGGTATGACCACGTCCCACCACCGCAGGTAGATTCCTTCGGCTACGGGTTCCGGGTACCGGCGCTGCTGGTCAGCCCCTACGCCCGGCGCGGCCACGTGGACAGCACCACCTACGATTTCACCTCCATCCTGGCTTTCATCGAACGGAACTGGGATCTGGCGCCTTTGTCCGAGCGCGATGCCCGCGCCAACAGCCTGGAACCGGCATTCGATTTCTCCGCCCCGCCCCGCCCGGCCCGCATCATCCCCTGGGAGCGGCAGCTGGAGTCAGAAACGCCCGCCCCCCGTCTTTGGGTACTGCGCATGTCGTACGGGCTGGCCGTGGCGCTGGGTCTGGCCCTCAGCACGGCCGCGCTCTTCCGGCAGGCGGTGCCCGAACGCCCGGAAACACCAGGGGAGGCGGAGCCGTGAGGCGGAAACAGATCCTGCGCATGATGGCTGGGGCCCTCGCCCTGTGGCTGGGCGCGCTGGTTTTCTCACCGGGGTTGGCCCAGGACGGGCCGGCGAGCGGCCTGGCCCTCATCGGTGAGAGTGTGTACAAAGTCGGTGAACAGCTGCGCCTGGCCGCCCGGCTGCTGGATACGGGCGCCACCCCTCTTGCGGACCAGACGGTTCTGTTTTACCTGGACGGCACGCCGATCGGCGCCGCTCAGACCGATTCGAATGGGCTGGCCGTTTTGCGTTTCGGTCGCCGGCTGCCTGCGGGAGTGTATTTGCTGGAGGCGGTTTATGATGGCCGCGGGACGCTGCCGCCTTTTCGGACCGGCCTGGAGATCCTGATCGACCCCGCCCTGCTGACCATCCAGGTCCTGCCTCCGATCGCGGGAATCACGTTTTCCCTGGACGGGCAGCCGTTTCAATCTCGCCAGGATGGGCTGGCGGAGATCGTGGTCCACCAGCCCGGTGCTTATGCGCTCGAACTGCTGCCCCTGCCCGCACCTCCCGAAGGGGTGCGCAGGACCTTCCGCAGTTGGGATGGGGGGGAGGTGGAAAGCCTGCGCACGGTCCAGATCGCCGGCGACCAGGTTTTCCAGGCCGGCTTTGAGATCGAGCACCGGGTGGCCTTCGAATTTTTCGGCCCGGATGGGGAAGCGATTCCCTCTCTGCGGGTGGACTCGGTCGCGATTCGCAGCAGCAACGGGGGATACCGCACGCTGCCCGCGGGCGAACCTGCCTGGCTGGAGAGCAGCGTGATCTTCAACCGGGTCAGCGGGCTGGACAGCGTTTCGGTGGTGCATTCCATCCAGAACGTGATCGTGGACGGATCCAACGTAGTCAACCGCGGCCAGCAGCGCATGACGGTCCAGCAGGGAGGCGTGCTCCCGCTGGAGCTGCTGGTCTTTGACACCCAATTCTACGCCCGGGACCTGTTTTTCCACCATGCCATCGGCGACGGGGTGGAGATCACCTTCCCGGACGGAAGTGTGCGCCGCTACCCGTTCGACTCCCAGGGCCAGCTGGCCTTGCAGGCCCTGGCGCGCGGCGATTACCAGGCCCGGTTGACCGGTATCTCCGGTTACAGCATTCCGGTGTCCATCATCCTTTCGCGCAGCCAATCGATAAACTTGCCGGCCCTGACCGGGCTGGACCTGGCCGCGCTGGCGAGCCTCGCTTTGCTGGCCGGGGGTGGGGTTATCGTGGTCGGGCGGCTGAGAAAATTCCTGTCGGAGGGAATTGCCTGAAATGAGGAAGCCTGTTTTGATGACCGTCGCCTGCATGGCCTTCCTGCTGGCGGTGCATTTGCATCCGGTGAGAGCGGCCGAAAATCCGATCCCGGTGCTGGCGTACTATTACATCTGGTTCGATCCGAACTCCTGGAACCGCGCCAAAACGGATTACCCAATCCTGGGGCGCTATTCCAGCGACGACCGGAACGTGATGGAGCAGCATGTGGACTGGGCGCTGGAAGCGGGCATTGACGGATTTATCGTCAGCTGGAAGAGCACCGATGTGCTCAACCCGCGCCTGTCCCAGCTCGCCGAGGTCGCCCGGGAGAAGGACTTCAAGCTGTTCATCATTTACCAGGGTCTGGACTTCGAGCGTGATCCGCTTTCCAACGAACGAATCTCCAATGACCTGGAATATTTTTTCCAGATCTACGGGCAGGATCCGGTTTTCAATTACTACGGCCGCCCGCTTGTGATCTGGTCCGGTACCTGGAAGTTCTCTGAGGCCGAGATCGAAGACGTGACCGCCGTGCACCGAGATCGGATGCTGATCCTGGCCTCCGAACGCAACAGGGAAGGCTACGAGCGCCTGGCGCATCTGGTGGATGGAAACGCATACTACTGGTCTTCGGTCAACCCGGACACGTTTCCGGATTACGCCGGAAAACTGCAGGGTTTCTCCGAGGCCGTGCACGCCCGCGGCGGATTGTGGATCGCCCCTGCCGCGCCCGGTTTCGACGCCCGCCTGATCGGGGGGACGCGCGTCGTCGAGCGGAACCAGGGGGAAACTCTGCGCAGCCAGATGGATACCGCCCTGGCCTCGATCCCCGATGCGATTGGCCTGATCAGCTGGAATGAATTCAGCGAGAACACCCACCTGGAGCCGAGTGAAAAGTACGGCACCCGTTATCTGGAGGTGCTGGCGACATTTAATGAGGTCAGCTCCCCCGCTTTCGTGTTTTTTGACTCAGGCGTTTCGGAAGCGCCGGAGGAGGGGGAGGTGCCCGGCACAGGCGGAAACCGGGTCCAGTTTGCCGCGGTATCCTTCGTGATGGCCGCGGCGCTGCTCGGCCTGGTCCTGATCGCAGCCCGGGCCCGAGGGGCGGGGCAGGGGGAAAGCGCACCCTGATCCGGCCTTCGGCATCATCCCGCCCGTGGGGGCAGGGTGAGTTGGCCGAACAGGTCCCCCAGTTCAAAGGCTTCGATTCCTTGCAGGCCGAGTATCAGCGAGATCTGGCCGCCATGCCAGCTGCTCGCTATTCAAAGGGGCGATGGCGTGAAACAGGCTGGTTTGGTGCCCCTGCCAACCTTCGAATACCAATTTCAGAGATTGCATCCCACCCTCCTTGCCGGGCCTGATCGGTCACTTTCCAGGGATATAATTTCACCCAACGCGCTATGAAGATTCAATTTCAAAAAAAGCCCGGGCAGTTGGCTTTGGGGATCGAGTTTTTTTGGAAGCTGGAGATCCAGGGGGATGCGGAAGGTGAGGTCGGAGATTTTTTTATCCCTGAACTGTATTTTGATTTCTTGTATGCCGGGCGAGGGTGCATTCGTCGAATCGGCCGGGACGGAAATGCGGGCCGTGAACTGCCGGCGCAATGCCTGAAAACTCTGTTCACGCACCCTTTTGAGTGGTCTTATCGCCTGCCGACCTTGCTCTACGGCGCCCGCCTTTCGCTGCGCTTTGCGGAGCGGTATTGGGATCTTCCACTTGCGGCGAACACTTTCCTGGAGGCTGCCTGGCTGCCGGAGCAGCCGGCTGATCTCGATGGCTTCGTGGAGATGGTCGCGGAACATGTCCGTTCCAATCGGGTTGCAAACCTGCGGCAGGATTTGCTGCGTGACGGTTTGGAAGAGACGGAATTTCTGGCTGCATACTCCCCACGCCAGAAACGCAGGCTGTACCGGCGCACATTCGGCCTGAGCCGCCGGGAATTGCTGCGCATTCGGAGCGTGCACAATTTTCTCGAGGAGAACTGCGATTTCGGGGCTCGCCGGCCGCGCCTGGCCGCCCATGTCGATCCGGAAGTGTTTTACGACCAGCCCCACATGAACCGGGTTTTCAGGCAAATGACCGGCCTCTCTCCGCTGGAGTACTTCCAGGTCAGCACAGTTCTTCAGGACAACCTGATGACCGCTTCGTACAATGCATGAGCGAAAAAAACGGGTATGATCCTGCTATGGACTACAAAAAATCACAGAACGACAATGTCAACGAATACCTGGAAGACCTGCCTGAAGATATCGCGCCCCTGTTCCACGGTGTGCGGGCCTGCATTCTCGATGCGGGACCGGCATTCAATGAGAGCATCAAGTGGAAAAACTGCCTGGTTTACGCTACGACCCGCAACCACATCCAGACGGTGGTCGGAAAAGGCAAAATATCCCTGATTTTCTTCGATGGCGCATCATTTGAAGACGAATACGGGCTGCTGGAAGGTGATGGAAAGAAGACCCGCACGATGCGGATCAACACCACCGATTTCAACAGGTCGGCATTGCAGGACTATGTCCGCCAGGCCCTGGGTAAATGAGCCGGATCGGCCCTGACTGGAGAGAAAGAGCGTGAAAAAATACAGCGCAGAAACCGTAATCAAAGCCGCTCCGCAGGCGATCTGGGATATCCTGGCGGATGCCGACGGATATCCGTCCTGGGACCAGAGCATGGAACGCATTGAAGGGAATCTGGCGCCGGGCGAACGGGTGAAATTCCTGACCAAATTGAGCGAACAGTCCTTTCCCGTGACAGTCACGGAATTCGACCCAGGAAGCAAGATGGTGCTCACCGGGGGCATGCCGCTCGGCCTTTTCAAATCCGAGCGCACGCACACCCTGACGCCTTTGGGCGACGGCAGGACCCGGTTCCACACACAAGAGGTTTTCAGCGGGCTGCTTTTGCCGTTGTTTGGCAATAACATCCCGGACCTGACCGAAAATTTTGAGAATTTTGCTGCGGCGCTCAAAATGCGGGCCGAGGCCTGAAAGGCACAAAGCCGGGCCCAAATTTGAGGGGGCGGCTTATCAAACCGAACATCACATCCACCGGGATGGATTTTATGCGATCTATTCGCATGGGGTGATTGCAGCCATTCTTGGATCCGCCGGGATTGAACCCCCGGCTTATTCTTAACCCCGGCCGGATTCGACTCAAGCTCTCTCTATTCTATTCATTAACCTTATGTGCAGGTTTTCGGCGGTCGCTGCTTGAGCCTGTCCCGAGATCCCAAGCGATCTGCGTTTTTAGCCCGAATCCAAACCGTTCGGCTGAGCGGCGCAACGTAATTGCGCATGACGAAGCCCGTTTTGGCTTCGTTTTTCATCCTTGCACAGCGGGTAGGTACCTTATCTTGTTCCAGTTCGAAAACCGAGCGTCCTCCCAGAGACGCTATTCCATCCCTCCACAGCGGTTTCTGAGATGAATTAAGTTAGCTGTAATACTCAGGCAAGGGATTTGTAAGGCCGGCGGCCTAGAATTTCCAGAACATGAACATCCCGGGCTGCCGGAGAAAATAATTACCGAGAGCCCCGGGCCAACCAAACCTCTTGGAAAGGAGAAATGCAATGAGGAAAAAAGTTCTGGCTTTGGTTTTGGTTCTGGTCTTGCTGCTGATCGCCGCTGTACCCGCCTTTGCGGCCGCTCCCAACTTCGGGCCGGCGCTCTACGCGGACGATGAAACCTGGGGCACCAAAGGGACGACAAGCCTGCCCGCCCCGAACGACAACAACCGGCAGTCGTTCGATGGTCTGTTCGTTATCATGAACGGGGTGTCGGGGCAGCTGCCCGTGGCGGAAGCCGCGCCCGGCAATCCGGACTACAACGGTGGACGCTGGATCGAATACCACGTGCAATTCGTGGGTACCCCGGAGCTGGTCACCTCTTACGCCCAGCTTCATGCCCTGGCGATGGCCGGCCAGGTGACGATCACAGAAACGGGCGTTTATTTCCAGTGCCCGCTGCTGCCGGTCAAATAGCGCGCCTTTCGCATTCGCATTGACATAACGCTGCGCCGGGATTCGACCGGCGCAGCGTAATTCATTTAAAAGGAGATGATCAGGATGCCTGCCTTGCCTGTCTAACCGGAGGGCTCATCCCCGGCCGGGGCTTCTTTATCGGGGCCAGGTTCCCGCCTGAAAAGTTTGCGGACTCTTTCCGCGATGTCCAGCGTGCTGGCCAGGAAACCCACCAGCCCGGTGATCACCCCGACATAGACCGGTAGATCGCCATAAGCCGGCACAACATCGACTTCCAGGGTGTATGCGCCCTCGAACAGGTCTCCCAGCACCAGGATGCGGATGGTCTGAAGACCGGAAGCTTCCAGCCTGGGGGCCACCACCCACTCTGCTGCGGCCGGCTGCTCCCGGGAGAGTGGGACCGGCACGAACTCTTCGTTGGTCGGGCTGAATATGAAATTTGCCTGTTCGATATGGAACCGGATCGGGGTTGTTCCGCCGGGTTCGATGGCGATCCACCTTTCAGCCTGGGACTCCTCAACAACAGAAAGCTGCGCCTTCAGGACCACGCTGCTGCCTTTTTGTATATTTTCGGAGGGGAATCCGGCGCTGAAATCCACCGGGACAAGCGGGATTCCGTATGCGCTTGTGTCCAAGGCGCGCACATTTTCAGGGTAGTTGAAGCAAGCAGCGGAATTCAGGCCGCCCTCATAGCCGGCTTTGACCAGGTTTTCCGGGGAGATCAGGTACAACTGCAATCCCGGGGTGGGAGAGTCGAGGGCACCGTAGAAAAATTCAACACGCCGTCCCTGGTCATCGTAGGCGAAAAGCGGGCAGTCTCCCCCGCCGATCCCCGTGACCGGTTCAACCCCGCGGATCTGAAATTCCTGGAAAGAGTCCAGAAACCACCATGCCCCCAGACCAAGTATGGCGAAGAAGGCGAAAACCAGGATTTTTCTCAGGATTGGCATACGCAGCCTCCGATGAAAAAGTGGCCGTAGTTTGAACGGTAACGTGGTAGGGGTCGGCCGGAAAACCCAGGTTCCCAAAGACGTTTAAACTGTCCAATTGGTTCATTCTTCCCGGAGTCCCCTATTGAGTCCGCCTTCCTGGCTGCTTTCCGCGTGGGACGAAGGTGGTCAGGTTGGAGGGTGGGCCTGGCGAGAGCAACCGGGTCAAGATTTGCGTTTGATCCGCAGAATCTCATTCGGATTGAGCCCGGCCACGATCTGCTGCGTCCGGCGGCCCACCGCCAGGCGATAAGCGAGCAGTGCGTCAAGGTCGACCCTTTTACTGAAATCGGCGATCGCTTCCATCTCCATGGCGTTGCCGCTGGAATCCAGGTCGATGCAAAGCCTGGGATGCCATCCGGGCTCAGACAGCACCTGGGAAGACCCGGCCACCAGCATGTTCATGGCGATGTCTTCAATGCGGGCCATGTGCCACAGGCACCAGGCGGCCGAGTGCGGCATCCCGCCCGGGATCTTCCGGACCTGGTCCGGTGCCATCTTCTGCAGGATTTGGTCCTGCAAGGAATCCTCGCCGGCTGCGGCGAGGCCGCGGCCGTGCAGGGCGGCGTGCTGGCGAAAAAAAAGGCGGATGGCGTGTTTGTGCCTGTCGCCTGCTTCCATCACTTTTCGGAGTTCGGTCTGCTGGCGGTTCAGCTTTTTACGGAGAGAATCGAGGTCGTTTTTGAGAGTCGTCATGCTGGGATCCGGCTCCTTATTTATCGAAACATTCCTCCAGCCGGCGGACGCCATCCGATGTGCGGCAATGGATCAGTTTGTGCCGGTATCGAACCAGCACCTGGCTGGTGGCAGCCCTGGTGACGGCAAAGTCGTCGTCCGGAGTGGATGGTGGAACCGGTTGGCGGGTATGGTATTGGCGGCCGGCACTTGTGAGGAAGCGCATCAGTTGGCCCAGCCCGGGGTGAGGGTTGTTCCCCCGCAGGCTGGCCAGAGTGTGCCGGCGCAGAATGCGCCAGGCGGCCACACGGAAAGGGAGGTCCAGCCAGATTATCGCCTGCGCGCTTTCCATTAGTGGCTCGGTCCACCACAAAAAGATCCCCTCGGTGATCCAGCCGGCCGATGCGAGGATAGATTCCACCCTTTTTTTGCGCACAAGAAGCGGGACCGCCCCTTGCGGTTCCCATGCCACGGGGTCCAGGTCGATATGGGGCAGGCTGAGTGATGCGGACAGACGTCCGGCAAGTGTGGTTTTGCCGCTGCCTGGCCCGCCGGTGATGTGGACCTTCTTCAGTTTTGCCAGCGGCAGTGCATCTGGGGGACCGATCATCCGGCAGGCGGCGGCCGGTCATGGCGGGGTTCGTAGACACCCAGCCTGCCTCCGCCGGGCAGTGCCAGGAACGAAATCAGACCCCAGCCGCGGTTTTCGACCGGGCTGATTTCAACCCCGCGGGCCTGCATTACAGATGAAAAAGCGTCGATGTTTTCGCAAAGCAGGTATATTTCATGGCGGTCGTTTGTTTCTGCGGGGTGAAACGCGATCTCGGTGGGGGGCAGACCAAAAATCAGCCAGCCCTCCCCGGCATCAATGTGCGGCAGGCCGAAGAACTCGTTGAAGAATGCCCGATCAGCTTCCGGGTCCCTGGAGTACACGATTGCATGTGCCCCGTTGATCATGGACCAATCTCCTTTTCTGCCTCTCGCCGCGCAGTCCGACTCAGGTTGGGCCGCACCATCAGGATTTTACCCGAGAGCTTTTTATATCCGTTGCCGCGCTTCACGGGGAACCCGGCACTGAATCCCTCCGTAACCCGTTTCGCACCGCCGGCCCGGACAGCCTGCCTGTTGTTCGCCCAAAGTTTTCGAT
>JBFKII010000058.1:0-16529 GCA_041632295.1 Anaerolineales bacterium | reverse complement strand
GCTTTCGACGTCCACCCAGGCGGGCTGGGTGCGTGTGGCTGGCAGGATGCGCGCCTGCTGGCCGTAGGGCCCAACTTCCCGGCCCTCCCGCATCTCCTCCAGAAACGAGTCGATGATCATGAAGAAATTGGCGAACCCGTTTTGAAAGTGGTAGGCATGGGTAGTGGCCTGGTCGACCAGTTCGCTGACCACAGCGTAATGGCCGGGCTCGACCGAATTCTGCAAAGTAGAAAGCAACCGGCCGAACGCACCCGCATTCGGGCCGCCCAGCTCGCGCATCATGCGCTCGACCTCGCTGCGAGTCACGCGGAAACTCAGGGCGTTGGTCACGGCCGACTCCATGTGGTGAGCTTCGTCCACGACCACGTAGCGGTACTCGGGCAGCACCCGGTTGCCGGTGGCGACGTCCGCCAGCAGCAGCGCGTGGTTGACGATCAGGATGTGGGCGTTCTGTGCGGCCTGGCGCGCCCGGTGGAATGGGCACACGCCCCCCATACGGGACATGCAGGTGTCGCTGGTGCAGTTGTCGTCGGCCGCCGAGATACGCTCCCAGATCACGCTCTCCCCACCGGTGGTCAGGTTGAGGTCCTGGCGGTCTCCAGTCGGGCGGGAAAGCAGCCACACCAGCACCTTGGCCAGCACGCGCATTTCATCCGGGTTTTCCGGCCCCTGCCGCCGCAAGGACTGCAGCCGGCGGGGGCAGAGATAGTTGGAGCGCCCTTTCAGGATCGAAGCGCGCAGGGGGAGATCCAGGGCCTCGATAATATCGGGGATGTCCTTGTTGATCAGCTGGTCCTGCAAATTGATGGTGTTTGTGGAGATCAGCACGCGGGTGTTGTTTTCGAGCGCGTGCAGGGCGGCGGGGATCAGGTAGGCGACGGATTTGCCAGTGCCCGTGCCGGCTTCCACCATCATATGCCGGTTTTGAGACAGTGCGAAAGTCACCTGACGCAGCATCTCAACCTGTTCGGCGCGGTGCTCAAACTGCGGGAAATGGCGTGAAAACTCGCCGCCGTGCTCCAGGATTGCGGCCAGCTGGTCCGGGTCGAGTTCGAGCAGGGGGTCCGGGTCCGGGATGAGCGGCGGTGTGCGGCCGTTGGGGTCGAATCCGGCAGTATTTCGAAAGAGGGGGCCGAAATCGCCGGGTTCGGTCACCTTGCGGGCGCCCACTTTTTCGCGCGATCGGACCTGGAGCGCATCGCGGAACACCCAGGCCGCCCCCCAGTCAAGATGGTCCCCCAGGCGCACGACCTCGGCGATCAGTTCGAGCGGCAGGTCCAGCAGCATGTCCCACAGCTGCATGAAGACGGCATGGGTCACCAGGGCATCCTCGAGCGCACGGTGGGTGGCCGGCAAGGGGATCAGCAGCTGGCGGGCCAGCGCGCCCAGGTTGTAGCGCCCGGCATCCGGAATCAGCACCGAAGCCAGGGCGTACGTGTCGATCCAGTCCGAATATTCCAGCAGGCCGCGCTGGTTTAGAAACCCCAGGTCGAAGCGCACATTGTGGCCAAGCACCAGGGCATCGCCCACGAAGGCCTCCAGGTCCTGGCGCACTTCCTGGAGGAGCGGCGCATGCCGGACCATCTCACCGGTGATGCCGGTCAGCTGAGTGATCTCGGGGGGAATGGCGCGCCGCGGGTTGACCAGGGTCTCGAATTTATCCTCGATGCGCGCGCCTTTAAACCGGACCGCGCCGATCTCGATGATGGCATCGCGGACGGGGTCCAGCCCGGTGGTTTCGATATCCAGTGCGACGATTGTGTCCATGCTGCGGTCTACCCGATGAGGTTGAAGGCGTATTTTACCTTGTTGCAAGGCAGGTTTCTCTTAATCTTTATCGCGGATGTCCTGGTTTCCCGGCCGGCAGGAATCCGCCCATGCAGGCGACGCCGGGTGGAGGGGCGATCAGCTGGCGACGCCTCGAACCAACCCCCATTCGATTTACTGAAATGACCTCAATCGAAAACCAGGAACAATTCGGCCACCCAGCCGCTCTCCCCATTGGGCCCGATGATCGACAGCCAGTTGAGCCCGTCCACAAAATCTTCCTCCCCCAACAGGGTGACCGGGGAGCCCTCGGGGACGATCCCGATCACATTGCTTTCGAGCCCGGGTGCATCGCGCAGGTTCACCCCCAGCCCGTCCGTGCCTTCCACACGGGCCGATTGGACGGCCGCCAGGGTGGGATCGGTTTCCGGTTCGGCAAGCGTGGCTGTGGCCAGAGGAGGCACAGGAGAAGGCAGGGGTGTCAGCGTCGCCAGGCCGCTCAGCAGTTCGGTTGTCGGTGAGGGGGTGACGGTGCTGTCGGCGGGCAGCGGCGCCGCCTGAGTCGATCCGCCTCCCAGCAGCTTGCCGATCAGCACGATGATGACGGCCAGGATGCCGAGTCCGAAAATGGTGGTCGAGATGACCATCCCCTGGAGGTAGCGCAGGGCCATCTCGCGCACCAGCCGGTGGCTGTCGCTCAGCAGCTGGTTGCGGTACTGGTCGGCGGCAAACCAGGTGAACATAGCCCCGAAAATGCAGATGACCAGCGTGATGATCAGGGTCGCGGATGGGATCTCTGCCATGGTAAGGGTAAGTCTATCACCAAAATATGGCCACCGGGCGCTTCGAAAGGCGGGGGTGATGGCACGTTCAGTCCGCTGATTTCCGGTTGACCGCCCATAAAGCCAGGGCGGAGATCAGGATCGCACTGGCGGCGATCTGGAGGGCCAGGGTGTAGCTTCCCAGGCGGTCGAAAATCCAGCCCGCCAGCCAGGGGAAAAAGGCGGCGCCCAGCCCGAACATCGAGCCGACCGCGCCGTTGACCGCCCCGACGGCCCGCCCGGGGAACAGATCGCTGGCCGTGGCGGTCACCAGCGAGGCGCGCGAGCCCTCTCCCAGGCCGAACAGAAGCACGTAGCCCCACAGGAAAGCGACCTGCTCCGGGCGGCGCAGCCCGTTCAAAAGCGCGATGGCCGCAACCAGGCATACCGCCCCCAGCACGTACGCCCGGCCGCGGCCGATGCGGTCTGAGAGCGCGCCGAACAGAATAAACGAGCCTGCCGTCACCGCGCCCCCCAGGCCGACAAGGGCGGCTGCCTCGCTGCGGGGGAATCCTGCGTCGGTGATTGCAGCCAGCTGGTGCACGGTCAGCATCCGGACGGGGCCGATGGCCAGCAGGCCGGCCAGCATCAGCAGCCAAAACGCCGGCGCACGTGCCGCCGCTCCAAGGGTCCAGTCTCCCGCTGGGTCCCTACGGGCCGATTCCGCCTCCAGATCGGTCTCCCCGTCCGGCCGCAACCCCATCTCAGCAGGGTTCGACCGCAGCAGCAGGGCGTTAGCAGGGAAACCCAGAAATGCCAAAGCGGCCAGTGCCCAGTACGCGATGCGCCAATCCCAGGCGGCGATCACAAACTCGACTCCAGGCGTGAGCAGCAGGGAGCCGATCCCGGTTCCGGCGAAGGCCAGCCCGATCGCCAGGCCGCGCCTGCTTCGAAACCAGCGCGAGACCAGGGAGGCCTGCAGCCCGAGCCCAAGAATGGTGATCCCCAGGGAGGCGACCACACCGTAAGCCAGCACCAGCTGCCACAAGCCGGTGATCATCCCGCTCAGCAGCAGCCCGGCGCCCAGGACCAACACGCCAACCCCAAAAACACGCCGGGCGCCCCAGCGGTCCAGTGCGATCCCGGCGGGCGTGGAGGCCAGGGCGAAAGTGATCATGCTGGCTGAAAAGATAAATGCCGTGTCAGCGCGCCCCCAGCCGAATTCATCGATCAGCGCCACGAAAAATACTGAGAAGGACAGCCGGATGCCGAAAACCACCAGCAGCGTCAAAAAGCTGATGGCGACGATCACCCAGCCGTAATAGAATCGCCCTCCGATCCGATTGGGATGCGACATAAGAACTCTGCAGGTAGAATCGTCTAAGAACAGTTCAAAGGATCCACCATGGAAAAACCGAAAACCGTCCTCAAATCCGGCTGGCAGCAGGCGCTGCTGCTTTCGGCAGCGATCCTGTTGCTGACCTGGCTGTCATTCCTCGGTCTGGAAGGGAGCCGCACCAGCCGGGAGGCACGGACCGTAATAGGGACCATCAACCAGCAGGATATCTCTTTCTTGCAGTTCCAAAACGAAGTCCGGTTCCAGGAACTGCGCCAGGCGATGCGCCAGCAGGAAAATCTGCCCGTCAACAAGGCGGCGATCCTCAACCGGATGGTCTCGGACATCCTTTTGCTTCAGGGGGCGGAGGAGGCCGGCATTGAAGTGTCCGATGAGGCGGTCCATGCGGCGATTGAAAATGTATACCAGACGTACGGAATTTCCACCTCCGATTTTGAAGCGATTCTGATCGAAAAGGACATCCGTTTCGCGGATTTTGAAACCTCAATCCGCAATTACCTCAAGGTGCTGCTGTTCACGGAAGTGGAGATCCTGGGTGGCGTGGCTGCTGCCAACCGCCAGGCAGCCCTTCAGTCCTGGATGACGGAGCGCTTCGACGCCTCGGGGACAGAATTTGACCCCGATTTCCTCGATTACGTGCTGGAAAACCAGTCGCGCTAAACCGCCAAGGGGCTAGGCCTCTTTGATCTCCGGGAACAAATTCCGGCTGGGGGCATGGCCTTTTTTGTAAACCAGGACGGCGCGCACAAACCGAATCACCACCACCCCCTCCTGGTTTACGCCCCGGGTCCGCACTTTGACGATCCCCGCGTTTGGACGCGAAGCGGATTCCCGCTTGCTGATCACCTCGGAAACGGCATATATCGTATCCCCGGCAAAAACCGGGTTCGGCAGGCGCACCTCTTCCCAGCCCAGGTTGGCAACTACATTCTGGCTGATATCCGAAACGCTCTGCCCGGTGACGATCGCCAGCGTAAGCGTGCTGTTGACCAAGCATTGGCCGAACTCGGTCCGTTTGCCGTATTCGCGGTTGAAATGCAGCTGGTTGGGATTGGCGGTCAGCAGCGAAAACCAGATATTGTCCGCTTCGGTGATGGTACGTCCCAGGGGGTGGCGGTACTCATCCCCCACCTCGAAATCCTCGTAAAATCGACCGGCCCAGCCGGTTTTAACGGTCATGGCGATCTCCTGAAAAGTCGGTTGAAGGTATTTTGCGGTTGGATTACCGGTTTCAATACGATTTTGGCAACCCCAGCACGCTGTGCCCCAGGTACGCCAGGATCAGGTTGTTGGCGACCGGTGCAATTTTGTACAGGCGCGTCTCCCTGAATTTGCGCTCGATGTCAAACTCGGTCGCCATCCCGTACCCGCCGAAAGTGCTCATGCAGACATCCGCGCACAACCAGGCTGCTTCCGAGGCCAGGTATTTGGCCATATTCGCCTCCGGTCCGACTTTCCGTCCGGCATCGAAGAGGTGGGCGGCTTTGAATCGCATCTGGTCGGCGGCCTGCAGGCGGGCGTAGGCGTCAGCGATCGGAAACTGGACACCCTGGTTAGCCCCAATTGGCCTGCCAAAGACCTCACGTTCGCCGGCATATTGAACAGCCCGGTCAATGAAGAAAAATCCGTCCCCAATGCACTCGGCGGCGATCAGGATCCGCTCGGCGTTCATACCGCTCAGGATATACCGAAAGCCCATGCCCTCCTCGCCAATCCGGTTCCCGGTAGGAATGCGCAAATCTTCTATGAAAACCACGTTGGTCTCGTGGTTGATCATGGTCTCCAGGGGCTCGACCCGCAGCGTGCTGCCCGCCTCATGCAGATCGATCAGGAAGACGCTCAGGTTTGCGGTGCGGTCGTCGGGATCGAAAGGGGCGGTACGTGCCAACAGCAGCATCAGGTCGGAATGCTGCACCCGGGAGATAAAGATCTTCTGCCCGTTGACCACGTATTCTTCCCCATCCCGATGGGCCGTGGTCTCGATCCGGGTGGTGTCGGAGCCGGCGTTGGGCTCCGTCACGCCGAACGCCTGGAGCCGCAAACGGCCGCTGGCGATGTCGGGAAGAAAGCGCGCTTTCTGGGCTTCGCTGCCGTGCCGCAGCAGCGTGCCCATGATGTACATCTGCGCATGGCAGGCGGCGGCATTGCCGCCGGAGCGGTTGATCTCCTCGAGGATCAGGCTGGCTTCCAGCAGCCCGACCCCGATCCCGCCGTAGGGTTCGGGGATCAGGGCTGCCAGCCAACCTCCTTCGGTCAGCGTATCGACGAATTCAGCCGGGTATTCGTGGTTCCGGTCGAGCGTGCGCCAGTATTCCCCCGGAAAATCCCGGCAAATATCTCGCACCGCCCTGCGGATCTGGTCCTGTTCTGCAGTAAGCTCGTAGGTCTCCATTAATTCCGGCGAAGACGTGCCAGAAAAGTCACGCTTGGCCCGCTTCCTCATTGAACCAAGCGATCAGGATGCGGAAGATGTCCGATTCCGTCAGAATGCCGACCAGGTTGTTCTTGTCATCCACGACCGGCAGGGCGCCGATTTTCTTTTCATACATTTTTTCGGCCGCGGCTTTGAGCGTTTCCTCGGGATGGATCGTGATCACGTCCTTGGTCATGATCTCTTTGACTTTCAACTTGGCCAACAGGTAGTTCATCTCCCAGACATTCAATGTGGTGGCGTCGGAGGGGCTGGCTTCGCGTACGTCGCCGCGAGTGACGATTCCGACCACCTTGCCGCGTTTCACCACCGGTACGCGCCGGATGTTGCGAGCGCGCATGATCTGATGCGCCTCCAGCATGGGAGTCTTCGGTTCTACGGTGATGACATCCTTGATCATCCAGTCGCGTACGAGCAGGTTTTTCATCGAGATTTCTCCTGTGAGTCGTTCTGCCGCTTGCCAGAACGGAGGCTTTTGAATGGTTTAAAAGTCCGATTGTCCACCGGCCGGTCAATTTCGGGCGCGCCGGCCGTATGGAAACCGGCCCTGAAAATATTTGGGATCGAGTGCTAATGGTAACAGGATTTTTTCTTGGGGCGAGGGGAGAACCCTCGCTTGAGCCCACTCGGGTTCAACCACCGCCGAGAAAAGCGCGCCGCACCTGCGGATTAGCGATGAGTTCCTGCCCCGTCCCGGTGTACGCATTCTGGCCGAGTTCGAGCACGTATCCCCGATCGCTGATCTCCAGGCCCTGGCGGGCGTTCTGCTCAATCATCAAAACGGTCAGGCCGATCTCTTCATTCAGCCGGCGGATGTTTTCAAAGATCATTTTGGTGATCAGAGGCGCCAGCCCGGCGGAGGGTTCGTCCATCAGCACTAATTTGGGCTCAAACATCAGCGCCCGGCCGATTTCCAGCATGCGCTGCTCACCCCCGCTCATGGTTCCAGCTTTCTGCCGGGCGCGCTCCTTCAGGCGCGGAAACAGCTCGAAAATGTCTTCGATCCGCTGCCGGATGCGCTCCTGGTCCCGGACCAGGAACATGCCCATTTCGAGATTTTCCATCACCGTCATCTGCGGAAACACGCTGCGCAGTTGCGGGACGATGGTGATCCCGACATGCAGCATCTTCTGGGGCCGGAACCGGGTCACGTCCTTTTGGTCGAACGTGACCTTGCCTTTGCGTACATCGATAAATCCGTACACAGCTTTGAACACGGTCGACTTGCCAGCGCCGTTCGGGCCGATCACACAAACGATCTCGCCCGGGTACACCTCCATGTTGACACCCTTGAGAATGTCGAAATCGAGATAGCCGGCGTACATATTATCTACCTGCAGCAGGGGATCGCTCATCTTCGCTCCACCATGTTACGTCCCAAAATAGGCCTCAATGACGGCCTCGTTGTTGATGATCTCTTCCGGTGTGCCTTCCGCCAGTTTCTCGCCATAGTTGAGCACAAACACGCGGGTGCACAGATCGGCGATGAAATGGATGTTGTGTTCGATCAGCAGAAAAGCCTTGCCCTGTTCGCGGTTCATCTGGCGGATGCGGTCTTTGATCTCTTCGATCAAGGTCGGATTGACCCCGGAGGTGGCTTCATCCAGGAGGATCAGGTCGGGGTCGGGCATCAGGGCCATGCCGATCTCAAGCAGCCGGCGCTGACCCCCGGAGAGGTTGCCGGCAAGTTCGTCTTCATGGTGCCTGAGCAGGAGGAAATCCAGCAAGCTTTTGGCACGCACCTCCACATCGACGTGGGCCGGACGCAGTTGTTTGAGCAGGGTTTCCCCGCCCCACTGGCGGCTCAGGAGCATGTTTTCCAACACCGTCATCTTGCGGTACACCCGGATGACCTGGAACGTCCGCGCCAGGCCCATGTGGGCGATCTGGAAAGGTTTCAGGCGGCTGACATCCCTGCCTTTAAAAAACACCTGCCCGGAGGAAATATTCTGCACCCGGCTGAGACAATCAAACAAGGTGGTTTTGCCGCTTCCGTTCGGACCGATCAGCCCCACCATCTCCCCGGGGTAGACCTTGAAATCCACGTTTTGGACCGCGGCCAACCCACCGAAATATTTCGTCACGCCGCGGCCTTCCAGCAGCGGCTCCTTCCCATTTTTCATGTGCCCGCCTCCTGCGCGTCCCGCCGGAACCATTTGCGCCACAACCGGCCAAGGCTGGTCGCCGACCGGTCTCCCAGGGTGCCCAGGATGCCTTCCGGCAGGAACAGAACGATGATGATCAGCAGTGCGCCCTGGGCGATCAGGTGGTACTGCAGCAGATTTGCCCACAGCACATCGCGCAGCCAGTAGATCGTGGCTGCCCCGATCACCGGCCCTGCTACCGTCCCCAACCCGCCCAGCATGGTCATCATGACCAGCTCGACCGTTCGGCTGTCAAAAAACACCACGTCGGGATCGATGAACGTGTTCTGGTAAGCCCACATGCCCCCGACCAGGCCGGTGAAAAAGGCGGCGATCCAAAAAGCGGTGATCTTGTGCAGCGTGGTGTTGACCCCGCGCATCTCCGCGCCCACCTCGTCCTCCCGGATGGCAACCAGGCTGGCGCCGAACTCGGTGCTGCGGATAAAGCGGATCAGCAGGATAACGATCAAAGCCAGGGCCAGGGTGAGATAATAAAACAGCGGGCGGTTGAGATACGGCGGGAGGGTAAGCCCCTGCCCTCCGCCTGTCAGCGGCGCGGCGACCCGGATCACCTCCCGCATGGCCACGAAGGTGCCCAGCATGGCGATAGAAAAATACGGGCCTTTCAAGCGCAGCGTGGGAAACCCGATCAAAAGCGCAAAGGCAACCGCAACCAGGGCCCCAACCAGCATTGCAGGCCAAAAGGACCAGGCCAGCTTGTTCATCAAGACCCCGGTGCCATAGGCGCCCAGCCCGAAGAAAACGGCGTGGCCGAAATCGACATAGCCGGTGAACCCGCCCGTCAGGTTCCAGTTGCTGGCCAGCGTGATCAGCATGAACATTTGTGTGAAGGACAGAAGCCGGGAGGGGTTGACAAAATCACTGTCATTGTCCAGCAGGTAGGGGACCGGGTAAAGCAACAGCAACAGGACCAGGACCAGGAACGCCCAGCGTCCCAGGCCATAGCGCTGCCAGGTGTGGGTTGCAGTCGAAAGCATCAAGCCACCTCCGTGGCAGGTTTGAGGCCGCCAAACAGGCCCTGCGGGCGTGTGATTAGTACCACCACCAGAATGATGAACGAGGAGATGATCCCCAGGTTGGTTCCGATATTTGGCACATACGTCCCGATAAAGACCTCCACCAGCCCAAGCACCATGCCGCCCATCAGAGCGCCGGGGATCGAGCCTAATCCGGACATGGCAGTGATCGCAAATGCTTTCAAAGTCAGGGGAGGACCCATAAAGGGAAAGATGGCCTGGGTCGGGCTTACCAGCATGCCGGCGGTCCCGGTCAGGGCGATGCAGATGCCGAATGTGAGTGCATAGACCTGGCCAATCTCGATCCCCACCATCCGGGCTGCTTCCTTATTCTGCGCCGCCGCCCGGATGCTCTTTCCCATCCGCGTGTACTGCAGGAACAGATACAGGCCAGTCATGATAATCAATGCAGCGACCAGGATATAGGTCTTGGTGATCGGGAATGTGACGCCCCCCACCCGCCAGAAACCGCTGAAAGCCGTTTCGGCGATCCGGGGGGTGGCCTCGTAAATCAGCTTGACGGTGTTGGACATGATGATCCCGAGCCCAAACGTCACCAGCAGCGAGATCAGATGGGGGCGCTCCACCAGCTGGTTGATCAGGATTTTCTGCAGGATATAGCCCAGGATGAACATGGAGGGCATAACGACGACCAGGGCGGTGAACGGTTCCCAGCCGTACTGCTTGTTCAACACCCAGGTGATGTAGGCGCCCAGCATGACAAACTCACCATGGGCCAGGTTGATGACCCCCATGACCCCCCAGATCACCGAAAAGCCCAGCACCATGACGCTGTAAAAACCACCCAGCATGATCCCGTTGATGAGGGCCTGTAGAAATTGATCCATACTACCTCCCGGGAAGTGCGCGAATGAAATATGTTCAGGAAGGCCTGCCGCCGGTTTCCATCCGGTCTCCAGCGGCAGGCCTGGTTGTCATGAGATTACCGGTCTTCCCAGGCCGGCATCGGATACTGCAGATCCGCGACTGCCGCCTCGGAGGGAGCGACCACAAAGATCTCACCGTTCTGGATCTGAATGGCGCCCATCGGTTTTCCGGCGTTCTTGCCGGTGTCGTCGAAGTTGATCGGTCCGTAGAAGGTCATGATGTCCAGGTCAAACAGCGCCTGGCGCACGGCGTCCATATCCATCGTTCCTGCGTTTTCAATCGCGACCATCAACGCCAGGGCCGTGGCGGTGGACTCGGCCGCCTGGTAGGTGGGGGGCTCGCCCCATTTTTCTTCGTACCTTGCAGCATACTCTCCGGCGGTGCCGAAATACTCATCGCTGTAGGACATGGTGGCTTCCCACTGAGTCGGCCCGATAATGAAGTTGGCTGCGTCGCCTACTTCGGCCACAAACTCAGGGTTGCTTGGACCCACGGTGATGACCATCGCGCCCGGATTGAAACCCAATTCCTGGGAAGCGCGCACAAACAGCAGCGCATCGTTGAAGTGCCCGCCGCCAACGAAGACATCCGGGTTCAGATCCCGGAATTTGGTCATGATGGCGGAAACATCGGCGACATCTTTCGGGTAGGTTTCGACAGCCAGGACCTCATAGCCGTATTCCTCGGCCCAACGCTGTGCGCCGAGTGCAACCGAGGTCGGGAAGGCGGTGTCTTCATAAGCGATTACCACCGACTTGGCGCCGGCATCCGCCAGCGCTTTGAGCGCCGACTGGGTGTAGTTGCCGGCGGGGGTCAGGACTGCGAAAATATTCTTAAAACCGCGCTCGAAAATCGATTCAGAGGCGCCGTTGCCTTCGACCATGACCACCCCGTATTTCTCGGCGATGGCACTGGTCGACATCGTCAGGCCGCTGGAGTAGGGCCCCAGCAGGTAGTCGACTTCGTCTTCGGTGATCAGGCGCTCCACCAGGTTGGCTGCAGTGTCGGGGTCGCCTTCATCGTCGTAATAGACGATCTCGACGTTGTAGCATTCGCCGCCAACTTTCATGCCGCCGTATTCCTCGTTGACCCAGTCGAGCCACAAGTTGTAGCCTTGCCGGGTGTCCTTTCCTTCACGAGCATACTTTCCGGTTTCGCTGACAGCGGCGCCCAACCGAATCGTGCCGACGCATTCCGTCATATCTTCCGCATCGCCGCTTGGCGCGGTGTCACCGGTGTCTGCAGTATCGCCGCTATCCGCGACTTCACCACCCGAGTCACCGGTCCCCGAGTCGCTGGCTGCCGGTGTACAGGCTGCAAGCAACAGCCCCGCCGACAACAACAACACTAAAAAGAAGAACAGGCTTTTTCGTTTCATTTCGAGGCTCCTTATTTTGAAAAGTTGAAACGGTGGCTATCCGCAATCGTCACCCCGCATGGGACAGCAGCGGCTATGCAGATAGATGGCTATTCAATTATTGTATGCAGGGGTGCTAAACAAGGGATAAACAACCGGGAAAAAGTATAAATATCGCATAAATTCAGCCGGCAGGCATGGAATCAGCACGAACGGCTATTCTGCAAACATGTACCCCAAACCGCGCACGGTCTCGATCAGCCGGGGCGCGGCGGGATCCTCTTCGATTTTCTGCCGCACGCGCCCGACGTACACCCGCAGGTATTCGGTCTCGTCGCCATATTCCGGACCCCAAACACGCCGCAAAATATCCCGGTGCGTGAGGACCCGGCCAGCATTTTCCATCAGGTAGATCAGCAAGCTCATCTCGGTGGGCGTCATTTCCACTTCGCGACCCCGCACCTGTACACTGTGCCGATCGCGGTCCACCCGGATGTACCCGCGCATGAGCCGGCTGGGCTCCCCGGCCGGTTCGGACCAGCTCGCGCGCCGCATGACCGCCCGCACGCGAGCCAGCAGCTCGCCAACACCGAAAGGCTTTGTCAGGTAGTCGTCGGCGCCCAGATCAAAAGCCCTGACTTTGTCATCCTCCTCCCCCAGCGCGGTCAGGACGATGATCGGGACCATCGAACTCTCCCGGATCCGACGAATGGTCTCCAGGCCGTTCATGTGCGGCATCATGACATCGAGGATCAGGAGATCGATATTGTTTGTGTTGTGCTGCGCCAGGGCTTCCAGGCCGTTCCCGGCGGTAAGCACGCTGAATCCGCGCACTTCCAGGTTGCGGCGCACGAACTCGCGCATCGGTTTTTCATCATCGACCACCAGGACCAGCGGGTTGCTCACTTCCGAACCAGCTCCTCCCCCTCCAGGGGCAGGGTAATGACCACGCTGGTGCCATGCAGGCTGGGTTCCACCCAGATCCGGCCCCCGTGGGCGCGGACAAAGCCCTGGCAAATCGCCAGCCCCAGCCCGGCGCCCCCGCCGGCGCGGGTCAGGCCGTTTTCCACCTGGAAAAAACTGTCAAAAACCCGCTCGCGGGCCTCTTTCGGGATACCGAAGCCGTTATCCCGGACCCGCAGAAACAGCAGGTCTTCCTTCACCTCGGCCGAGACCCGGATCCGCTCACCGGACGGGCTGTACTTGTTGGCGTTGTCCAGCAGGTTGCGCAGCACGACCTCCATGCGCTGGGGATCAACAAAGACCGGCTGAAGATCCGGCGGGATTTCGAGCGAGAGGCGTTCCTGAGGATTGAGCTCCGCCCTCCTGGCAGCACGCTGCACCAGTTCCCTGAGGTTGGTGCGGATCCGAGAAATGCTCAGGTTCCCGGCCTCGATACGGGACATATCCAGCAGGTCGTTGACCAGCCCCGTCAGGCGGTCGGTCTCGTGAGAGATGATCCGCAGGAATTCGTTTTGGCTGAGCGCATCCCATTCCACATCGTCCGCCAGCAGCGTGGTGGCATAGCCCTTGATGGCAGCCAGTGGGGAGCGCAGCTCGTGGGAGACGGTCGAGATCAGGCTCGATTTCATCCGATCCAGCTCATACCGACGGGTGATATCCTGAAGAATGCGACCGCGGCCGATCAGCATGCCATCCGTATCCGTCACATCAAATATCCGCAGCCGCAGAAAACGCTTGCCCTGATTTCCATGGTAGCCAAAATCCACCCGGCGAGAGCCGGACTGTTCCAGGGCGGATTCGATGGCGCGGCGGGTGGTCTCGTTTTCGGTCACATCCTTCAAAAGCAGATCGACTACCATATCCACCGGCATGCCCGTGATCTGGTCGGGCGGGATCCCCGTCATCTCCGAAATCCTGCGGTTGGCGTAGCGAACCTGTCCCTGCAGGTCTTCCAGGATCAGCCCATCCTGCATCGACTGGATCAGCGCCTCCAGGCGGCGGGTCTGTTCGTGGAGAGCGGTATCGCTGCGGGCGAAAAGCGTAGCGTTTTCGATCGCCATGGTCGCCTGGTGGGCGAAGGTGGTCACAAGATTGATCTCGCGAGGGGTAAATACGTGTGGCTCTGGCCGATAAACCAACAGTGCTGCCGGCGCGGAATACTGGGTTTTCAACGGGACGGCCAGGATCGAACGGATCCCCTCCCGGCGTGCCCTCGACAAAATCTGCTCAATTCTCGGGTCCGTCTCGATGTCGCCGACCTGTACCGGTTCACCGCTGCGGATGGCCTGCATGGTGATCGACATCGGTTCGCTCGGATGCACCGCGATCTGCTCGGTGTACATCTGGGATAAACCCCGGCTGGCCTGGCTCAGAAAAACGCCGCGCACTTCGTCCAAAGCAACGATGGCGCACTTTTCGATCCCCAGCAGGCGCTCCACTTGTTCCAGGATGCGGTCCAGCACAATGGGGGGCTCTAGTGAAGAGACCACCGATGCGCTGGTTTCCAGCAGGGTGGACAATTCGTTCAGCCGGCTCTGGATGGCCGCCTCCATGCGCACCAGGTTGCGGACCAGATGCCCGACCTGATCCGGCCGGGCAGCCAGGACGGCCATCAAGGTCTCGCTTTGATCCGCGTCCTGGCCCAGGGCGTCTTCCTGGGCGACTTGCATACTGAAGGTCGCCACTTTTTGCAGCGGTTGGATAACCCGGTCGGATAAGCCGACCCAAAAAATAAAACCGATCAGCACAAAAACTCCCAGGGCAAACAGGAGACCACGGTTAAATTGCGTTGGGATCTGGAAGGCGGTGCTGGTGGAGCGGTCCACGATCACGCGCCATCCGGTCAAAGGAATCCGAGTGTTGGAAAACAGGCTTGGGTCGCCGGATGCATCCTCAGCGATCCAGGAAAGGACCGCTGGATCATACGGCAGGATGTGGTCGCCGATCGGCGACGTCAGGGACCGCGGATCAAAATCCGAGCGCCCCAGAATGCGGCCTTGCCGATCCGTCAGTACAACGGAAAATTCGTCGTCAGGACGGTGCTCAATAGATCTGCGGCTTAACCCGCTTAAGAACTGCAGGCGGATATCAAAGGCGGCGTAACCAATGAGCTGGCCGCTTTGCGGGCTACGCACCGGGAAGCCCAGGGTGACGACCGGCTGGTTGGTGATTTGCGAGTAGTGCCCGCCGCTGAAGATCGGGCCGCTGAAATCTTCACCTTCGCACAACGGGTGCTGCCCCAAAAATTCAATCTCGGCAAGCATATCGCCCGGCCCGATCCCAGGAAGGTAAGTATATCCCAGCTGGCAGTCTGGATCGAGCGTGTATATCGCACTCAGGTCCGACCGGCCGATGCTGATCGTGCGGAAGATTTCTTCCATACGGCCAGTATCGCCATCGATCACCGCGCTGTGGTGAGAAAGCTGGCTCAGGATTTCGCTGAGCGATTCCAGGTGATCTTCCAGATTTTGAGCGATCACGCTTGTCAAGTCCAGATCGGCGCTTTGGATCTCGGCGCGCAAACGCCGACCTGCTTGTTGGTTAAAAACCAGGCCGGCGATCACAACCGGCCCGATGAACAGCAGGTAAATCCCCAATATTTGGAGGCGTAAGTCCTGGCGCAAAAAAGAGAAACGGTTCATGTTTCCCGGATGGGAGAAAGGCACGCACGGTTCCGGTGCCGAATGATGGGCACTACAAGTATAAAACAGGAGCCGGCGAATGCAAACAAGGCTGCGGGGTAACCACCGTAATCCAATTTTTTTTATTGTAAAAACAGGCGATCGATCCAGCCCACAGAAAGCGTTCCCAGGTAGGCGACCAGGATCATCTTTGCCAGCTTGCCGCCCAGGCACCAGAGCTGGAAGCGCCAGACCGACATGCGCAGCGCTCCGGCCGATATACCGGCCAGATCCATGAAGGGCAGCGGCAGGAAGGCCACCAACAGGATCATCCATCCGCTGGCCCGTTCGTGGGCTGCCATCCATCTCGAGATGTTTTCGTAAGCCCGGGTATTTTCCACCACCGCCCGGCCGGAATAACCCGCCAGGTAGCCCGAAAGCTCCCCAAGCGTGGCCCCCAACCCCGCGGCCGCGCCGACCCAGATCGGGTCCAGCACGCCCCCCAGCGAAAAGACCAGGATCAGTCCGGGGGCCGGCAGGATCACGGTTGCGCTGGTGAGCAGCGCGAACAGGAAAACCCCCGGATAGCCGTACACCCCCAGGCTCTCCACCTGGTCCCGGATGATAAAAATGTAGGCGCTCAGCGCAACAACGAAAAGAAACGCCAGGATGCGTTTCCAGCCGTTGCCGGTCGCAGGCGAGGTGTTCTCTCCGCCCCTGGCGCCGTGCGGCGGGATCATTCCTCGATGATCACCACTTGCTGCAAGGTTATAGCCGGAGCGTTGCTGCGACTGGGATCGCGGGCGGGGATGTCCTGAAGGACGTCGTGCCCCTGGACCAGCTGGCCGAAAATGCTGTGCTTGTTGTCCAGCCATGGAGTTGGGACGTGAGTGATAAAAAATTGGGAGCCGTTCGTATTCGGTCCGGCGTTCGCCATGGAGAGCACCCCGGGCCCGCTGTGGCGCAGGCTGGGGTGAAACTCGTCCGGAAAACGGTAACCAGGACCCCCTCGCCCCGTTCCGGTCGGATCCCCGCCCTGGGCCATGAATTCATCGATCACACGGTGGAATATGGTGCCGTCATAGAAGCCTTCGCGAGCCAGGAAAACAAAATTGTTGACCGTCTTCGGGGTTTTTTCGGCGTACAGCTCGAACACCATGTCTCCGGCGTCGGTCACCATGGTGGCGGAGTACTTTTTCTGGG
>JBFKII010000057.1:0-16769 GCA_041632295.1 Anaerolineales bacterium | reverse complement strand
TGGTTGGCCGGGGCGTCATCCGTGTGGCAGGAAAGGCAGTTGGTCTGCCCGCTGTGGTTGAAAGAGACGTCCTCCCAGCCTGAAGTGTTGTGGCAGGCAGAGCACTGCCCGGCGTAGTGGTTGGCCGGGGCGTCATCCGTGTGGCAGGAAAGGCAGTTGGTCTGCCCGCTGTGGTTGAAGCTCACGTTCGACCAGCTTCCGGTGACGTGGCAATCGGAGCACTGCCCGGTGTAATGGTTCGCCGGGGCGTCATCCGTGTGGCAGGAAAGGCAGTTGGTCTGCCCGCTGTGGTCGAAATTCACGTCCTGCCAGGTAGTGGCAACATGGCAGCTGGCGCAGTCCCCGGCGTAGTGGTCCGCCGGCAGATCTTCCGCGTGGCAGGCGATGCACTGGGTGGGTGTGCCCGCGTAGATGTTGTCCACATGGCAGCTTTCGCAGGCGATGGCGGCATGCTCCCCAACCAGGGGATAAAAGTCGTGGTTGATGCTGCCGGGCGGAAACGGCACGCCGCGCGGGGCCACCGGGCTGGTGCCGCCCGAGGACAGCGCCGCCGGGTTCGGCTCCCCGCGGGAGAGGGGGGCAAACTGCGGCGCGATGCGCGCCAGCGCTTCAAAATCCGCGCCCTGCGCCAGCGGATCGGAAAGCAAAGCAGCCAGCGTAGCGACCTTGGTCTGCAGAGCTCGCAGCGGCTCAGGGTTTTCGACCGGGTGGATCACCAGGCGGCCCAGGGCGGCCTGGATGCGCCCGACCAGGGAAACCAGGCTGCCGCGCAGCCCATCGAGCGACGCCCTGTCCAGCACCGACAGCGCCAGTGCGGTGTGGTCAACCGCCCGGTCCAGGTAACGAACGGCGGCCGTTTCGTGCCGGCTGCCGGTCCGGGCTTCCAGATCGCCCAAACGGCGTTCGAGCAGCGAAATTTCGAATTCCACGCGCGCGAGCGGCTCTCGGATGCGGCCGGCAGCCTGGCGCTCCGCCAGGTGCTGGAGCGGAAAAAGGGCGTCACCGGGGCGGAACGCCGCGCCCCGCGCGGTCCAGCTCAGGCCGGCAAAACCCAGGAGGAACAGGGCTAGCGTGATGACGGCAGCGGATAAAAAGAACTTTCTCATGGCGTTTCCGACCCGGCTTTTCAGCGGCGGGCGTCAGTCGACCACCTCATCCTTGATGCCGGTCGGATGGCATTCGGTGCAGCGCCCGGCGATGTTGAAGATGTCCTCTTTGTTGTGCTCTTCAAGCATTTCGGCCGGTTCGTGGCACACATCGCAGGTGTATTGGGTGAAGCTGGCCAGGTGGCAGTCCTGGCAGGCGATCTCCCCCTCCCCACCATGGTCCAGGGGGAAGCTGTGGTTGGTCAGCGCGGCGGGCTGCCAGGCGGCCGGGGAGTGGCAGTCCTGGCAGTTGAGGCCGAACAGGCCGGCGTGTATTTCGGGTTCCGCGTGGCAACCGGCGCACTGGTCCGGGGTGCCGGCGAAACGCTGGTCGGTGTGGCAGGCTGCGCAAGCCAGGGTCTCGTGCGCTCCTTCCAGCGCAAACACGGTTGCATGGTCGAAAGCGGCCATGCGGTCGACACCGTCATGGCAGTCCAGGCAGGCCGCCCCAAATTCCGCCAGGTGGTTTTCCATGAACTGGGGCGCGGCCGGCGTGTGGCATTGCGCGCAGATCCCTGCATCCAGCGCCAGCAGCGAATCGACATGGCAGGAGGCGCAGTTCAGCGTTGTGCCGTCGAAATCCAACTCGTGCCGGACCAGGCTGAAGCCCGCTCCCTCAAAATGGTCGAAAGCGGCGCCATCCAGAGAGGCCGGGGACCATGAAAGGCTGTTGTGACAATCCCCGCAGGTGAGTGGGAACAGCCCGGCGTGAATGGCCGGTTCCTGGTGGCAGTCGGCACACTGGCTGCCCAGGCCTGTAAGGGCAGCCTCCCGGTGGCAGTCGAGGCAGGCCGCGGTTTCGTGGGCGCCCGAGAGGGTAAAGCCGGTCTGGGCGTGGTCGAAATCGGCCATGCGATCGGTTCCATCGTGGCAGTCCAGGCAGGCGGCGCCGAAGCCGGCCGTGTGATCGCGCATAAAAGCGAGGTCCTCACCGGCGTGGCAGTCCTGGCAGGCGACCTGGTCCACCGTAAAAGCCTCCATGCGATGGCAGGACTCGCAAGCCAGCGGGGCCAGGTCGTAGTCCAGCTGGTGGTGGATCAGGGAGAAAGCGGTCAGGTTGTGGTCGAAATCCTGCCTTGCGAAAGCGGTCGGGTCGAAATCCGCCCCCCGGTGGTCCGGGTGACAGGCGCGGCAGGTGTTGGGCTGCGGCAGGCGGGCGTGCAGCCCGGAGCCGCTTTCCAGCTGCAGGGCGATATCCTGGTGGCATTCCAGGCACAGGCCTGCCTGCTCCCCGCGCAGGGGCTGGTGGCAGCCGGCGCAGTCTGCGATCGCGGCGTGGCTGTCCGCCCCACCGAGGGCGGGGCCGCGGCGGAGGTCGGTAAGCGGCCCGGGGCTAAACATGCGGCCTCCGGTGAAGACCCACAGGCCCGCCAGCACGAGCAGAATCACTGCGGTCAGCACCAGACCGGTCGGGGAAAGAAATGGATGTTGCCTTTGCATAAGCAGAGTCGACCATGATACAGACTTAAAGTCGTCTGAGGGCCGATAAAGTTACGGCCGAATCTCGCGCCAATTTGGGGATTTTATGTTCGGTTTTGAGGACTGTGGATGGGAGTTTGGAGCAGGTGGCCTCCCGGCGCTCAATCACCCCAGAGCATGGCCCCCAGGCGCTGCAGAAACCCGGTTTTCTCCTCCAGGCGTCCGGTTTGTTTCTGCATGTCGGCCAGGATCTGCCGCATCCCGCGGCCGACCTCTTGACGCGACCGGTAAAGAACCCCTGGCTTCACGGAGGCGGCATTCAGAATGCCTTCCGAAACAAAGATCGGGGCTTTGGTTAGCAGGGCCAGGCCGACCGCGTCGACGGGCCGGGCATCCACGCGCAGCGGCTGCTCCCCGCCAACGGCTTCGACCCCCCCGATCACGACCCCATCGCGCAGATCGCGCAACTGGACGTTGCGGACGCGGATGGAGGCGGATTCCAGCATGGCGCCGAGAAGCTGGTAGGTTTGCGGGCGCCGCGGCTGCCCGGGCGGCAGGGGCTGCCCGCCGTGCAGCCAGGCCAGGTTGGCCGCTTCCCAGGAGGCCATGCTCACCGGCAGCACACGCCGGCCGCTTTTATCCCAAAAAATTGCCCGGGACTGGACTTCGTCCTTGCGAAGGATATCCACCAGCATGACGGGCACCGCCGAGGTGCTTCCGGTCGCCCGCGAGGCCATTTCTGGCTGCGTATCCACCGCATTGAGATAGATCCGGCTGTCCTGTGTCCTCCAGAAGGTGCGCATGGCATCGACCAGCGCCTCAGTGCTCTTCCCCATCGTCGTCCGCCGGTAAACGCTTTCCAGGTTCCAGCTCGTGCGGGCGATCAGGTCATGGTCGGCATAGATCGGCAAGTTCATCTGGATCGCAAGGGCGATTGCGTCGCTGGCGCGGGCGTCCAGGTTGACCTTCTTTTCTCCGGCTACATATTGGACCACGCCGTAAAACACGTTGTTTTTCAGGGCCCGGATGGCCACCGCTTGTATCTTAAGGCCGGCCTGCCGGACCAGGTCGGCTGCAAAATCGAACGTCCCCGGTCGGGCAGGGCCGTCCCAGATCTGAGGTTTGCCCCCGGCCAACCAGGCCAGCAAGGTGCCCTCATTGAACCCCGTCCAGATTCCGAGCAGCTTCTGGGTCTCTTTCTCCAGCAGCAGGATGACGTATTTCCCTTCCTGCTGGACCACATCGGCAAATTGGACCTTCAACATGCGGTAATTATACGGATATTGTATGCAGACCGCTAATTCCACGAGGTTTGGGTTCAGGAAGCGGGGAAGGGGCAGATGCAGCGGTTTCCCGTAGTACAATCCGAAACAATGGACACCGGCGGCCTGCGGCGTAATCAGATCATTCAGGGGGATTGTGTGGAGGTCATGCACGACCTGCCGGATCACTCCGTGGACCTGGTGTTCGCCGACCCGCCCTACAACCTGCAGCTCCAAAAACAGCTGTACCGCCCCAACCAGACGCTGGTCGATGCCGTCACCGATGACTGGGACCACTTCGCCAGCTTTGAAAGCTATGACGATTTTTCGCGCCGCTGGCTGTCGGAGTGCCGGCGTGTGCTGAAAGACAGCGGGACCATCTGGGTGATCGGAACGTATCACAACATCTTCCGGCTGGGGACGATCATGCTGGACCTGGGATTCTGGGTCCTCAACGACCTGGTGTGGCACAAGACCAACCCGATGCCCAATTTCCGCGGCACGCGATTCACCAACGCCACGGAGACGCTGATCTGGGCGAAAAAGTCCGCCGAGCAGAAAAAATACACCTTCAACTACCGGGCGATGAAAAATTTCAACGACGGCAAGCAGATGCAGAACGTCTGGCGCATCCCGCTGTGCACCGGGGCAGAGCGCATCAAGGTGGACGGCAAGAAAGCCCATCCGACCCAGAAGCCGGAGGCCCTGCTGTACCGGGTGATCCTGGCCTCCACCCGGCCAGGCGACCTGATCCTGGATCCATTTTTTGGGGTCGGCACAACCGGGGCGGTGGCCAAAAAACTCAAGCGCGGCTTCATCGGCATCGAGCAGGACGCTGGCTATATCGCGCTGGCCCGCCAGCGGATCGCCGCCTTGCCGGACGAACAGGTGCTGCCCGAAGCGCTGGAGATCGTCTCCAAGCGGGACCTGCCGAGGGTGCCATTCAGCCGGCTGATCGAGAGCGGGCTGGTTCGGCCGGGCCAGAAGCTGTATGCGCCCGGAAAGCAGGCCAGCGCAACGGTCAAAGCCGATGGACACCTGCTCCTGAACGGAACCAGTGGCTCGATCCACCAACTGGCCGCGCAGGCCGCCGGGAAAGTCTCACAGAACGGCTGGGATTACTGGCCTTATCGCGCGGCCGGAGGGAAGATGGAAAAAATCGATACGCTCAGGGCACGGTATCGCGAGATGAACCTGGGTTAGGCGGCCGATGAAAGTCAGGCAGGGTCTGTATCTCTCCAACTATGGGAAGGCCATCAGCGCGCGCAACCTGGCGGACCTGGAGGCGTTGCGGGAACGGATAATTATGGGTCCTTTCGAACTTGAATGACGTAAATTCCCCCGATTTCTGGCGGTCGATCTACCAGCAGGGCACCACGGGCTGGGACCTGGGCGGTTATACGCCCGTTTTCTGCCGCCTGCTGGATGAGGGGGATCTGCATCCGGGGAAAATGATCGTCCTGGGGGCCGGCCGCGGCTACGACGCCCGCCTGTTCGCCCGCCGCGGCTTCACCGTCACGGCGGTCGACTTCGCCTCCGAAGCGGTGCGGGATATGCACGCCCTGGCCGAAAAAGATGCGCCGCTCTCGATCGTGCAGGCCGATATTTTCGACCTGCCGCCGTTTTTCACGGCCAGCTTCGACTACGTGCTCGAATACACCTGCTTCTGCGCCATCGATCCCGGCCGCCGGGCGGAATACGCCGAGGTGGTCGCAGGGCTGCTCAAGCCGGGCGGCCAATTCGTCGGGCTGGCCTTCCCGATCGCGGATTACCCGGGCGGCCCGCCGTTCGCCGTGGACCCGGACCAGCTGGTCGCTCTGCTCCAGGATCGCGGTTTGGAGCTGCAGCGCCGTGAAATCCCGCCCGATTCGGTCACGCCGCGCGCCGGGCGGGAGGCCCTGATCGTGATGCAGAAAGCACACGGGCCCGGGGACCCTAGGCCGTGAACCGCACGATGATCAAAAACGCCGCGGTCGTCACCCTGGACGAGGCCGGGACGGTGCTGGACGGCGCTTCCATCGCTGTCGAAGGAAAGCGCATTCTTTCAGTCGGTAAAATCCCGGCGGATTTCGAGCCGGATGAGACGGTAGACGCCTACAACCACGCCGTGCTGCCTGGCTTTTTCAACGCCCACAGCCACGCCGCCATGACCTACGAGCGCGGCTGGGCGGAGGACCTGCCCTTCGACCGCTGGCTGAACGAGAAGATCTGGGTGGCCGAAGCCGCGCTGCAGCCCGAGGACGTCTATTGGGGCGCCGCCCTGGCTATGTGCGAGATGATCCGGGGCGGCGTCGTGGCCTTCAACGACCACTATTTCTACATGGACCGGGTTGCGGAAGTGGTCGAGCAATCCGGCATGAAAGCCGGTCTGACCTGGTGCGTTTTCGGAATCGGGGACCAGCACGAAGTCGGCGCCAACCTGGAAGGTACGCTGGAGTTCATCGCCCGCTGGCAGGGCGAGGCGGGAGGCCGCCTCCGGCCCATGCTCGGCCCGCATTCCCCCTACATTTGCCCGCCGGCTTTCCTGGCCCGCATCGCCCGGATCGCGCAGGAGCGATCGCTGCCTGTGCACCTGCACGTCTCCGAATCCCAGGAGCAGGTGGACAATTCCCTGCGCCAGCACGGGAAGACGCCCGTCGCGTTGCTGGAATCACTCGGTGTTTTCGAGAACCCCTGCATCGCCGCCCACTGCCTGGTGGTAAGCGATGCAGACCTTGAAATCCTGGCCCGGCACGACGTCAGCGTGGCGCACACGCCGATCACCTACATGAAGCTGGCCATGGGGGTCAACGACCTCAGCCGCTTCACCTCGCGGGGCATCAACATCGCCATCGGCAGCGACGGCCCGGCCTCCAACGCTGACCTGGACATGACCGCCGCCCTGCGGCAGACCGCTATCCTGCAGAAGCACACCCAGCGGGACCCGCAGGCGCTTCCCGGCGACGTCACTTTGCGCATGGCGACTCAGAACGGCGCCCGGGCGATCGGCTTCCCGGATTCAGGCGTCCTGGCTGCCGGGCGCGCCGCCGATCTGGTCCTGATCGACCTGGACAAACCGCATTTGCTGCCGCGCCACGACCTGGTCGCCAACCTGGTCCATTCGGCGAAAGCTTCCGATGTGGCGGCAGTGATGGTCGACGGGCGTTGGATTTATCGCGATGGGGAGATCAAAACGCTGGACGAAGCGCGCATCAAGGCCGAATCAGAGAAAGGCGCCTTCCGCCTGGTCGGCCGCCAGATGTGGAACCTGCGCAAATACAGGGGCTAACACCAGGCTCTTTGCGTAATACGAAATATGAAATACGCATTTACGAAAAACGTCCCTTTTACGTATTACGTAAGGCGTATTACGTAATTAAACAATCTTCATCACGATCATTCCGACCACATCGGCTGCCATGTTGACCCGGTCGGCCATGTTCGAGATGTGCCGGTAGACCTCGCGCCGGCGCAGCATCTCCATCAAGGGCTCGAAGTCCCGCGCCTTGCGGAACAGGTCCCCGATAGCCAGGCGGTAGGTCCGCTCGACTTCATTCTCCAGCTTTTTCGCTCGCCGGGCGTGCTCGCCGGATACACGCGGGTTGTTGTTCAGCCGCCGGATCGCCAGTGCCAACTCTTCGGCCGCCTCCCGAATGGTCACCACCATCGTGATCAGGTGCTCGTCCGGGTCGATGCCCAGGATCTGCATCTCTTCCACCGAGGAGTAGGCATAGTCCAGCATGTCGTCGATGTAGAGGGAGAGGTTGAAGATGTCCTCCCGGTCCAGCGGTGTGACGAAAGTGTTGTACAGCTCGTCGATCAGGATGCGGCGGATTTCGTCGGCCTCGAACTCCCGCCGGCGCATCTTTTCGAGCTGGTTTTCCTCCTGGACGCTCTCTTTTTTGAACCACTTCTCCAGAAGGCGCAGGCCCTCGACGGTCTTTTCGCTCTGCTGGATTAGGAGCTCGACAAATTTGTCCCGCTTCTGGCCGCGTTTGAACACACCGGTAATGCCCATGGTCACACTCCATACCTTGTCAGTAAAAAATCGATCAAGAAAAACAGCACGGCGCCCAGCCCGGCGGAAGCCGGCACGGTCAGGATCCAGGCCAGCAGGATGTCCCAAAGCACACCCCAGCGAACCTGCGACATGCGCTGCCCGGCCCCGACCCCCAGGATCGAAGCGCTGACCACCTGGGTAGTGCTGACCGGGCCGCCAAAAATGGAGGCCGTCAGGATCACCGCCCCAGAGGTCAGCTGGGAGGTGAAACTGTGCACGGGGCGGATGCGGTAGAACCTGCCGCCCAGGGTGTGGATGATCCGCCAGCCCCCCGCCGCGGTGCCGACCCCGATCGCCGCTGCGCTGGCGAACACCACCCACCAGGGCACAACAAAATCGCGCTGGTAGCCGAGCACCACCAGGCCCATCGTGATGACCCCCATGGTCTTCTGGGCATCGTTGGTGCCGTGGCTGAGCGCCAGTACGATGGCGGTCGGCACCTGGGCCAGCTTGAAAAAAATGTTGGCCCGCGGCGTCGCACCGCGCGCCAGCCAAAGGGTCAGCCGCATGACAACGGCCCCGACTGCGAAGCCCACCAGCGGTGAAACCAGCAGCGCGACCCCCACCAGCCAGATCCCCTCCAGCCGGATCACCTGGAAGCCCGAGCCGACCGCCACTGCCCCGACGATCCCCCCGATCAGGGCGTGAGAGGAGCTGGAAGGGATGCCCAGGAACCAGGTCCCCAGGTTCCACAGGCTGGCGGCGACCAGGGCCGCCAGCACTACGGCGATGGTGATCGAACCCGGTGGAGCGACATCATTCCCCACCGTTTTCGCCACCGCCACGCCGAACAGCAAGGGGCCGATAAAGTTCGCCAATGCGGCGATCAGCAGCGCGGCGCGCGGCGTCATGGCGCGCGAGGAAATGATCGTGGCGACGACGTTGGCGCTGTCGTGGAATCCGTTGATGAAGTCAAAAAACAGCGCCAGGGAGACGAGCAGTACCAGCAGGGTATTCGTATCCATGGACGGGACCAATCCCCCAACGGGAATACTATGATACCAAAGTATTAATACCATCCCGCCCTTGCTGCATTCCCGCCGGTTTTTCGCCTGCGGTGCCGGAAAGGGGGCTTTCTGGGCAAAACAAAACCCGCGGTCGGACGAGAGTATACTTTTCGCGTGGATCTCCAGGCCTTCACCGATTTGATGACCCCCGCCGGCCAGGCGGCGCTGCGGGCTGCGGCCGAAAAGCAGCCGCGCGAGGCCGATTACCTCACCCATTTCCAAAACCTGGAAAAAACTTTCCACCCCTCCCTGGCCCAAGCCGCACTGGAGACCGCCATCCTGCGCCGGGAGGCGCAGAGCAAGTTCCCCCGGCTGGCCGAGAAAATGTATTTCACCCGACCTGCGCTGGAGCAGGCCACGCCGGCGGAAGTCGCCGCCTACCGCGCCGCCAGGCTGGCCGGCCGCGAACCCGTCCTGGACCTGGGATGCTCGATCGGCGGCGACCTGGTCCACCTGGCGGGCCAGGCACAGGCGTACGGCGTCGACCATGACCCCCTGCGTATTCACATGGCACGCGCCAACCTGGAGGCGCTCGGGCTGTCCGCCGGCCTGCTGCGGGCGGACCTGCGGGCTACGCTGCCCTTCATGCCGCCCCCAGGCGCGGCCGCTTTCTTCGACCCCGCCCGCCGGTCCGGCCACCGCCGCATCTTTTCGGTCCAGGATTACAAGCCGCCGCTTTCCCAGGCCCAGGCCTGGCTGGGGCGCATTCCGGCGCTGTGCATCAAGGTCTCGCCGGGGGTTGACCTGGGGGAGTTGGCAGACCTGGACTGCGAAATCGAATTCATTTCCCTGCACGGGGAATTGAAAGAAGCGGCACTGTGGTTCGGGCCGCTCATGACTGCCGACCGGCGGGCAACGGTCCTCCCAGGCCCGCACAGCCTGACCGGCGACCCTGCGCAGCGAGCGGCGCTCGCTCCAGCGCCGGGGGCATACCTTTACGAACCCGACCCCGCCGTCCTGCGCGCCGGCCTGGTGGGGACCCTGGCCGACCACATCGGGGCAGCCCAGCTCGACGAGACGATCGCCTATCTGACCTCCGATAGGCGGATCGAATCCCCATTTACCCGCCGTTGGTCAGTGGAGGACTGGATGCCGTTTAATTTAAAAAAGCTGCGGGCTTACTGCCGGAGTCGCGGTATCGGGCGGGTGGCGGTCAAAAAGCGCGGCTCGGCCATCCAGCCGGAGGACCTGATCCGTTCATTGCGGCTGCAGGGGGAGTTGGAACGCGTGCTGGTGCTGACGCGGCTGGCGGGCGCGCCGGTGGTGCTGGTCTGCCGTCCTAGTCCGTAAAAACCGGCAGGTGGCCCAGCGAGAAGATGTGGGCCCACTTCTCCTGATCGCCCTCGGTGAAGATCGCCATCTCCACCGTCACATTTCCCCCGGCCTTATTGACCACGCTGCGCATGCCTTTTTGAGTCGATCCGGTGCTGATCACATCGTCCAGCAATGCCACCCGCTTGCCGCGGATCAGCTCGTGATCTTTCTCGTCCAGATACAGCATCTGCGGTTTGCCGGTCGTGATCGAGAGGGTCTCGGCAGAGAGGGCGACACCCATGTACGGCTTGTAGTGCTTGCGCAGCACAACGTAGGGTTTGCCGGTTTCGACCGAAAGGGCGTGGATCAGCGGGATGCTCTTGGCCTCGGCGGTGACCAGGACGTCGTAGCGCAGGGTGTCCAGTTTCGCGCTCAGCGCCGCGGCGCAGGCTTGCACGAATTCCGTATCCCCCAGGATGTTCAAAACCGCGATCCGCACGCCGGGAGCGACTTCGAAAAGCGGCAGATCCCGGCGCACGCCGTTGATTGTGACAGGGTGGGTTTCGCGCAATTCGGTCATGGAGGCACCTCGGTCCTTAGTTTTCGCCGGACCAGGATATTCAAACCGGTTCCGGATCCGACAGGAATTATAATACCCGCGATGGCCGAAACGGACGCCTTGCCCGGCTTCCTTTGCACCCAGTGCGGCGGGGAGCTCAATCCGGACCAGGGGCAGCGGTTCGAGACCTGCCCCTACTGCGGCTCAACGGTTTACCTGGACCGCTCGCAGGTGGTTTTCCACTGGTACCTGGCACCTACGATGTCGGAAACAGATGCGCTCGCTTCGCTGCGGCGCTGGATGTCCGGCAATGACACCGTCAAGGACCTGGATACCAAATCGACGATCCGCGGCCAGCGCTTCGATTACTTCCCCCTGTGGCAGTTCAAAGGCCGGCACGGGGGGCGCGAGCGCCTGTACGTCCAGCCCGCGGCGGCTACTTCCATCAGCGAGCTGCGCAAGCTGCGCATCCCCGGCGGGGACCTGCGAAAGTACGATCATGCCCTCGACCCGCAGGCCGTCCCGCCCAGCGTGCCCTACCAGGCTGCCCGGGATTGGGCCGAACGGCAGGGCCTGGACGAAGGTGCACCCGCCGAATCCGCCCTGGTCCACGTCCCACTGTACACTTTCAAGTACGATTTTGCCGGCCAATCCTACACCGCCCTGGTGGAGGCGGCCACCGGGCAGGTATTCGCCAATATTTTTCCGGCCAAAGCGGAGGGGCCGTACGCCCTGGCGGCCTTTGTGTCGATCGCAGGCTTCCTGCTGCTGGCCCTGGTACCGGTCGCCGCCGCCCTGTTCGACAGCGGCGAGGCGCTCCTGGCCGGGATCGGGATCTGCGCCGGCCTGGGGATCCCATTCGCAGCCGCCAGCTTTGCACTCGCCTCCTGGGTGGCGGCAAGGGTTTGAATGGACGCCCAGCGAGACGCCCCTGCGCGTACCCCCACCAGATCCACGGCCGATGCCCTCCAGGGCCTGGGCTGCCCCAACTGTGGTGGGATGGTGCCCATCCCAGAAGGCCAGCTGATCGTCATCTGCCCTTTCTGCGGGCAGCGCTCGGTCGTGCGCGGCGAACGCGGCCTGCTGCGGTTCCAGGTCCCGCTGCGGCTGGCGGAGGCAGACGTCCGGAAGAAGCTGCGGGAATTTTTGAACAGCTCGCAGGCTATTGCCAGGGCTGTGCGCGGGCAGGCGCAGCTGACGGAGAGCTTCCTGGTCTACCTGCCGTTCTGGTTTGTGCGGGCACGGGTGCTGGGATGGGTGTTCGGGCAGGAAAAGAAAAAGCGCGGCGAGGAAACAGTCTACGAAAACCGCGAGCTAAAGATCGCCGAGGATATGGCCTGGAACCAGGCGGCCTCCGATGTCGGCGAGTTCGGCGTGCAGCGGGTTTTCCTGGAGGACCGCCCGCTGGAGCCCTACGATTACGACGACCTGCACAGCCGCGCCCTGGTCTTCGAGCCAGCCGGTTCGCAGATGGAGGCTGAAAAAGCGGCCGCCGCGGATTTCAGAACGCGGGCGGAGTCACTCGGGAAGCTGGACCGGGTGACCCAGCGTGTCGTCCACCTGGCCGACACGCGCCGCGCGCTGGTTTATTACCCGCTCTGGGTGCTGCGCTACACCTTCAGGGATCGGACCTTCCAGATTGTGGTGGACGGCTTCGACGGCCGGCTGCTGTACGGGCGAGCCCCCGGCAGCTCGCTCTACCGGGCGTTCATGCTGGTCGGCGGGGCCGCCCTGGGGGCGTTCTTGATGGTCGACGTGCCGGCGCTGGCCGCCGTGATCGGCTTTAACGTGGAGAGCGAAAACGCCATCTTCTTTTTCGGGGCAGTCGCACTGGCCAGCTTCGGCCTGGGGGTCAAACTGATGCAGGCCGGGTACCGGCGCTTCCGCTTCGGGGAGCATTACGTGCTGCGGGCGTTTGAAAAGACCAAACGCAAGGTGCGCTGGGTTAAGGAGGGCGGCGTGCTGCGCTCGCGTGAAGAGGTGCGCCAGTGACCCCCGGGATCAGCCTGGTTGCGCTCAATTGCCTGCGCTGCGCCACCCCGCTCCCTGCCCAGCCGGGGGAGGTCGCCTGGGTGTGCGGGCACTGCGGTCTGCCCCAACGGCTGCATGAAGACGAAGCGCTGGTCGAAATGCCGCTGCACTATGCGAAAGGCATCCCCGACGGCAAAAAAGGCCGCCCGTTCTGGGTCGTGGAGGCGCACGTCTCCGTGGCCCGGGAGACCCACCAGGCGATATTCGGTGTGAAGAGCCGCGAGGCCGAGAAATTCTGGGGCCAAGCGCGTCAGTTTTTCGTTCCGGCCTACGCCACCGGCCTGGACGAGACGATCGACACCGGGATGGCAATGCTCAGAAAGCCGCCGCAGCTTGCGGCCGGCGCCGCAGTCCCCTTTCTCCCGATCACGGTATGGCCGAAGGACCTGCAGGGGCTGATCGATTTCATTGTCCTGGCGATCGAGGCGGAGCGGAGCGATGACCTCAAATCCTTGGATACCCGGGTCCGGCTGGGAGATCCCGTCTGCTGGGTCCTGCCCTGAGACCTGCGAAATGCATCCGGGCATAGGAGCGCGCTTGAAGACCGATAACTTCTGGACAGAAACAGCCAAATTCCCCGGCAGTCTTCCGGGCAGCGAGCTGCCTGCCCGCACGGATGTGGCCGTGGTCGGAGGGGGCTACACCGGGCTGCACGCCGCGCTGGCCCTGCGCAAAGCGGGCGTGGATGTGACCGTCCTGGAAAAAGAGACCATTGGCTGGGGGGCTTCCAGCCGCAACGGCGGCATGCTGACCCCAGGGCTGAAGGCTTCTGCCAAGAACATCGTGCGCTGGTACGGCGCCGAGCAGGGGAAGGTCTTCTGGGACTGGGCCTGGGAGGCCATCGACCACGTCCGGGAAACGGTGGAATCCGAGCGAATCGACTGCGACTTTGATTACCGCGGCTTTGCCGCCCTGATGTACCGCCCCGAGCATCTCGGCCAGTGGGACAGCTACATGTCCTTTTTGAAGCAGCACTTCGGCTTCGAGGGCTACCGTCGCGTCACGCAGGGGGAGCTTCGCAGCGAGATCGGCAGCGATTCCTACCACGGCGCCTATGTCGGCGAACACGCCGCCGGGCTGCAGCCCGCCCGATACGTATTTGGTTTGGGATTGGCCGCGGCGCGGCGCGGGGCGGTGCTGCTGGAAAATACGGAAGTTCGGCGCATCGACCGCCAGCAGGGCGGTTTCGAGGTACACACGCCCGCCGGCGTCATCCATGCCGGGGAGGTGCTCCTGGCCACCAACGGCTACACCACCGCCGGCCCCCTGCCCGGGGCGCGCAACGGCATTTTTCCGATCGGCAGCTACATCATCACCACCGAACCGCTGCCGGCGGACCTTCAAGGCGAGCTCAGCCCGCGCGGCCGCATGTTCTACGACAGCAAGTGGTTCTTGAACTACTTCCGCCTGACGCCTGACGGGCGCATGCTCTTCGGCGGGCGCAACAACCTCTCCACCGGGCTGGACCTGGAAGAGAGCGCCCGGCGCCTGCAGACCCGCATGCTGGAGGTCTTTCCGCAGCTGGCCGGCTGCCGCCTGACGCATTCCTGGACCGGCAAGCTGGGGGTCACCTTCGACCTGATGCCGCACGTCGGGCGCATCAACGGGGTGCATTACGCCTACGGATACGGCGGCCACGGTGTCTCGATCGCCAGCAAGCTGGGCAAAGAAGTCGGCGAGCTGCTGGCCGGCGTGCGTACGGACAGCCCTTTCCTTCACATCCGCCACCCGCGCACCTTTGTCGCCCGTTTCGAGAAGCTGTTCCTGCCGTTCGTGGAGAAATACTTCCGCATTATCGACCGTTTTTCCTGACAGCCACCGCTCAGGGCCTTGCCGCGCAGTGCGCAAATCTGAAAGAGCCCAAATTGCGCCCATCTCTGAGCGGAGGCAGCGATCGCTGCCGTAGTCGAAAAGTGAGGCGCTGTGCTCAATCAGGTTCAGCGCAAGTTTGTTTCAATTCTGCTGGCGCCCGCTGGTTGAGCCTCCCTTGTTCCTGAAATAAAAACGCTAAAGGGGGAATCCATGTTTGCCACCCGTAATGTTCGCCAGTCTATCCTGATGGCCGTACTGCTGGCCTGCGCCGGTGTGGCCATCACCGCGGCCGGGCTGGTGGGGCCCGGCAGGTTATCCGGGGGCTCCGCACGCCAGGCGACCGCCACCCCCGCCGCGCTGTCCCCCTGCGGCGCACCCCTGTGCGCCTATTTTACGGACAGCGCCCTGCCATTTGGGGCCGGTCCGGACAGCCTGCTGGCGGCCGAGATCGATTCCGCTCGCCTGAGCGTGGACGTAGCAGCCTACGAACTAGAGCTGTGGAGCCTGCGAGATGCCCTGCTGCGCGCCCACCGCCGCGGCGTGGCGGTCCGGCTGGTCCTTGAGGCGGACACGGCCGGCAATCCCGAGGTGGCAGTTCTGGAAGAAGCCGGCATCCCCATCCAGTCCGACCGGCCGGACGGCCTGATGCACGACAAGTTCGTGGTGATCGACGGCCTGCGGGTCTGGACAGGCTCGGCCAACTTCACACTCAACGGCGCCTACCGCAACGACAACAACCTCCTATCGCTGGAGAGCGAAGCGCTGGCGCGCCTGTACACGGCGGAGTTCGAGGAGATGTTCGTGGAGCGCCTGTTCGGGGCTTATTCCCCGTCTTCCGGGCCGGAAAAGGTGTCCGTGGGCGGGGTTCCGGTGGAGGTCATTTTCTCGCCCGATGGCGGCGCGGCCGGCCGTGTGGTGGCGCGCATCGAAGCGGCTCGCGAGCAGGTGCTGTTCATGGCGTTTTCGTTTACTTCGGACGAGATCGGGGCCGCGCTGCGGGCGCGCGCTGCAGCGGGGGTGGAGGTGCGCGGGGTGTTTGACGAATCGCAGTTCCGGTCCAACCGCGGCGGCGAATACGAGCCGCTGCTTGCTGCGGGCCTGGACGTCCGCCTGGACGGCAGCCGCCACAAGCTGCATCACAAGGTCATCATCATCGACGGCCACACGGTGATCACCGGATCATACAACTTCAGCGCCAGTGCCGAAGAGCGCAATGACGAAAACCTGCTGATCATTGAAGACCGCACCCTGGCGGCCCGCTTCCTGGAGGAGTTCTGGCGGGTATACGGCCTGGCGAAATAATTTAATGTGAATAATGGATAACAATAATTTTCGTCTATTCTGTCATCCTGACCGAGCCTGGCCCTGAGTGAGGCCGAAGGGGCAGCGAGTGGAAGCACGCATCGACTTCGCCGGCTTCGCCAACGCCGCTCATGGAAAACGACTGCATGCGACCGGTTCTTGAGGTGGAAAATCAGTAAAGGGCATCGCTGAAGTCGAAAGGCTTGACCTGAATGCAGCCGAAGGGCGGTCGCATTGCGCTCAAGGTGCGGCCCGATCCGGAACTGAGGTTGAATGTCCAGCCTGGTTCGCCCCCTGCCCGCAGTCCTGGAGGTCAGCCGGGCTCAGACCCCACTGCCGGCAGGTCCGGGCGCATTTGATGCCAGTCGGTGGCCGCCTGGTAGGCGTTGGCCGCCCGAAAGAGGTGGTCTTCCCGAAAATGGGGGGCCATCAGCTGCATGCCGACCGGCAGCCCCTGCGAGTCAAATCCGACGGGAAAGCTCAGGCCGGGCACGCCGGCCAGGTTGGCGGGCAGCGTGAAGACGTCCTCCAGGTACATCGCCAGGGGATCATCCTGGTGGACTCCGATCTCAAATGCGGTCGTCGGCGCGACGGGGGCGGCGATCAGGTCGACTGACTCGAACGCCTGGGTGAAATCGCTCCGGATCAGCGTGCGCACTTTCATCGCCTGGCCATAATAGGCATCGTAATACCCGGCCGAAAGGGCGTACGTGCCCAGCATGATGCGGCGCTGCACTTCGGCGCCGAAGAGGGCGCCGCGGGTGTTGAGGTACACCTCCCACATCTCACCGGCCTCGGCGCGCGGGCCGTAGCGCACGCCGTCAAAGCGGGCCAGGTTGGGGGAGGCCTCCGCCGGCGCGACCAGGTAGTAAACGGGCAGGGCGAAGCGGGTGTGCGGCAGCGAGACCGCGCGGATCTCGGCGCCCAGGCCCTCCAGGC
>JBFKII010000056.1:0-16809 GCA_041632295.1 Anaerolineales bacterium | reverse complement strand
CCGCCTTTTCCCTGTCGCTCCCCCCATTCACGACCTGAGGTGATTCAGATACGGTAAGCGAATTCATCGGCCTGTCTGGCGAAAAATACCCAGCCAAAAATCAGCGTGGCCAGGGCGATGATGATCCCCGGCAGCATTTCGGCCATCGTCGGGATGCGCCCCTCCAGAATCGGGATGCGAAACAGCTCGATCAGGTGGGTTAGCGGGTTGATCTGCAGCAGCCAGGCGAAGCGCGACCCCGACAGCATCTCCTCCGGGTAGATGATCGGCGTCAGATACAGCCAGGCGCGCAGGATCACGCTGAACATTTCGCGAATATCGGCGAAATAAATGGCGATCACAGACAGGATCAGCCCCAGACCAAGTGTGAAAAACATGATCAGGATCGAGGGGACCGGCAGGAACAGCATCGTCCAGCGGATCGGGACCCTGACAAAGAGCATCACCACCACCAGCGGGATCACTTCCAGACCCAGGTGGACGAAGCCCGTGCCCAGCGAAGCCACGGCAAATGCCGAGCGGGGCACGTAAATGCGGGTCAGGAGGTTGCTCCCCCAGACCATGTTGTTCATGATCAGGTTGACCGAGTTGGAGAAAAAATTCCAGGCCAGCAGCCCGCTGAGCAGAAACACGGGATACGCCGCGCTGTCCCCCCTGGAAAAGACGCTCGAAAACACGATCGTCATCACGATCATGGTCCCCAGCGGGTTCAGCATGCTCCAGGCGATCCCCAGGAAGGAGCGCTTGTAGCGCGTGATGATATCCCGGCGCACAAATTGCACGATCAGGTGCCGGTAGCGGAAGGTTTCGAAGAGCTCCTCGAGCGCCGGCGGGCGCAGTTGGGCGGTGTCGTAAACGGTCGTCATGTTTGCGTTTCGTTCAAGCGGCGAAGCCGTATCAAGCGGGGGATTTTCCCATAAAGCGATCCAGCCGTCAACTTCATACCCGGCGCGCCAGCCACTCGGCCAGCACATCCACCAGGCGCACGGCCGCATTCCCATCCCAGCGCTCGGGCCGGCGCCCGGCGGGCGGGTCTGCCAGGGTCTCGGCGGCGGCCTGCAGAATGGGCTCCGGATCGGTTCCCGCCAGGCGGTTGGTGCCCTGCGAGATCGTGACCGGCCGCTCGGTGTTCTCCCGCAGGGTGAGGCAGGGCACGCCCAGGGCGGTTGTCTCCTCCTGGATGCCGCCCGAATCGGTCAGGACGAGCCGTGCGCCGGACATCAGGCTGAGGAACTCGAGATAGCCCAACGGCGGGATCAACTGCACCTCCTGCGGCGCCAGCCCCCAGGTTTCCAGACGCCGCAGGCTGCGCGGGTGGGCGGGGAAGAGCACCGGCAGTTCGCCCGCCAGGCTCTCCAGGACCGAGAGGAAACCGGCAAACGCGGCTCTGTCGTCCACGTTGGCGGGGCGGTGCAGGGTGGTCAGCGCATAGCCCCCTCGTGGCAGGTTGAAGCGCTCCCAGGCGGCCAGCTTTCTGGCTGCCGGCAGGGCGCGTTCAAGCGTGTCGATCATCGTATTGCCCACAAAATGGACTCTGGCCAGGTCGATCCCCTCTGCGGCCAGGTTCTCCTCCCCGCTGGGCTCGGTGACGAAGAGCAGCTCGGCCAGGTGGTCGGTCAGCACCCGGTTGAGCTCCTCCGGCATGCGGCGGTCGAAGGAGCGCAGGCCGGATTCGACATGCCCGACCGGAATGTGAAGCTTGGCTGCGGTCAGGGCACAGGCCAGCGTGGAATTGACGTCCCCGGCCACCAGCACCAGGTCCGGCTTCCGCTCCAGCAGCACCGGTTCGAAAGCGGTCATCACCCCGGCCGTCTGCCAGGCATGGCTGCCGGACCCGACCCCCAGCGAGACGTCCGGCTGCGGCAGGGCGAGCTCATCGAAAAAGACTCCCGACATGGCCTGGTCGTAGTGCTGGCCGGTGTGCACAAACAGGTGCGGCAGCCCGCGCCGCTGCAGTTCGTGCAGGATGGGTGCCATTTTGACGAAATTGGGCCGCGCCCCGACGACGGTACAGATCATCGCGTTTGAATCCCCGGCGGGATCAGGCCCGGGCCGCCGAGGCCTCCATCTCCATTTGCAGGGCGCGCTCCCATGGCGGCAGCCGCAGGCCGAAGGCGCCGGCGAATTTGCTGCAGTCCAGCGCCGAATAGCGCGGCCGGGCGGCGGGTGTGGGAAAATCCCGGGCGCTGGCCGGGACCACCCCGGCCGCGCGCTGCGCTTCCGGTTGGGGGTCGTGGGCCAGGATGGCCTGCGCCCAGTCGTAGCGGCTGGCCTCACCGGCACCGCCAAGGTGGTACAGCCCGGTGCGCGCTCGCAGCCAGTCCGGCCCTGCCGCCATGGCCTGGGCCAGCACCTGGGCCGTCAGCTCCGCCAGCATGCGGGCGGAGGTCGGGCTGCCGACCTGATCGGTCACGATGCGCAGCTCGGAGGAGCGCCGGGACCAGGCCAGCACTTTGGTGACAAAGCTGTCTCGCCGCAGGCTGTAGACCCAGCTGGTGCGCAAGACCAGGGCGCTGGCGCCCGATCCGAGCACGGCCTGCTCGCCAGCCAGCTTGCTGCGCCCGTAGGCGGACAGCGGATTTGGGGGATCGGTTTCCTGGTAGGGGGAGGCTTTTTCCCCATCGAAGACAAAATCAGTCGAGTAGTGCACCAGGATCGCCCCGGCACGCGCCGACTCCTCCGCCAGCAGCCCGGGTGCCTCCCCGTTGACCTGCATGGCGAGGCCGGGCTCGCTTTCGGCCTGGTCCACGGCGTTGTACGCAGCGGCGTTGATGACGGCCTGCGGCCGCGCTTCGTCGAACGCCGCCCGCACGGCCTGGGGATCGGCCAGATCGCAGGACCGGCGATCGTGGGCCGCCACGTCCCCGAGCGGGGCGAGGGTGCGCTGAAGCTCCCAGCCCACCTGGCCGTCCTTTCCAAGCAGCAGGATTTTCATCCGTTCAGGCTGTGGAAGGGCATGTGCTGTTCGTCCTGACCGATAATGCGCAGCAGGTACTGGCCGTACTCGTTGCCGCCCATGCCTTCGGCGATGCGGCCCACCTGCTCGGCGTCGATATATCCCATGCGGAAAGCGATCTCCTCCGGGCAGGACACCATCATCCCCTGCCGCTCCTGGATGGCGTGCACGAACTGCGAAGACTGCAGCAGGGATTCGTGCGTGCCGGCGTCCAGCCAGGCGGTCCCGCGCCCCAGCACTTCCACCCGCAGCTTGCCCTGGCGCATGTAGGCCTTGTTTACATCGGTGATCTCGAGCTCGCCGCGCCCGGAAGGGGCCAGACCTGCGGCGATGTCCAGCACCTGGTTGTCATAAAAATACAGCCCGGGCACCGCGTAGATCGACTTGGGTCGGCTGGGCTTCTCCTCGATGCTGACGGCCATGCCGGCTTCGTCAAATTCGATCACTCCGTAGCGCTCCGGGTCTCGCACCGGCACGGCGAAGATCAACCCGCCTTCGTCCAGCGCAGCCGCGCTGCGCAGCTGGGCCGGCAGGCCGTGGCCGTAAAAAATATTGTCCCCCAGGACCAGGGCGACGTTGTCGCTGCCGACAAAATCGCGCCCGACTATGAACGCGTCTGCCAGGCCGCGCGGCTGGGCCTGTTCGGCGTACTGGAAGCGCAGCCCCCACTGCTCTCCGCTGTCCAGCAGGGTGCGGAACATCGGCAGGGCTTCCGGGGAACTGATCACCAGGATGTCGCGGATGCCGGCCAGCATGAGCATGGACAGCGGATAGTAAATCATCGGCTTATCGTAAACCGGCTGGAGCTGCTTGCTGACGCTGATAGTGATGGGATACAGCCGGGTGCCTTTCCCCCCGGCGAGAATGATGCCTTTCAAATTGTCCTCCGGTGCGGTCGCTATCTTCCGGCGTAGTTTTTTTCCATCCAGGCCCCATAATCCTGCCGCTTGCGGATGGCCTCCACCCAGTCCGGGTTCTCCAGGTACCAGCGCACGGTCTTCAGCAGCCCCGTCGACAGGGACTCAGACGGCGTCCAGCCCAATTCCGCACGGATGCGGGTGATGTCGATGTCATAGCGGCGGTCGTGCCCCGGCCGGTCGGTCACATAGGCGATCAGCTGCTCGTGCGGCGCGTGCGGGGAGCCGGGACGCAGCTCATCCAGGATGTGGCAGAGCGTGTGGACGACCTCGATGTTGGGCGGCTGGTTGTCCCCGCCCACGCAGTAGGTCTCGCCGCGCCGTCCGGCCCGGATCACCCGGCGGATGGCCTCGCTGTGGTCGTCAACGTAGAGCCAATCGCGGATCTGCATGCCGTCGCCGTAGACCGGCAGCGGCCGACCTTGCAGCGCGTTGAGGGTCATCAATGGGATCAATTTTTCCGGAAACTGGTTCGGCCCGTAGTTATTGGAGCAGTTGGTGATCGTCACCGGCAGCCCGTAGGTGTGGAAATACGCCCGCACCAGGTGATCGCTGGCAGCTTTGCTGGCCGAATACGGCGAGCGAGGGTCGTAGGAGGTGCGCTCATCGAAAGCGGGATCGGATGGGGCCAGGGAGCCGAACACTTCGTCCGTGCTGACGTGGTGGAAAAGGGTCTCCTCCAGCGGCAGAGCGGATTCTTTGATCCAGTACGCCCGCGCGGCCTCCAGAAGCGTGAAAGTGCCGACCACGTTGGTGTGGATAAAAGCACCCGGGCTGTGGATCGATCGGTCGACATGGCTCTCGGCGGCGAAATGCACCACGGTGTCGACGGTGTGGTCGCGCAGCAGGCGGTCCAACAGCGGCCGGTCGTTGATATCCCCTTCGACGAAGATGTGCCTGCCGGGGTCGGGCAGGCCGCGCAGGTTTTCGAAGCTGCCGGCATAGGTCAGCAGGTCCAGGTTGACGATGCGGATCTCCGATTCCTCGGCCAGCATGTAGCGGATAAAGTTTGAGCCGATAAAACCGGCCCCGCCGGTCACAAGCAGATTTTTCATATCTTTCTCAATCGAACAGGTCGGCGTGCTGCAGCAGGCTGCCGCTTTTGTCCTTCTCCGAGAGGATCAGGTCGCGATCGGGGAGCAGAGGCCATTCGATCCCGATCTGCGGGTCATCCCAGCCTATCGTGCGCTCCCATTCGGGGGCGTAATAATCGGTGGCCTTGTATAGCAGTTCCGCCCAGTCGCTCAGCACGTAAAAACCGTGGGCAAAGCCTTCGGGGACCCACAGCATGCGCCGGTTCTCGGCGCTCAGATGCACGCCCACCCACTGCCCGAACGTGGGAGAACTGCGGCGGATGTCGACGGCCACGTCGAAGATCTCGCCGCTGGCGCAGCGCAGAAGCTTGCCCTGCGGCTGGCGGATCTGGTAATGCAGGCCGCGCAGGGTGCCGCCGCGCGAGCCCGAATGGTTGTCCTGTACGAAGCGCACGCTGACCCCCTGCCCGGTGAACAGGTCGGCCCGGTAAGTTTCCATAAAAAAGCCGCGCGGGTCGCCAAATACCTTTGGCTCGACGATCAGCACGTCCGGGATCTGGGTTGGGATAAACTTCATTGCTGCGCTTGTTCTTGCCCCACAAGCTTGAAAAAGAGCGCTTCCCGCCGGCTGCCTTCGGGGATGACCGCCCGCCGGACGCGCATCAGGCGCTGGGACAGGCTCCAGGCCCGGCTGCGCTCCACGTTCCGCCGCCATTCATCGGCCACGGTGAGATCGGCGGACAGCTCGGCGTTGGACGTCTCCAATTCCTTTTTGACTGTTTCGAGGTCTTCAATGCGGCCGGCCAGCGTGGCCAGCAGGCGCTCCTGCCGGTCCTCCTGCTGGTAGATCACGTTGATCCACCGGGACAGGGAGGAAGGCGGCCGCGGTTCGACGTTTGCGCCATCCGAATACAGTTCGTACACCCAGTCGGCGATCGGGCGCCCGTCCGGGGTGCGGTCGTCCATGAAACGGTACAGGTCATTGCAGCCCTTGCAGATCTCAAATTTGACCCCGCCGGCCGCGATGGTGGTCTTGCGGTCGAAGATCTCGGCCAGCGATTCCCGCCGCAGGTCGCCGATGACGTTGTCGCCGGCCAGGTCGTGGCAGCAGGAAAGCACCTCCCCGGTCCAGGCGACGAACAGGGTTTTGGTGAAAATATCGCAGCGGTAGTCGTCACTGGGCGGCGGAGGGGTGCGGCAGACCAGGTCGCCTTTCAGAAAGCCGCCGCGGTTGTGGCATTTTGAAAAAAAGATGTCGGTCACACCTGAATCTTCCAGGTACGTCCGGATCGAATCCAGGTGGTCCTGGGTCTGGCGGGTGACGCTGACGTTGGCGCCCACCTGCGTTTTGGAACCGCGGCTCATCTCCAGGGCCATTTTCAGGTGGTCCTCCGCCCGCCGGAAGCTCAGCCCGCCCATCATCAACTCGTACAGCTCCGGGTCGGTGCCGTTGAAGCTGATGGTCAGGCGCCCCAGCCCGGCATCGAGGACCTTCTCCATGTTTTTAGGGGTCAGTGCGGTGGCATTTGTGGTGGCGGAGGTGAAGCCATGGGGGGAGATGTATTTTACAAACTCGTAAAAACGGGGGTTGAGCAGCGGATCGCCCATCCCGGCATATTCCACGCTGAAGTCATCGGAATAGGACAGGATCTGGTCCGCAACCTGTACGTACGTTTCCCACTCCATAAGGCCCTTGGAGCGCGTGATGGTCTCATGCGGGCAGTGAAAGCAGCGCGTGTTGCAGTTGTTGGTCGGTTCGATCTCCACGTGGAGATGGCGGTTATTCAAAGAAAGGGCTCCCAGGGTGTGACGTCATAGTATACCCCGCCTACTCGCAAACATAAACCAGCGTGTCACCGGCCTGCGCGTACAGATCGGCGCGAAAAATCTTGACCAAAGCGCAGCGATCGGCGGCATAGCCCTGCAGCAGGTCACGGTAGCGACCCTGTCTCAGCACCAGGTAATCCGGCTGGAAGCGCTCCGCCACCCACACGGCCGCATCGGCGTACCCGAAGTCCGGGGAAAGGTTGTCCGCCACCTGCGGGTGCAGCAGCCCGGTAAAATCGAACATCGGGCGCGGGTGGGCGTAGTAACCGATCATGCCCACTTCCAATAGTGCGATGCCAGCTTGCTCGGGCGTGTTTTCAGAGAACCAGCTGCCGATGTCCCGGTACAGCTCGATCCGCTGGTCCGGGTTCTGGCGCTGCCAGGCCAGGCCGGCTACCTGCGTCCAGAGAGCGCCCGCCAGAAAAAGGGCGTATCCGCCGAACGCCAGGCCCCTGAAATAGGGTTGCCCGGCCCCGGAAAGGCGGCCCACCAGCCACTCCAACCCCAAACCGACGCCCAGGACCAGGCCGGGCGCCAGGGAGGCATAATACCAGAAGGCGCTGGGGACACCGAACAGCACGTAGACCAGCGCGACGGCGACCGGCCAGGCAAAGATCAGCAGCCAGATCCTGTGCCGGCGCGCCGCAAAAAGCCCCAGAAGAAAGAAAATTCCGGCCGCCCAATATGCCGGGTGGCGGGCCAGGGCTGCGAGCAGGTCCGCCAGGCCGGCAAGGTAGCTTTCCGCGCCCGCCAGCCGGCCCTGCGCCTGCTTGACGGCCAGGGTGGCTGGCAACGGGGACCCAAAATACAGGCTGCTGAACAACAGCCAGGGCAGCACGACCGCCGCGAAGCCGGCCCCAAATCGGACCAAAAAATCCCTGTACCGAGCGTGAGGCGCACCCTCCTCCCGACCGGATACGGCATGTGCCACGACAAGCAGCCCGGCCAGCACCAGCCCGTCCCCGCGCGCCAGCCCTCCCAGCCCCACCAGCAGGCCGGCGCGGAAATACCAGCCCCGCAACCAGGCATACAGCCCGGCAAGGGCCAGCGCCAGATACAGCGGCATCTCGGAGCTGACCGTCCAGGTCACCAGCGAAAGCGAAGGGTAAAGCAGCAGGGCGGCAAACCCCGCCCAGGGCGCATCCAGCAGGCGGCAAATTTCCCAGGCCAGCAGCCCGCCCACCGCCAGAGCCAGGCAGCCGATCCCGATAGCCGCCTGCGGGATATTGGCGCCCAGCAGCCCGGCAGGCGCCAGGGCCAGGACGAGCAGCGGCGATGTCGTGCTGAGGGTGTGCTCGCCGGGGTTGTAGACCATGCCCTGCCCGGAGCTGAGGTTCAGGGCATAACGCATTGTGATGAAAGGATCGTCGTAGATCCAACCGGAAAGAAAAGCGTACAGCAGCCCCGCCATCCCCACCAGGTAAAGGGGGCCCCAGAGGCGGGCGGTTAGGGCCGGACGCGCGCTGCCGCCGGCCATCAATCCCGAACCACCAGGGGCAGGTGGATCTCGAACAGGGCGTCCCCGAAATAGGGGCGCGGCGGAGTCCGGCTGGCGTCCCAGCGGACGGTCTCAATCGTGATATTCGGGGTGGTCAGGAAAGAAGCGTGCCAGTTCAGGGCAGCATCCTGCCAGAATTCATGCGCCCAGCCAGGGTAGAGTGGGGCGGGATTTCCCCACGGGCCAGTGGGGGATGCGCCGGAGCGGACCTGGGCTCCGAGCGACTGTCCGGGCCTGGTTTCATGGACTGCCAGGTAGTATGCCCCCCACTCGGAAAAGACCATCGGGCTCTCCAGGATGCGGCCTGGGAAAGGGCCCAGGGTGGCGCCCAGGTCGGTCCAGGGGCCCGCTGGGCCCAAGGCGACGGCCGCCCCGACGATCCCGCCGTCCAGATCGCGGCCGGTGTAAAACAGGTAATACAACCCGCCGGCAAAGATCACGGCCGGATCGCGGTTGTCCGCCCAGCTGTTCGGCGACCAGACCGCCCCGGGATGCGATGGCTGGAATACCATGCCCTGCTCCTGCCAGGAAGCCGGGTCTGATGGATCGGTGGTCGTGGCCAGCATGATGCTCTGGGCGATGGCCTGGTTGACGCCGGTGTAGTACATGTAATAGGTCCCACCGGTCTCAAAAATGTAGGGCGACCAGATCTTGTATTCGTCCCAATCCCCGGACGTCCGATCCGCCAGGATGGGTTCCAGCTGTTCCCAGGAGCACATGTCCGCCGACCGGGCGTAGGCGAAGCGAGTTTCCTGCGGCCCTTCGATCGATACGATGTAGTACGCACCGTCGTGGGTGAACACGCTGTGATCTTTGAGCGACAGGTTGGCCGGGAACCAGCCCAGCGGATCGCAGCCCAGGCGTGCCTGGGCAGAAGGTCCGGAGAGGTGCAGCAGTAGCCCGATCAGCACGAGCGCCGCGGCGGCGAGCAGCCGTTTCAGCGGAACATCCTCCGCCGCCGGTACATCACCAGGGGCGCCAGCAGCCGGCGGGCCAGGTAGCGCAGACGCATCCGGGAAAGCAGGGCGCCCCCCTCCCTGCGGTGGACTCGCAGCATTTCGGGCCAGCAGCGGGCGTCATCCGCGATCGACTTGGCCGCCCCATGCAGTCGAAAATTGGCCCACACCCGGCCGGGCAGATACCGGATTTCGGCCAGGCGCGCCAGCCGGACCCAGAGATCGTAGTCCATGGCAAAGTAAAAAGTGGGGTCGAGCGGACCCACCTGGCGCCACAGGTCCGCCCGGAAAAAGGCGGCCTGCTGGGGGATGTAGACCGCCCCTCGCATCAAGCGATCGAAATCAGTCTGGCGGGCGTCGAAGCGGCCGATGACGCGCCCCCGGGCGTCGATGAAGTTGGCATCTCCGTAGACCATACCGACCTGGGGGTTGGCCTGGAGGAACGCCACCGCTTCCGACAGCGCCCCGGACTCGTAGGTGTCGTCTGAATTCAGCCATGCCAGGATCTCGCCGCGCGCCCTGGCAAACCCCTTGTTGATCGCATCGGTCTGGCCCAGGTCGGGCTCAGACACCCACCAGGCCAGCCGGTCGGCGTATTTTTCGATGATGGAGACGCTGCGGTCGCTGGACCCGCCATCCACCACGATGTATTCCAGGGCCTCGTAATCCTGCTCCAGGACGGAACGGATCGTGGCCTCCAGGAAAGGCGCCTGGTTGTAGGAGGGCGTGACGACCGAAATCAGTGGGGCGGGCATAATTGATCTGGAATCTGCGATCTGTGATCCGGGACAGGGGTGGGGGAGTAATGAAGTAAAAGAGTAATGGAGTGATTGAGTAATAAAGTAATGAAGTAATAAAGTAATGGAGTAATGGAGTCAGGGGCTGCGGAGGTCGTAAATCAGGTAGCCTGGGCCTTCGTCAAAAATTTCGTAATGCTCGGTTAAATATTCTTTGAGATCCGCCTGGGCTTCGAACTCGCTGAACTGGGTGACGAGAAAAAGATCGTGCTCCTCCAGGAGGTCAAAGCGCCGGTCGGACAGCTGGCCTGGGGATTGCCCCGCCAGGAGGCGCAGGTCGGTATCGGCACGGGTCGGCCAGCGCTCGGCATTGACCCAGGCGTAGTACGAGAGCGGAAACCCGTAGGTCTGGGTGAGCGCCAGCACGCTCCGATCCGCTGGAATGATCTGGGCAAAGCGGCGCCAGTCCACGGCTTCACCCCGATAGTCGCGGCGGGCCAGGATCACACGCGCGTCCCAGACTTTGAAGAGCACCCCAAAAACCACCAATGCGACAATGGCGGTCTGCACCATGCGGCGGTTTTCGAGCCGGTCGACGGCCTGTAGCAGCGCGCCGGCCAGCGGGACGAGCGATACCGCCACAATGCCGATCAGAGGCAGCTGGTAGTAATCATGGGTGATGGTGTGGTAGGGGAACGTCAGGGCATACGCCGCGTAGCCCAGCCACAAACCCACCCCCAGCCCGCGCAGCGCCCGGCGGCGGAAGAGCAAGACCCCCACCATACCGGCCAGCACGACTACGAAGCCGGCGATGCCGGTCGCCATCTCCACCCAGCGGATGTAGAAAGCCGGGTCTCGCCATAACTCAGGAAAGAAGCGGAAAGCCAGCTGCTGCCGCAAAAAACCGGCGATAAATAATCCGTAGACATAGTACAGCAGCACCGGGAGAGCGGCAAGCCCGGCGACCAGCCAGTTCTGATGGTCTCGAAGCAGCGCCCGCAGATCTGGCCAGCGCTGTTTCCGACCCGGAGCGGCCGACGCAGAAGCCAGGGTCAGCCCCAGCAGCGCGCCGCCGAGCATGAAAACCGCGACGGTCTTGACAAAGATGGCCGCCCCGGCCAGCAGCCCGGCCAGCACCGCGGACCAGACCGTTCGCCTGCGCTGCCAGCGGACGGCCGCCCATAACGCCCACGCCATCAGGGCGACCATCAGAGAATCGGGCTGCACGCTGCGGGAAGCGATCATGGCATACGGCACGAAAAGGAAATACACCACCGCCAGCAGGCCGGCCCCCTCCCGGCCGGTTTCCCTGCCGAAGGCGTAAACCGCCAGCCCTCCCAGCACCCAGAAAACCGAGGAGAGCAGGCGACCGCCCCACAGTGCTTTCGGCCCAGCAAGCCGGAAAACCCAGGCCATCAGCGTCTCCATGACGAGCGGTTCGATCACCCCCTCTCGCTGCATGGCCTCCAGCGCCAGGGTCCGCTGGGGTTCGGGTGCCTGGGGCAGCGCGCGATAGTAGATCCCGCGGGCGATGATCAGCCCACGCCACTGGCGGGTCGGGTGGTAGTCGAAGGGTAGGTCGGTCAGGTCGTACAGCCGGATCCCCAATCCCAGGAGCAGCGCCAGCGCCAGCGCCATGACGATCAGCTTGCGGCCCCGTCCTCCGGACATTCCTTCGTGAGCGGATTCCCGGTTCAATCCGCCCTCCCCCCCTCCGCCCGGGAATAGAGCGAATCCACGCGCTGCAGGCCAGGCCAGGAAGCCAGCGGGCGGCGGTGCTTGCGCCGGTAGTAAACCCCGGCCAGCCCTCCAAGACCCAGCAAACCGAGGGCGGCGAACAGGATGCGGTGCCACTCCTCCAGGGCAGTGGGCGCGTGGGTGCGCAGCGATTTCAGATAGGTGCGCAGGGCGGCAGCATAGTCCCGGTCATCGAGCAGGTAACGGGCGTCAAATCGCAGTGCGCCGGCACGCACCGCCTGCAGATTTTCGCCTGCCAGGCCGGACTGCTCCAGCCAGCCAGCCAGGCGGTACGCTTCGCGCCCGAATTGCCCGGCCTGGGCGACGTTTTTCGCATGCGGGTGCTGGCGAGCAAAGGCCCACAGGGCGTCGACATGCCGGATTTCCCACCCAGCAGCGATCCGCAGCCACAGGTGATGGTCGAGGAGGAAATCGTAATCCGGGTCCAGGCCCCCGGCAGCTTCATAGGCCTCCCGGCGCATAAAAACGGCCGGCTGGCAGAGGATCCGGAACGCGGCCAGGTCCGACAGGCCGTATTGGGAAAAACGCATGTCGTTCAGCGGCCGTCCGGCAGGGTCCATGCTGGCGGCGTTGCCGTAAACCAGCCCGGCCTCCGGGTGGGCGCGAAACGCCGCGACAGCCTCAGAAACCGCCCCAGGCGCCAGCATGTCGTCTGAGTTCACCCAGGCGAATATTTCCCCGGTCGCCATGGCAAACCCTTTCCGCAAGGCGTCCGCCTGGCCGCGATCGGCCTCACTGCGCCACCCGGCCAGCCTGCCGGCATATCTGCGGATCACCTCCTGGCTGCCGTCCGTGGAGCCTCCGTCGATGATGAAATACTCGATGTCTGCGCCCTCCTGGCCCAGAACGGAAAGGATGGTGCTCTCCAGGAACCGCGCCTGGTTGTAAGATGGGGTGACGATGGAAACCTGTTCGCTTTTCATAGTTGCAGCCCGGACCCATTCCGGGCGGAGGTACTTTTCTTAAGCTGGGAAGCCGGCGCCTCTTGTAGACCGCTATACCAGGTCCTCGAAATCCCGTTTTTCGAACACCTGCAGCTGGCCACCGACCGTGGCGTCCAGCACCTGCCGGCCCGCTCGCTCGAAAGCATCGCGCGCCTTGCGATAGCCGACCTCCGAGGTGGCCAGGTCCGGCAGCTGCCAGCGAAAGCCTTTGCCGAAGTAGCCGGGCGCAAAATGGTCCGGGTCGTCGCCCTGGGATACCACGGTCTGGTTGGGGGGCCCGACCGCCGAAAAGTGGTGATCGACGCCCAGCAGGATGGCGGTCTCGAATCCCATGAAAAACGCCAGCTGCAGGCATACGAAGGTCACAGTGGCGCCCTCCCACATCCGGCCGCGGGCGTCGCGGGCGAACTTTGGCCCGGTGTAGGTCGTGTGCAGGAAATGGGTCCATGCATCCGGCTCGCCGGCGGGGTACAGGTCCCGATGCGCGCGCCAGGAAAAAAATTTCGGCAGGTGCAGCGCCTGAAAGTCGTCGCGGCACTGTTCGATAACCAGGGAATTGACCGCCACAAGGAAACTGGTTTGAAAACCCCAGCCTTCAAAAGCCAGGTACACCCGGTTCATACCGAAGGTGAATTCATCGCGCAGGCGGGGGACATCGGTGCGCTGCAGAGAGGGCCCGTTGCCCAGGATGAAGCAGCGCTCGCCGCGGTAGCGGTTTTCGAAGCCGGTAAGCCGGGCGATGCTCTCCCGGCGCCAGGGGTGGAAAGTGGCGGATGGCCACTGGAGGGCGCGTTGCGCGCTATCGCGCAGCCCGGCAGCCGTGCGCAGCAGTGGGCGGGGAAGGGTGTTTTTTACAGCTTCGCGCATGTCTGGGGGACGGAAATTCCACTCACTCCGTGCTCAAGCGGGCGGTGGCCCCACCGTCGACCACCAGGGCCTGGCCGGTCATGAAGGAGGACTGGGAGTGGTCTGCCAAGAAATAGATGGCGTGGGCGATCTCTTCCGGGGCGCCGACCTTCCCGCTCACGGTGCTGCGGGCCAGGTTTTCCAGCCGCTCTTCAGTCGTCCCGCCGCCGGCGTGATCGCGCGACAGGCCGGCCCGCAGCATTTGTGTGTCCACCGCCCCGGGGAGCAAGGCATTGGCCCGAATGCCGTCCCCGGCGAATTCGATCGCCATGGCGCGCGTCAGGGCCAGCAGCCCGCCTTTGGAGGCGGCGTAGGCGGCGATGTCCCGCGAGGTGGCCAGCGCATGGACCGAGGAGATATTGACGATCGCCCCATGCCCGCAGGCCTTCAGCAAGGGATGGGCCAGGCGGACCCCCAGAAAGACTGAGCGCAGGTTGGCGATCATGACCGCGTCCCATTCTTCAACTGTGGTCTCCAGCAGCGGCTTGGCAATCTGGATGGCGGCGTTGTTGACCAGCGCGTCCAGCGTGCCGGTGTGGCGGCCGAGGCTCTCGAAAATCGCCTCCATGGCAGTCGGATCTGAGATATCCGATTGGATAAAGACGCCGTTTTGCGGAAATTCAGCCGGGTAAATGGCGCGGTCCACGCCGAAGACCTGCCATCCCTGAGCGGCGAAATGCCGCACGGTCGCCCGCCCGATCCCCCCGGCGGCCCCGGTGATCAGCACGCTTCTATGTGGCATCGTCATTCCCCCTCCGGAAGGCCCTCAAACGGCAGGCCGAAAACCTCGAACAGATTGCGAATCGTGTTCCAGTGGACATGCTCCCAGGCGGCGGGGCTGGAATTGGCGTTGTGCGGCGCCAGCATGACGTTGTCCATGCCCCGCAGCGGGCTGTCCGCCGGAAGCGGCTCCTCCTCGAACACGTCGAGGGCCGCCCCGCCGATCTGCCCCTGCTGCAGGGCGTCCACCAGGGCGGGCTCGTCCACCAGCGGGCCGCGGGCGGTGTTGATCAGCACGGCGGTCGGTTTCATGCGCGCCAGCGCCTGGCTGTCGATGATGTGAAAGCTGGTCGGGTTGAGGTTGCAGTTGACGGAAACGAAATCCGAACGCCGGAGAAGGTCCTCGAGGGAGGTCATCTCGACCCCATGCCCGGCCAGGAAAGCGGGATCGATCTCCCTGATATCGTTGCCTAGCAGCTGCATGCCGAAGGCGGACGCCCGCCGTACCACGGCGCTGCCGCAGTTGCCCACCCCAATCACCCCGAGGGTGCACTCGGCCAGCGACAGCCCGATGATCTTCTCCCAGCGGCCGGCTTTCATCATGCGGTCCATCCAGGGCTGGCGTCGGGCGAACGCCAGAATGTAGCCCATGACTGAATCGGCCACAGGGACCGAAAAGGCGTTGGGCGTATTGCACACCCGGATCCCGAGCCGCCGGCAGGCCACCTGGTCGATCGAGTCGATCCCCGTGCCCCATTTGGAGAGCACTTTCAAGCGCGGCGCGCAGGCCGCCAGCACCTCCGCGGTGTAGCGGTCATCGCCGCAGATGGAAGCATCGAACCGGCCGGCAAAGGCCAGCAGGTCACCCGCCTCCATGCGTTCATCCACTGGAGGGACGATCAGGTCCAGCCCGGCGCGCTCGAATACCGGCCGGAAGCGGTCCATGTAGGGCAGCATGTACGGAGCGGTGATCAGGACGGTTGTCATGCGGTCGGCCTCACTTCGGTTTCATCGGCCGCCGGCAGGCCTGCACCTGGCCCGGCGGCTGCGGCAATCAAGGTTTCGACCATTTGAAAGTCCAACTCCTCGTCGATATCCCAGGCCTCGGCCGCATCGATCTCGTACATCAGCGGGCTGGCGCCCAGGCGGTTGCGGCGCTCCTCCAGCAGCGGCCGGTTGAAAATGTACAGGCATGAATTTTCTTCGAAAATCGGCGGCAGGTCCTGCGTGCGCAGCAGCACCGCCGGGTCGTGGTTGACCGGGCGGCCGTTCGCGTCCCAGAGACGGGTCTGCAGGCGCGTGACGGAAAAAAGGGAATCGTAGGCCGGAAGCTGGGCGAGAAGTGTCCGGATGGCGCTCGAAATGGTCTCCGGGCGCAGCAGCGGGTTGGTCGAATGGGTCTGCAGGTACCAGTCCGCTTCGACCTGGGCGGTGGTGTGCAGCAGCACTTCGTTCATCGATATCTCACCGGCGCGCAGGTGTTCGGGGCGCTCCAGGGCGATCACATCGGGAAAATGCTCGGCCAGGCCGGCCAGGATGGGGGGGCTGTCCGTGTCCACCACGATGCGCCCCACCTCAGGAACAGAAAGCAGCGTTTCCAGAATGTGATGGAAGAGCGGTTTCCCGCCCATCGGGCGGTAGTTCTTGCCCGGCACACGCTCGGAATGGTGGCGCATTGGGACAATGGCGCTGATACGGGTCATGGCGGATCATTATACCGAATGGGGGCGATCCCCCGCCCCGGGTTTTTTTCCCCCCGCAGGCCGCGCGGGTAGTAAAAGGTCTGGCGCAGTGGGGCGGTCAGCGGATGGTGGGCCTGGCGGTAGCCGCGGTAGGTGCCCCAGAACTGCAGCGTGCGGAACCACAGGATGGACGGCCAGCTGGCCCAGAGCAGACCTTCCCGCGCGGCATGCCAAAGGTCGGTGAAGATATTGGCTCCCGACATGCGAAAAAAATCATACAGGTTGAAATGGGCCTCCGGGACCAGCCGCTTCAGGGCCATGGCTTCGCGCCGGTAGCGGTTGTAGACCTGAGAGGGCGTCTCGTCGTGCACGTGGACGATCTCCGCCTCAGCCACGTAGGCCAGCCGGTAGCCCTGCCCCTGGGCCCACTGCGCCCAGGCCAGGTCCTCCAGGCCGGTCAGGGTCTCATCGTACGGATGCTGCTCCCAAAGCGCCCGGCGGATGGCTGCATTGGCGTTGTTGCAGAAGGAATGGCCCTGATCCGGATCACTGCGATCGGGAAACCAGCGGGCGAAGACCTGGTGCTCCGAAAAACGGGTCCCCGGTGCACCACGCTGCTTCCCGTAGCTGAGTGCCACGAGCGGGTCGGAGAACGGCGCCAACAGGGAAGAGAGCCAATCGGGGTACACCGGGTAGACATGAGCGCTGGCGATCACCACCAGGTCTCCGCTGCATTCCGCGACCCCGCGATTGAGCGAGTAGCCGAAGGTGAAATCCTGCGGACGGATACTGACCACCCGCACCGGGTAGCGCCGGGCGATCGAAACGGTGGCATCGGTCGAGCCGGAGTCGACCAGGACGATCTCCAATTCCT
>JBFKII010000055.1:0-16908 GCA_041632295.1 Anaerolineales bacterium | reverse complement strand
GATAGGCGGGCCCATCGTGATCGGCCTGTGTGTTCCCAAACAAACCTTCAAGCTCGCGCTTGAGTCGATCATGCAGGGCGCGCAGCCAGAGTCTCTCCTGAACCCAGATCCACAAAATAGCCGTTTCAAACCCCTGAAAAGTGAAGGGGATCAACTGCAATTCCGTCAATTCAACCCGGAATAGCCGGATCGACCTGGCCCACTCCACGATGAAGCCGCTCACGGCTTCCAGATCGCGGATTGAAAAGTGCTGTTTGAGGGAGATATGCGGCGGCAGGCGGCTGCCGCTTGTCCCTGTGCGATACGCAGGATGAAGCTGCCAGGCTAATCGGCGCACGAGATTGCCCGTGGCCCGGTCAGCCTGTAGCGCTAAAGTAGCTTTCATTGCCATCTCAACCATTTCACAACCGAAAATTTGGCCGGATCGCCGCGATTTTCACGCCCATACGGCCTTATAATTCGATCGGCGCTCCTCTGCGCTTTGTCCGGCTGGTTCCCGCGAGCGGAGAAAACGAACATGGCTCACCAGATCAAGCTTATCCAACAATTGGCAGAAGACTTCAACGCGGGGAACATGGACCGCGTGCAGAAGGCCCTCTCCAGGGAATACTTCGTTCACGTTCCGGGCGAACACGAACTCGCCGCCGCCCAGGTCCTGGGTGACCTGTTCATCGATCTGCGCAGCGCATTTTCGGATCTGCGGGTTTCCCTGGACAAGGCCAGGCAGGCGGGGGATGTCGTGGAGGCGGCCATCACCCTGCGGGGGACCCATGACGGGTCTTTGTGGGGCGCCCCTGCCTGCCAACAGGCGGTCGAATGGCCCTTCGAAATCCAGCTGCGCCGCGCAGCGGACGGCGGCTGGGCCCTGAACCTGGATGGCCTGGCGCCTGCCACCCTGATCGGGATGCTGCGCCAGCTCGACCTGGTGCCGCCCCCGGACCAGATGCACAGGCCACTGAAACACCCGATCCGCTTTCCCGAGGTCCTGGTCCGCTTGCTGTTCACCGGGCAGATGGCGGACAAGCCCTGCAGCCACCTGGAAATGATCCGGGTGACCAAGCCCGCCACAACTGTCTGCGAAGCATGCATGGACTCCGGCGACACCTGGCCCGCGCTGCGCATGTGCCTGACCTGCGGGCATGTGGGCTGCTGCGACACTTCGGTCAACAAGCACGCCAAGCAGCATTTCGAAGCGACCGGGCACCCCCTGATGCGCTCCATTCGCCTGGATGAAGGCTGGATTTGGTGTTATGAAGACCAGGCATTCTTTTCGAAACGGATGTTGGAACGGTTCCGCTGAGATCCGCAGGAGGCCTGCATGTACATGATTTACCAGCAGTACATCAACGCCGTTACGGAGGCCTACCGCGGGCATCCCGAAAACTTCTTGCATGCAGAAAAAGCGCGCATTTGCCGGGAATGGCTCGAATCCCTTGAGATTCAACCCGAATTGCGCGACCCGCTTGTCGAGCAGATCCGCGCCCTGGAAACGGCCTTCGAGGACCTTTCCTGAAACCCGCCGGCGCCCGAGGCCCGACAGCCGGACCTTCAAACTTTTTGCGGCGCGAGGGAGCACTTTCCGCCTCCATTCTTGCCTGGAAGCGGGCGATAGTATGTTATAAATAGCTGAACTTCCGGCCAGGCTTACCGTGCTGCCTGTCCGGATTTGATTTCACTCAAGCATTTCCACGACCAAAGAGACGATCGTGACAGATAATTCAGACTCGCAGCTCCTTCAAGTCCAGGACCTGAAAACGTATTTTTTCACCGAAGACGGTGTGGTGAAAGCGGTTGACGGGGTCGATTTCAAGGTTGCGCCCGGGGAGGTCCTCGGCCTGGTAGGCGAATCGGGGTGCGGAAAGAGCGTCACTTCGCTCTCCATCATGCGCCTGATCAGCACGCCGGGCAGGATCGTCGACGGCGCGATCATCTTCGAAGGCCGCTCGCTGCTGGACCTTTCGGAAAGTGAAATGGTCCACATGCGCGGCAACCGCATGTCGATGATCTTCCAGCAGCCGCAGACCAGCCTGAATCCGGTCTTCACCGTGGGCGACCAGGTGGCGGAGGTGCTGCGCATCCACCGGTCGATGGACAAAGACGAAGCCTGGGAGCATGCTGTCGAGCTCCTGCACCGGGTTGGGATCCCGGATGCCGGCAGCAAGGCCAAGGCCTATCCCCACGAAATGTCCGGCGGCCAGGCCCAGCGGGTCATGATCGCCATGGCCCTGGCCCTCAACCCCCAGCTGCTGATCGCCGACGAGCCGACCACCGCGCTGGACGTCACCATCCAGGCGCAGATCCTGGACCTGATGCGGCAGTTGAGCAAGGACATGGGCACGGCGGTAATCCTGATCACCCATGACCTGGGCGTGGTGGCCGAGATGGCCGACCGGGTGGCGGTGATGTATGCCGGGCAAATCGTGGAGGAGGCGGATGTGCAAACGATCTTTCGCGAACCGCTCCACCCCTACACGCAGGGTTTGATCGAATCGATCCCGGTGCTCGGAGTGGTCAAGGAGCGCCTGGACGTCATTCCGGGAAACGTTCCGAACCTGGTCAACCTGCCGCCCGGTTGCCGCTTCGCGCCGCGCTGCCGCTCGCGCGAGCAGTATGCGCTCGAAATCTGCACCCAAATCAAGCCGGATTTATTCCCCGCAATGGAGGAGCACAAGGTGCGCTGCTGGCTGTACAAGGACCACGAAGGCCACAGTGCCCCCCTGAAGCCGGCAGACAGAACTCCGCAGGCAAATTGAAAACCACGGATAAAACGAGGGCTTCATGAACCAGACCGCCAACAACGGCAACGGCGATCGGCCGAAACTGGTCCAAGTGCGCAACCTGGTCAAATATTTCCCCGTTCGCGGCGGGGTGATTCAGCGGGTGCGCGACTGGGTCAAGGCGGTAGACGATGTCTCCTTCCACGTCTTCGAAGGCGAGACCCTCGGCCTGGTCGGCGAGTCGGGCTGCGGCAAAACCACTGTCGGCCGCACCATGCTGCGGCTGATTGAGCCGACCAGCGGCTCGGTGGAGGTCAACGGCACCGACGTGTTCCAGCTCAAGCGGGGGGAATTGAAAGCGATGCGCCGCAACATGCAGATCATTTTCCAGGATCCATACGCCTCGCTCGATCCGCGCATGCCGATCGGGGATTCGATCGGCGAGGGGCTCAAAATCCACAGGATCGGGACGGCCAAAGAGCGTTTCGAGATCGTGCTGGAGACTCTCAAAAAAGTCGGCCTGGAGGACTACCACGCCCGCCGGTACCCGCACGAATTTTCCGGCGGCCAGCGGCAGCGCATCGGGATCGCCCGCGCGCTGGCCCTGCAGCCGAAATTTATCGTCTGCGACGAACCGGTCTCCGCACTGGACGTGTCGATCCAGTCGCAGGTGCTCAACATCCTGGCCGATCTGCAGGACGAGTTCGGCCTGACGTACCTGTTCATCGCCCACAACCTCTCGGTCGTGGAGCACATCTGCGAACGGGTGGCGGTGATGTACCTGGGCAAGATCGTGGAGCTGGCCGGGCGGGACGAGCTGTACCGCGAGCCGCTGCACCCCTACACCCAGGCCCTGATGTCGGCCATCCCGATCCCCGACCCGACCGTCAAGCGCAAACGCATCATCCTGGAAGGGGACGTCCCCAGCCCGCTCAACCCGCCCAGCGGCTGCCGCTTCCACCCGCGCTGCCCGATCGCCGTGGACCAGTGCGCTGTGGATGAGCCGGTCTACCGGGAGGCGCGCCCGGGGCACTGGGTCGCCTGCTGGCTGGTCGACTAGCCAGCCGCATAACCCACCACCATCCCTGGGGGAAGACCACGAAGATCCAGGCTCTCGATCCGATCGCCATTACGCGGGTGCCCCTGGTCGCAGCCCGCCCACCGGCATCCGCCGAATCCTTGTTTCCGCCCTTGCGATGAACGCGCCCCCGCCGGACACGCAGCCTCACTGGAAGCGGACTCTCTACATCCTGTTTTTTGCCCAGCTGATGGTGGCAGTCGGCTTTTCGAGCATTTTCCCCTTCCTGCCGCTGTACGTCGAGCAGCTCGGGTCCGACTCCGGACTGTCGATTGAGATCCTTTCCGGGCTGGTCTTCTCCTCCCAATCTTTCACAATGATGCTGGCTTCGCCCGTCTGGGGCGCCATCGCCGATCGCTACGGGCGCAAGCTGATGGTGGAACGCTCGATGTTCGGGGGGGCGGCGATTCTCCTGCTGATGGCTTTCGTGACCTCTGCCGAGCAGCTAGTGGTCCTGCGCGCCGTCCAGGGGCTGATCACCGGCACCATCTCCGCCACCAGCGCGCTGCTGGCTTCGGTCACGCCGCGCGACCGCACCGGCTACGCCATGGGCCTGTTGCAGGTCGGGTTCGGCGCCGGGCTGGCTGCCGGCCCGCTGCTGGGCGGCGCCGTGGCGGACGCCTTCGATTACGGCACGGTCTTTTACCTGACGGCGGCCCTGCTGCTGCTGGCAGGTGTGACCGTCGAACTGGGGGTGCGGGAGCGGTTCAACCCGGAAAACGGGCCCGCAGGGCGGCATGGCATCCTGGCTGGCTGGCGCTCGCTGCTGTTGCTGCCCGGTGTCTTCGCCACCTTTGGTGTGCGCTTCCTCTCCAGCCTGGGCCGCATGATGTCGGCCCCTATCCTGCCGCTGTTTATCGCCGGCCTGCTGGCGGACCACAGCCGGCTGAACACCTTCACCGGCCTGGCGCTGGGGCTGACCTCCGGGGCGACCACCCTGAGCGCCATTTTCCTGGGCCGGCTGGGCGACCGCAGTGGCCACCGGCGCGTCCTGGCGTTTTCGGTCGCCGCGCTTGCGGGGCTGTACGGACTGCTGGGGATGGTCTCGGCCGGCTGGCAGTTGCTGGGGCTGCAGGTGGTGATCGGCATCGCCCTGGGGGGCGTGATCCCGATCACCAGCGCGCTGCTGGCCAATTACGTAACGCCTGGCGAGGAAGGCGCCGCGTTCGGCCTGGACAACTCGGTCAACGCCGGCGGCCGCGCCCTGGCTCCCCTGCTGGGTGCTGCGGCTGCGGCAGCCTGGGGCTACCCGGCTGCCTTCCTGTCCACCGGCGCTATTTTTTTATGCTGCCTGCTGCTGGTGGTCTGGCTGCTGCCGTCCAGCCGCGCCTGACACGCATCGAATCCGGCAGCCGGCCGGCGCGTCTCAGGGCGCCGGCGTCGCCGTGGGGGTCGGGGTGGGCTGCACGTCCGTCTCCCCCTCCGGTGCATCGCTCCCAGGCTGAAGACCTTCCCCTTGAATGCCCTCCAGGAGCAGGTCCCAGGCGATTTCGATGTCGTTCAACGCCCGGTCGGGGCGCTCAGAGATGCTCTCAAGGGCCAGATCCAGACGGGTGATCACCGGCAACAGATCGGACTCGGCGAACTCCGGGGCGCCCTGGTATCCCAGCAGCATGTCCCGGGCGGTCTCCAGGTCTGCGCGGGCCAGCCCCGGATTGCCCTGGTGCAGGAACACCTGCACGCGGGTGAGCAAAGTGAGGATTTTGGCCAGCTGCAGGTCGGCATAGGCCTGCGCCACCGGGAAATCGTTGGCCGCCAGCGTTTCCTGGACGGACCCCAGGCTGGCGGCGAGTTCATCCAGCCGCTCCTGGACCAGCATCATGTCGCTCTCCGAACCGGTCTGCAGGGTGGTCAGATCGCTCTGCATGTTTGCGATCGCCTCCTGGGCTGCTTCCAGGCTGGCGGCGAGTTCCGCCTGCCCTTCCAGAAGCGGCAGGAGGGTGGCAACCTGGGATTCGATTTCGCCCAGGACCATTTCCTCCGAGTCGTTCTGGATCTCCAGGGCGGTCAGCCGGCTTTGAAGCGAGGCCACCTGCGTGGCGCTTTGGGAGGCGGATTGCGTGGCGCGCGCTTCCAGCGAGGCGATCGCGGCGCTGTTTTCACGCACCGGCTGAACAAACACCCGCTCGATCGCCGGAATGCCGCGCGTGATCCCGAAGAACAGGCCAGCCCCGACGGCAACAGCCAGGACCAGTACAAAAACCAGGCGGATGGTGAACTTGAAAAAGCCGCCAAAGAACCGCCCCAGCTGATCGACAAATCCGTTCCTCTCCTCACTCATTGGTACCCTCCTCCAGCACTGCATAGTCGTGAATGAACTCGTAAAGGCCGTTGATGAACGACTGGTATTTCTCGCTTTCGCTCAGCAGCGACTCGACCTGGACAGACAGCGTTTCCGCCTGTGTCTGCAGCGCATCGACCTCGCCGGTCATCGCATCGACATCGGCCTGCATGCCGGCCACGCCGGTCTCCAGCGTCGTCACCCGCCCACCAAGGGCGTCCAGGTTGTCCATCCGGGCCCTGAGGCCGTCCAGGTCCTCGGCCAGGGTGGACGCGTCGGTCTGCAGCGCTTCGATCTGGGTGCCCAGGTTGCGCACCTGTTGGGGATCGGCATAGCGCAGCCCGCCGTTGACGGCGATCAGCACCGCAAAAACTACGACCAGGGCAAAGACAAACGAGAACACGCCCGCGCCCAGGGCGTAGCCCAGCGCCTGGTTTCGGGAGAGCGACCTGTCGGCGGCTGCCGTTACCGTTGTTTTTACCGGGGGCGGTGGGAGCGGTTCATCCGCCTGCATTTCCATTTCATCGGCTGGTTCCGGTTGGCCTGGCTGCTCGTCTTCTGCCGGCGCTTCACCGGCAAGCAAGTCCCCATTTACCTCCTCGCCGGCCCAGCTTTCATCCGCCTCCATGGCTGGGGGTTCACCGGCCGCCGCGGCTTCATCCATGCCGGGCTCATCTGCGGATTCCTCATCCGGCAAAAAGGCGATGACCGGCCGCAGGCGGTCCAAAAAAGCGGAGCCGATACCCGGCACGCGGGTCAGGTCCTCCAGGTCCCGGTATGGCCGGCCGGCTACGATACGCTCCGCCAGCGCCGGGCCGATGCCCGAAATCTGTCTGAGCGCCTCGGGATCGGCGGTATTGGGATCGATAAATCTCATCTCTTCATCCATTTCTTCACCTTTTGCATTCCTTCCTTCTCTCCCGGTTCGCCTTGCAGGGTGGCCGACTGCAAAACCACCCGGCCCGCCCGGGGTCCACGACAATATTTTCCAACGGTAGAATTAGACACTGAAATTGCGTTTTTTGCCACCGGAATCCGCCTTTTTCAGCCGGACGGCCCGGAAATCCGCCTGCGCGACCGAAACGCCATGAAACGGAAACTCCACCTGTACAGCGACCTGCACGGCAGCCTGGCTGCCTGCGACCGGATCGTGCACCGGGCTACATCGGCGGATGTGATCGTGATCGCCGGGGACATCGGCAACTTGCGCCTCGACCTGGAAGCGCCGCTGGAAAGGCTGCAGGCGATCGACAAACCGGTCGTGCTGGTGCCGGGCAACAACGAATCCGAAGAGCAGCTGAGGGAGGCCAGCCGGGCCTGGAATTCCGCCGTGGTGCTGCACGGCCGCGGGGCCAGCCTCGCAGGGCTGCATTTTTTCGGGCTGGGCGGCGGCATCCCGGTTACGCCCTTTGGCCCCTGGAGCTGGGATTTCAGCGAGCAGGAGGCGGAAGCGCTGCTGGCGAAGTGCCCGCCCGGCTGCGTCCTGGTCACGCACTCGCCTCCCTGGGGGGCGGGGGACGAAACAGGCCGGGGCCGCCGACTTGGCAGCCGGGCGGTGCGCGCAGCGGTCGAACGCCTGGCACCGCGGCTGGTCGTCTGCGGGCACATCCACGCCAGCGCCGGGCGCCAATCCGACATCGGGGGGACGCCGGTAGTGAACGCCGGGCCGCATGGCGTGGACTGGGAGCTGGAAATTTGACCGGCAAATACGGCGAAAAGCGCAATAAAACCCCCTACAACCGCAAATTGTGACCAAAAAACTATTTGACTCTTCGACCAACTGTGTTAAAATTGCGGTCGCTCGTAATCAGTAAGTTCTAAAAAGAAAGACCGCCTTTTGATTTGGAACCCAATGGTACAGCAATAAAAAAATCTTGAAAGGAGTTCCAAATCATGTCCGAGAAAGAACAGGGTGTCGTGAAGTGGTTTAACAACGCCAAGGGCTATGGCTTCATCGAGCGCGAGTCCGGCAGCGATGTGTTCGTTCACTTCAGCGCGATCGTTGGTGAAGGATACCGCGAGCTGCAGGAAGGGCAGTCGGTAGAATTCACCATCGTTCAGGGCGAAAAAGGCCCGCAGGCGCACGACGTCGTCCGCATCTAAGGCGACCAAGCACCGAAAAAACGAAAGGACAGCTCTTGGGCTGTCCTTTTTTGTTCGGTATTCCCTGGAACGAACCAATTCGTCTGAAGCGGCGTCCGGGTTTCAACTGCGTGCGATGAACTTCTTCGCCCTGCGGTCAACCAGCGGATACTTTCACTGCTCTAAAACAAAATTCAGCAGGTTTGCCAGCTTGCAGGTCGCCAGGCCGATCACCGAGTCCCCACCGCCGTAGTAAAAATACACCTCTTCCCCGACCACCAGGTTGGTGCAGGAAAAAACGACGTGGGGCACGTCGCCGCGCAGCTCCCAGATCTCGCGCGGCTCGAAGATGTGCGCCCTGGGCCGCGAGATGACCCGGCTGGGGTCCTCCCGATCGAGCAGGGCCGCCCCCCAGCGATAGACCCGTTCCGGACCGTAGCCGTGGTAGATCAGCAGCCAGCCGCGGTCGGTTTCGATCGGGGCCCCGTTGCCGCCTACGCTCAGGCTGTCCCAACCGTTGTCCGGGCGCGGGCCGAAAATCGGCGCCATGCCGCTTTCCGGCCAATTCAACAGGTCGTCGCTGGCGGCCAGCCAGATCTGCGGCCAGCGGCGGTGCAGGGCGATGTAACGGCCCTCCTGCCGGCGCGGAAACAGTGCGTGGTCCTTGTTGTCCTCGCCGCGCACGATCGGCCCCAGCCGTTCCCAGGTCACCAGGTTATCGGAGACAGCGATCATCGGCAGGATTCCGCCCCCGTCGTGGGTCGGCTCGCCGGGTCCGGTGAAGGTGCTGCCGTAGGCCGTGTAGCACATGTAAAAGCGCCCCTCCAGAAAGGTGACGCGCGGGTCCTCCACGCCGCGTGCCTCGGCGGCATCGGCCGGCTCGAGCACCGGGCGGCGCAGGCGATTCCAGACGATCCCGTCCTGGCTGACGGCGTATCCGATCCGGCTGACCCAGTCCAGCCCCTGGGCGCGGTAGTGCATGTGGAACAGGCCGTTGTGGTGCACGACCGAGGGGTTAAAGACGTTACGCGACTCCCAGTCAGAGGCGGGATCGGGAAGCACGATAGGGTTGGCGGGGTGTCGTAAGAGTTCCATTTTCCAAGTTACCTTATAACGCAAAGCCGCATAGACCCCAGGAATTTGGCCGTGCTTTCCAAAGATCGTATTCAATGACTGACCTGATCCCGCTGTCGCTCGATTTCATCCGTGCAGAGGCGAACAGAAACCATCAGGAACTTTCCGGCAGAAAACCTTGGCAGCTTGGCGTCTTGGCGCTAAGAATATCCACCAATTCAGAAAGTGAAGGAGGCCGGCTTCAGTGCGTGCAGGTCCAGCCTCCTCAGCAGCACCTCCCCGCCCTCCACGAACAGCCCCACACCCTGGTCGCCCGGCTCCGGGAAGATCAGGTCCGTCATCGCTGCCAGGCCGCCGTTCGCAAAGACCTCCACGCTGATGCGGTCCAGCAGCATGTGGAGCGTGAGACGGCCGTCTGCCAGGCCGAGTTCGGCACTGTGTTCAGCCGCAAAATTGGGGTGGAAATCGACCTGACCGGAGCGGCGGCGATCGACGAACAGCCGCCCGGCCCGGCAGTCATAGCCGACCAGGGTTTCATGTTCGGCTCCGGCTCGCAGGCGCAATCCGAAGCGCGCCGCTTCCGGCCCGGGCTCGAACTCCGCGATGATCTCGAGGGCCTCGCCGCGTAAACCCCCCAGCAGGTCCGATCCGGGCAAAAGCGCTTGCTCCGACCAGCGACGCGTATCGGTCCGCAGGGCGGCCAGCTCCTTCACCGGGCGCTGCACCAGCCTGGGGCCATCCGGTGTCCCCCGCAGGCCGAGCTGGCGCGGGACGCTGAAGACCCCGCGGAAGCCGGAGGCCGGACTTTGGTTGGCGTATTGCTGGTTGTTTGCCCAAGCAATCAGCAAACGGCGGCCCTGCGGCTCATTGCTCCAGGTCTGAGGTGCGTAGAAATCGGCCCCGAAATCAGCCCACAGGGTGCGCTCTGGCGGGTTCTCCGAGTGGAAAGTCTGCCCATTGAAATAACCGATGAAATACTGGGTGCCCGAGCCCCCGGCCGGGCCGCCGTCTCCGACGCTGACGGTCAACACCCAGCGGGACTCATCCTTCCCCTCGAGGGGCAGCTCGAACAGGTCGGGGGTTTCCCAGACGCCACCGGATGCCCCATGGCCGCCGAAGGTCCCGCTCCGGCGCCATTCGACCAGATCGCGGGAACGGTAAAAATGGATTGTTTTGCCCACCGCCAGCACCATCACCCAGCTGGTGGTTTCAGCGTGCCAGAACACCTTCGGGTCGCGGAAATCGGCCGTCTCCGGCGGGCTGGGCAGAACCGGGTTGCCGGAAAACTTACGCCAGCTGCGGCCGCCGTCGCTGCTGTAAGCCAGGCTCTGTTGTTGGCCCGCCTGGCCATCATGCGTAAAAACAGCGACCAGCGCCTCCCGGCCGAAGCCGGCCGTATTTTCCCTGTCGACCACCGCGCTGCCTGAGAAAATCGTTCCCAGCGGGTCGGGGCGCAGGGCGATCGGCAGGTGCTGCCAGTGCACCAGGTCCCTGCTGATGGCGTGCCCCCAATGCATCGGCCCCCAGACCGTGCTGTCCGGGTGGAACTGGTAGAACAGGTGGTATTCCCCGTCAAAATAGACCAGCCCGTTGGGGTCGTTGAGCCACATGCGCGGCGGGGTGAAGTGGTAATGGGGGCGGTAAGAATCGTTCAAAGTGCAAGGTACCACATACGAAAGGCGAGATGGGAGGTGGCTATTCCAAGACAAGAATAAATAATTTAACCCAACTTCGGCATGGGAACAAGGTACACGCTGGTCATGGAACCCAGCCCGCAGCACGTTGCACGCTGATGATAAAATCCCCCAAACCCCCGGCTTTCATAAAAGGCTGCTTTCCCCCATGAAGAAACTTCTCTCCTTGTTGGCCCTCTCTATCCTGATATTCGTTCCGCAAACCGCCTCCGCACAGGGCGATGACAGCGATATCCCCCTGCCCGAAACCGTCACCATCGCCGGCACGCTCCAGCCCCAACTCGGCTGCCCCAGCGAGTGGGACACCACCTGCCAGAGCAGCATGCTGACCTGGGACCCGGCTAACCACCTCTATATCGCCACCTTCGACCTCAATGCCGGCAACTACGAGTACAAGGCCGCCCTCAACGGCAGCTGGACCGATAATTACGGCCTAAATGCTGAGTACCACGGCCCCAATATCCCGCTGCGCCTTGAGGAGGGTGGCCCGGTCACCTTTTTCTACGATCACAAGACTCGCTGGGTCAGCGACAGCGTCAACAGCCTGATCGCCACCGTGCCGGGCAGCTACCAGCCGGCCGTCGGCTGCGCGGCCGAGTGGGCCCCCGATTGCCTGCGCTCACTCCTGCAAGACCCCGACGGGGACGGTATTTACACCTTCGTCACCGCCCTGATCCCGGCCGGCAGCTACGCGGCCAAGGTCGCCATCAACGGCAGCTGGGCCGAGAACTATGGAGCAGATGGCGTCCCGGACGGGCCGGACATCCCTTTCACGGTGCCCGAAAACGCCGAGACCACCTTCACCTACGACCCCGAAAGCCACATCCTGACGGTCACCTCCCGGGACGCCCCTCCAGGCGCGATCACCTCGCTCGCCGATCTGCCCACCTTGGGACCGCCGCCGCTGATCCAACCCGCCATCCGGAAGCCGGACCAGGTGGTGATCCCCGGCACGATCCAGAGCGTCCTGGGTTGCAACGGCGACTGGCAGCCAGACTGTGCAGCCACTGAACTGGTCTTTGACGAAGCCAACCAGCTCTGGCAGAACAGTTTCAGCCTGCCAGCCGGCAGCTACTTTTATAAAGCCGCCATCAACGGCAGCTGGGACGTCAATTTCGGCCAGAACGGCCAGCGCAACGGCGCCGATATTCCACTCAACCTGCCCAACGCAGCGGAGGTCACCTTTTACTTCGACCACGTCACCGGCTGGGTGACGGACAGCACACAAACCATCCTGGCCAATATCGTCGGCGATTTCCAGGCCGCCATCGGCTGCGCGCAGGATTTCCAGGCCGACTGCCTGCGCACCTGGCTGCAGGATCCCGACGGCGACGGCTTCTTCCTCTACCAGACGGTCGACATCCCGCCCGGTGACTATAGCGCCCAGGCGGCCGTCGGGCTGACCCTGGACGAGATATACGGGGCTGGCGGCCTGCGGGACGGCGAGCCGGTGACCTTCAGCGTTCCGGAAGGGGATCAAACGCTGGTGGTTTTTGCCTGGGATTCGAACTCAGGGCTGCTTTCAATTGCAGTCGGCGCCAGCGACCGGCCGGTCATTCCGGGCAACATCGCCCTGTCGACTGCGCACTGGGTGGCGGCGGACACGATCGCCTGGGACGTGGACACCGAGTTGCCCGACAGCTACCAGCTGCACTACGGTGATAGCCTGCGGCTGACCCCGCAGGGAGTGGCCGGCGGGGAAAGCATCGAGCTGGCGCTGGAGGAATCCGGGCTGGGAAACGAGATATTGCAGAAGTTCCCTCACCTGCGCGGCTTCCAGGCCTTGCGATTGAATGAAGCGGATCTGGACCTCGTGCCCCAGATCCTGCAGGGGCAGATCGCCGTCTCAGCCGCAGACGAGATCGGTCCCCTGGACTCCAGCGGGCTGCAGATCCCGGGCGTGCTGGACGAACTGTTCGCTTACGACGGCCCCTTGGGAGCGACCTTCGAAGACGCCGTCCCCACGCTGCGAGTCTGGGCGCCGACCGCCCGAGGCGTCCGCCTGCACCTGTTCGCCGACAGCGACCCGGCCACTGAAGCGGATGTGCTGCCGATGGCCCGGGACGAGGCGACGGGGGTCTGGTCGATCACGGGGGAAGCAGGATGGGACGGGCTCTACTACCTGTACGAAGTCGAGGTCTACGCGCCGGTTGCGCGCGGGTTGGTCACCAACCTGGTCACCGACCCGTACTCCCACAGCCTGGCGATGAACAGCACCCGCAGCCAGATCGTCGACCTGGGCGACCCGGATCTCAAGCCGGAAGGCTGGGATGCGCTCGAAAAACCGCCGCTGGAGGCGCCTGAGGACATCGTGGTCTACGAGATCCACATGCGTGATTTCAGCTTCAGCGATCCGGGCGTTCCGGATGCGCTGCGCGGCACCTACCTGGCCTTCACCACCCCCGACAGCCTCGGCATGGCCCACCTTTCCGCACTGTCGCAGGCCGGGCTGACCCACCTGCACATCCTGCCGACCTTCGACATCACCACCATCAACGAAAACAAATCCGAGTGGGTGGAACCGGACCCGGCGGCATTGGCTGCCTTACCCCCCGACTCGCCTGATCAGCAGGCACTGATCGACCCCATTCGGGACCAGGACGGCTTCAACTGGGGCTACGACCCCTTCCACTACACCGTTCCGGAGGGCAGCTACGCTACCGACCCCGACGGGCCGGCCCGCATCCTCGAATACCGGCAGATGGTGGAGGCGCTGAACGCCATCGGCCTGCGGGTGGTGTCCGACGTGGTCTACAACCATACCAGCACCAGTGGGCAGCTCCCCAACGCGGTGCTCGACCGCATCGTGCCGGGCTACTACCACCGCCTGAACAGCGTCGGGCGCGTGGAAACCAGCACCTGCTGCCAGAACACTGCCACCGAGCATGACATGATGCGTCGGTTGATGGTCGACTCGGTCGTCACCTGGGCTGTGCAGTACAAGGTCGACGCCTTCCGCTTCGACCTGATGGGCCACCACATGGTGGAAGACATGCTGGCGGTGCGCGCCGCACTCGACGCCCTGACGCTCGAGGAGCATGGCGTGGATGGAAAAAGCGTTTACGTCTACGGCGAAGGCTGGGACTTCGGCGAGGTGGCTGGCAACGCCCGCGGGCAGAACGCCACCCAGATCAACATGGCCGGCACCGGCATCGGCGTTTTCAACGACCGGCTGCGCGACGCCGTGCGCGGCGGATCGCCTTTCGGCGGCCAAACCGAGCAGGGCTTCATCAACGGCCTACATTACGACCCCAACGGCTTCGACCAGGGCACGGAAGCGGAGCAGCTGCAGCGCCTGCTGCTTCTCAGCGACCATATCCGCGCCGGCCTGGCCGGCAACCTGGCCAACTTCCGGCTGGTCACCGCCCGGGGCAGCAGCAGCCCGGCACGAACCATCGATTACAACGGCAACCAGGCCGCCTACACCGCCGATCCGCAGGAGAACGTGATCTACGTATCCAAGCACGACAACGAAACACTCTGGGACGTGATCCAATACAAGACCCCGCTGGAGACCGGCATGGACGACCGCGTGCGCATCCAGAACCTGGGCCTGAGCATCGTCAGCCTGAGCCAGGGGGTGCCCTTCTTCCAGGCCGGCAGCGACATGCTGCGCTCCAAGTCCCTGGACCGCAACAGCTATAACTCCGGCGATTGGTTCAACCGCCTGGATTTCAGCTACCAGACCAACTTCTGGGGCGCCGGGCTGCCGCCGGCTGCGGACAACCAGGATAACTGGCCGCTGATGGCGCCGCTCCTGGCGGACTCCCTGCTGTCCCCCTCGCCCGAGCACATCCAGCGGGCGGTGGAGCACTTCCGCGAGATGCTGCAGATCCGCAAAAGCTCGCCGCTCTTCCGCCTGCGGACGGCCGAACAGGTCCAGGAGCGCCTGGCTTTCTACAACACCGGACCGTTCCAGGTGCCGGGGCTGATCGTCATGAGCCTGTCCGACATCGGCGGCGAGAACCTGGACCCGGACTACGGCTTCATCGTGGTCCTGTTCAACGCAGATGTGGACGCGCAGGCCTTCACGCTCGACCTGCTGGCCGGCCTGCCGATGCAGCTGCACCCCGTACAGGCGGCCTCCAGCGACCCGGTCGTCCAGAGCGCCGCCTTCAACCCGGCCGACGCGACCTTCAGCGTCCCCGGGCGCACGGCGGCGGTCTTCGTGCTGGCCGAGGCGGACACCCCGGATGAACTGGTTGCCCCCGAAACTGCGGAACCGGAGCCCACGCCCGCCCCAAGCACAGTCGAGGAACCCACCCCCGAACCGCAGCCGGCCGCCACCGAAGAGCCGGCGGGCGAGGAGCAGGGCAGCCGGGTTGGCGCCCTGGCGGCCGCGATCGGGGCCGTCGTTGTCGCCTCCGGGGCGGGGCTGTATTTCTGGATGCGCCGCAGAAACCCGCCTGCTGGTTGAGCGATCTCGAACGCGCCTTGAGCCCAGCCCGCTGATTGAGCTTGTCGAAATCGATGGCGGTCGCCCAGATCGCTTGGTTTCGACAGGCTCAACCGGCGCTATATTTGGCTTGTTATTTTGTCGGGCTCTCGCTTCAGCTTGATAGTTTGAGTCGCTTTTCCCTTTCAGCATCCTATAATTCAAAATGCATACCATTTCAATCAGGGGGATCTATGGCCTGGATGTACATTCTTGAATGCTCCGACGGATCGTATTACGTAGGCTCAACCATCGATATCTACAAAAGGTTAGGACAGCATCAGGAGGGGTTTGGAGGCAGGTACACCTCTCGAAGGCGTCCGGTCAAGCTTGTTTACGCAGAATATTTTGACGAAATCGAATCTGCTTATCAGGCCGAAAAACAGGTTCAAGGCTGGCGTCGGGAGAAAAGGGATGCGTTGATCAGGGGAGATTACGATTCTTTGCTGGAGTTGGCACGAAATAAAAAGGCCAGGGAGTAATTCGCTTGATTTCGACAGTCCCAACCGGCGCTTGCCTGCAGCCCGCTGGTTGAGTTTATCGAAACCGAAGGCGGTCGCCCAGATCGCTTGGTTTCGACAGGCTCAACCGGCGCTTGACCCAGCCCGCTGGTTGAGCGGTCCCGAACCTTGTCCCGAGCGCAGCGAGGGAGTAATGAGGGACCAGTCGAACCCAAGGGTGGGGGAAAGGCTCCTTGCTGCTATTCAGCGGGCGACCCGCAGGGCTGCGTGTTTCGGATAGATCGCCACGGCCCTGCGGGCCTCGCGATGACAAAGATGAGTGGGGAGGATTGGGGATAGGGGCGACCGATCCTTGATGCGGCGAGCGATCAAGGGCATCTCTGAAGTCGAAAGGCTTGGCCTGAGTGCAGCCGAAGGGCGGTCACCCCGCGCCCGGTTCGTCCTGAGCGGTGTGCGCCCTCCGGGCGTCCACTGTCGAAGGGCTCAACAGGCTCTGGACCCCCGCCCGCTGGTTGAGCCTGTCGAAACCGAGGGCGGGTTGGTCGGATCGCTTGGTACTTCGACGGGCTCAGTACAAGTTTCGACTTGCTCCCTTCGGTCACGCTCAACCGGCTATTCACTTGACTTCCACCTCTAAAAACCATACACTGTTAATAACTGACTGACCAGTCAGTCAGCGAGGTGACCATGGCCCCCAGACCCGACGTCAGCGAGGCGCGCAGCGCCCAGATCCTCGAGGCCGCCATGACGGTCTTCGCCCGCCAGGGCTTCCACCAGGCCCGCATGGACGATATCGCCGAGGAGACCGGGCTCAGCAAGGGGGCGCTCTACCTGTATTTCAAAAGCAAAGACGCCATCATCGCCGCACTCTTGAAAGCCCTGCTGGCCCGGGAGCTGGCCCAGGCGCGCCGGATCGTCCAGCGCCCGGAGCCCGCCCTGGACCGGCTGAATGCATTCGTGGATGTCGTGGTCCAGGATTTCAGCAAAATGCTGCCGATGATGTCGGTTTACCTGGAGTTCCTTTCCCAGGCTTTCCGCCGCCAGGCGGTCCGGGACGCCATCCGGGAAAGCTTCAGCGATTTCCGG
>JBFKII010000054.1:0-16965 GCA_041632295.1 Anaerolineales bacterium | reverse complement strand
TTTCGCGGGCAGGCGATCGTCCATGCGCTGGAGGCGCTGTCCGGAAAACCGGTTCCCGAGTCCGTCTTTCGAGAGTTGACCACCGGCGCCGATGAGCTGCAGCTCGTCCGCTCCGGGCTGGACGATACCATGCGCCTGGCTTACCAGGAAATCCGGGAGATATTCCACGCCAACCCGGATATCGGCGATTTTCGGACCGCAGCTTTTGTGGTGGCACTGCGCAAAATCGCACATACGTACCTGGAAATGGGGATATTCCCTTAATCTCTCAGGGCGAAGTCGACAGCAGAATGGGCGTGGATGCGGGTGGTATCGAAGAGCGGCACGCGGCTGTCTTCAGGCCCAACCAGAAGGCCGATTTCGGTGCATCCCAAGATGATCCCTTCCGCCCCGCGATCCACCAGGCTGTCCATGATCTGGGCGTATGCGCGGCGGGAATCGGATCGGATTTCCCCCAGAACGAGTTCGTCGTAAATCACGCGGTTGACCAGCAGGCGGTCGGATTTATCCGGGATCAGGACATTAAGGGCGTACCGGTCTTCGAGGCGCCCTTTGTAAAAGTCCTGCTCCATGGTGTAAACTGTCCCAAGCAGCCCGATCGTGGCCAGGCCTGCCTTGCGGATCCGTTGGGCTGTGGCATCGGCGATGTGAATCAAGGGGAGCGTTACCGATTCGGCCACCTGGGGTGCCACACGATGCATGGTGTTGGTGCAGATCACAATGCAGTCCGCGCCGCCTGAAGCCAGGGACTGGGCGGCGCTGGCCAGGATTTGCGCCGCCCCGTCCCAATCGCCCTGTTGCTGGCAGCGCTCGATCTCCTCGAAATCGAGAGAAAAGAGCAGGCAGCGGGCGGAGTGCAGCCCGCCCAACCGCGCTTTCACTTCCTGGTTTATCAAACGATAGTATTCCAGGGAAGATTCCCAGCTCATACCGCCGATCAGCCCGATGGTCTTCACAGGTGTTTAACGAATCAGCTGGATGGCGCCTGGCAACATTTCCACAGTGACCTTGCGAACGTCCGCTTCAAACGGCGCCCACAGTTCACCATCCAGGTGAATCGGGATAGCCCGGTCGGCTTCCAGGGTGAGGTGCTTGAAGCGCTTCAGGGTGACGAATTTGAAGCCACCGTGGTTGCCCTGCATGACGATCGGCAACAGGCGGAACATGGTCGGGCGGGAGATCGGATCGACCATCAGGTAGTCGAATTCCCCGTCGTTATTTTTGGCATCCGGTGTGACCATAAACCCGCCGCCTTCACGGGCCCCGTTTCCGATGGTGAACATGATCAGGTCTTTCTCGAATGTTTCGCCATCGACGGTGAATTGAATGCGGGTTGGATCGTAATGCTTGATAATCGAGCGGACCGTGGCCGTCAGGTACATGATGAAGCCGTAAATGCGAGTGATCTTTCGGCTTTCAATGTTGACCGCAGCGTCAAACAGGAAGCCGGCCGAGTTGTCCCAGTAAGCGCTGCGCCCGTTGCCGTCCGTGATACGGCCGATATCGACCGCGGACGGCTTCCCTTCGAACACCCGCAGCATCGCAGCCTGGGCGTTCACCGGGATGCCTGAGGCGTATGCAAAATCGTTTCCCGAACCGATCGGGATAACGCCCAGCTGGGGGCGGCGCTCGGGAGGGGTCGCCATCAGGCCATTGACCACTTCGTGCACGGTGCCGTCTCCGCCCAGGGCGACCACACGGTCGAACCCATCCTGCGCCGCCTGGCGGGTCAACTCGGTCGCATGACCGGGGTGCTCGGTGCCCGCCCATTCCGCACCGCCGTGTTTCTCGACCACCGCCTGCAGGTCGGACGCTTTCTGCCCGGAGCGACCACGGTCGCTGGCCGGATTAAATATCAGGATGGTTTTGGACATCGCCACCTCCCGAAAGGGGTATAGTCCTTGAAGTTTAACGCATCCGGGCTAAGACGCAAAGACCATTGAATTGCATACCCAACCCCGCTGGACAAATGTTCTGTATTCTTTATAATGGATCCGGATATTTTTAAGGAGGCAGCATGAGCCGAGTGATCAACCCGAATGGGGTGGGGAAGGAGCGCAACCAGGTGATGAAGGCGGTGGCGGTGTCGCTGCGCGAGCTGCTCCGCCACGCTCAGCCGGACGACCACAGCCGGGACCTGGTGGCGTTTATCGCTTTTGGGCTGAAGACCGTGGGGGAGGGCATCGACACCACGGTGGCAGCCTGGGAAAAGCGGGGCTACTGGGTGAAAGCCGACCGCTTTCGGCTGGAGTGGGAATGGACGTCGCAGGTGAGCGATGGGCTGCAAAAGGCGCTGCTCAGCGACGATTGGGGGGAAATCGGGCGGCTGAGCGTCCAGCTGGGACAAAAGGTAAGCCACATCAAACTGGCTAAGAACCCGCGCATCGGTACGCCCTGGGAGGGGGCCTGGCGCAAGCTCAAGAAGCTGACTTATTCCGCGTAGGCCCGCCAGGCTCAGTTATGGGCGGCCAGAGGCGGACGCGGGCGCAGGTCCTTTCCGAAACCGGCGAAAAACATCATGCCGAGCAGGCCAAACGCAAAAGCGGTGTAAAAATTCACCTCCGGTGAGCGCTGCCAGAGTAAGGCGCCGCCGAACGCGGCGAGGGAGACCACCACGTCTCGTACGAGGTAGTAGGCCCCAAAACCACTCGCTTTTTGACCCTCCGGGCATAATTCCAGGATCAGCGCTTTTCGGGTGGGTTCCCCAAATTCCTTCAGGCCTCGCACGATAAAAGCGACCACCAGCAAGGAAAAGGAGCGGGCGAGGTACAGGACCAGGGGGAAAAGCGTGAAAAAGCCAAATGTGATCAGCACAAACGGCTTTTTCACACTCCGGTCTGCCAGGTAGGCGACGGGAATGTAGATCAGCATGGCGGTCAGCATTTCGATCGCCGATAGCAGCCCAAAAGCAGCCGGGCTGATTCCAACATGGTTGACCGCCCAAAGGACGACAAATGCATAAGGAATCTGTTCGCAGAACCGGATCAGGATGTCCGAGAGCAGGAGGCGGCGCAGGTCCGGTGAGAAACTGCGGATTGTCCGCAAGGGGTTGGATTGCGGGGGTTTTTGTGCTGCTGGCCCCGGGTCGATCATGCGCTGCTGGAGGATCATAGAAATTCCGCCCAGAAAGAGTGCGGCGGTGAACGCCCAGCGCACACCAGCCCGTTCCCCCCAATAGGTGATCATCAGGCCTCCCAGAATTGGCCCCAAAGCCATCGGAATCCGGCGCACCAGCGAGTGCACGGAGACCCCCATGGTGTGTTTGTTCGACGGCAGGACCTGGGCGATCATACTCATGCTGGCAGGAAGAGAGATTGCTGTCCACGATATGAACAGGATGGATCCTGCCAGGACTGCCCGCCAGTAGGGGAGCAGGATCACGACCAGGTAACCGGACATCGCCAGCAAGTTGAAAACCAGCAGGGCGCGCTTGTAACCCAGGCGCTCGCTCAGGTAACCACCGGGGAAGGAGTAGAGGGCGCTGAGCAGGTTATCGAGCCCATTCAGGGCGCCGACAGAGAGGGCGCCGCCGCCTAAAGCCACCAGGTACAGCGGCAGGAAGCGCTCGGCCATTTTCTCGCCAAGGCCGACCAGGATGACTATGCCGAGCAGCACGAGCATGTTCTTTTGCAAGCCTAGAAATTTGAGCAGGGGCCGGGTTTTCATGGGCGGAGAGTGCGCTGTGATTCTTGATATTTTAATCCCGCAAGGCCTGGAAAAAGGAATGGAAAAAGGCTTGTGGGGGAGATAGAAATCGGGTACAATCAAAATGGTTTCGATAAGTGTTATTAAGGAAAGCATAAGATTACGCCAAAAATGCTCCTATCTCAGCGCAAACATTGCAAGTGAACCCTGGTAGGGAAAAACAATGACAACCATCGCAGAAGCTCTGGAGAAATACCTGGACAATGTCCGCCTTGCCAGAAAGGAAAAAACCTGGCAGACGTACCGCTTTGCGATGCGCGCCCTGGAAAAAACCCTGGAGGGAAAAATCGAGATTGAGTCCGAGCGCGTCCGGAATTTTCCCGAAGAAGCCGCTGGCTGGTTCGCCCGGGACCTGAAGACCTATTCTCCGGCCACCGAGCAAATTTACCTGATTGCCCTGGTCGGATTTTTTAAGTTTCTTGTGGCCGAAAACCTGGCCGACATTAATCTGCCGCGCGTTGAAATGCTGGTCCGCATGCGCGGCCGCCGCCCCGGCACCCGGCTGCCCCAGTTCCCCCGCCAGGAGATCGAGCAATTGCTAAGCTATGCGCAACAACTTAACACCATCCAGGTGGATGATGAGCGCCATCTGTTGCAAAATTACCGCGATCGTGCCTTCCTGCTGACCCTGGCCGACACAGGGCTTCGGGTCCACGAAGCCTGCAACCTGCGACGCGGGGACGTGGACTGGAATGAGGGCAAAGCCCTGTTGATCGGCAAGGGCGACCGGGAGGACCTGGTGCGCTTTTCCAATCTCGCCCGACGGGCTCTTCAGGACTACCTCCAGGTGCGTGCAACCCTGGACGGCGCCTCCGGCCGCCCCCTACCCTCTCTCCCGGTCTTCGCCCGGCATGACAAAGGCGCCGGTGACAAAGTCAAGCCGATCACCCCGACGACCGGCCGGAATATCGTCAAGCAGCGGGTTCGCGAATGCCTGGGGCCGGAGGCGGTCGGCACCATCACCCCGCATTCTTTCCGGCATTACTTCGTCACCACCGTCCTGCTGGGCAGCGGCGGCAATCTGAAACTGGCTCAGGAACTCGCCCGGCACCAAAACATCGCGGTCACTCAGCGCTATGCCCACCTGACGGATGATGAACTCGACCGAGGCTACTACGAAATCTTTGAGAACCGACGATAACATTGCGATTTCATTGCAGCACGGTCACGATCGCCCCCTGTACAGATATTCGAACAGATTCAGGAAAATTCAAACCGCTTTTGAACCCCTGCCATACCCTATCCCAATTCCCGGGCAATAAAATCCCATTGCGATTCAAGAGTCCCACGGAATCAGGAGCGATGGCATGAGTCACTGGCTGCAATTGTTTTTGCTGTTCCTAAAGGTCAATCTATTGACCACTTCCGGGCCGGCCTCGGTCGGTTTGATTTACAAAGAGGCTGTCGGCAACCTGCTCAGCGAAAGCGAATTCGTGGAAGCTGTCGGTTTTTCCAGTGTTTTGCCGGGCAGCGACGCGCTCCAGCTGGCCATGTTTGTCGGGTATGCCGCCGGGGGTATGCCGGGAGCGCTGGCCGCTTTGCTGGGCTCGATCCTGCCGCCGACGGTCCTGATGGTGGTGCTGATCGGCATCCTGCAAAGCCTGCGCGGCGAGGCCTGGGTCGGAAACTTCGTACGCGGCCTGGCGCCGGCTGTGGCTGCATTGATGGTCCTGGTTGCCTGGCAGGTGTTTCGCGGCGAGGGTGGCGGCAGGATCGAAATCTCGGTCCTGATCGCCGTTCTGAGCGCGGGTGCACTGCTCCTGAAGGTACCACCTACGTTTGTCCTGCTGGCCGCCGGCATCGCCGGGATCATCTTTTTCCGATGAGCACTGCCCCAAAGAGCCTGCTCCTGGCTGTCAACGGCGCACCCGAAAACCAGCCGGCCGTGGATTACGGGATCTGGATGGCTCAGCGGCTGGAACAGCCTGTCGAGTTGCTCGGAATCGTGGAGAACCCGGCCGGCCGCCGGCAAGTGGAGCAGTTCCTTGCCAGGACGCGCGAAAGCCTGGAAGCAGCCGGTGTGACGTACGACCACCGGATTGTGGAAGCGCCGGTCCCGCACGCGGTGGCCCGGGAGGCGCTCCCCGGACGGCACCTGGCGGTCTTCGGGCCTTTCGGGCGTTCGGCCCTGCGCAGGACTCTACGCGGCCGTTCCTTCCGGCGGATTGTCAGCCAGGTCGGGTGCCCGGTGCTGTATGTTCGGGCTTCGATCCTGCCGGTTCGGCGGATTTTGATCTGTATGGGCGGCCTGGGATATGCCCGAAGCGCCGAGGATTGGGGTCTCCATCTGGCGGTCAAACTTGGAGCGAAGGTGTCCATCCTGCATGTGATCGAGCCCATTTCGTACGATTACCCGACCGCGCGGAAAATTCAAGACCAGTGGGAACATATTGAAGAAACCGATACTCCCCAGGGGAAAAACTTGCAGGCCGCTATCCAGCATGCCCAGAACATGAACATATCCGTGGATTTCAAGGTCCGTCAGGGGGATGTTGTCCATGAGATCCTGGCGGAAATTAACCAGGGGTCCTGCGACCTGGTCGTGATGGGATCGTCGGCCAGCTCAGACAAGCTTCGCAGGTTATTCATGCCGAATGTGACCGCAGAAATCGCCGAGGCCTATGAGGGCCCGGTGCTGGTCGCCAGCCCTGGGCAGAATTGGATTTTTTCCGGGTCGAATTGACTGGGAATGGTAAAATCTGTCCCGAAATCGGAACAAGGAGCGGCTGGCAAATGAATGAAAACAACATTTTCTACACGCCCGAATCCGCCATGGTGATCATGGCGCACCCGGACGATATCGAATTTTCCTGTGCCGGGACCATCGCTCGCTGGACGGCATACGGCGCTAAAGTCTGTTATGTGCTGGTCACCAGCGGGGATGTCGGGATCGCGGAGGAAGGCATGACCCGGGAGCAGGCCGTTGAGATCCGCGAGCAGGAGCAGCGGGATGCGGCGCGAATCTGCGGCGTGGAGGAGGTGGTTTTCCTTGGCGAGCCGGATGGCATGGTCCAGCCCACTCTGGAATTGCGCAAAAAGCTGGTGCGCGAGATCCGCCGCTTTCGGCCGGAAGTGGTTATCTGCGGCGATCCGACCGTGGTCTGGGCCGGGTCCAATTACATAAACCATCCCGACCACCGCGCAGCGGCCACGGCCTCGCTGGATGCGATTTTTCCCGCTGCCGGCCAGCCGAACCTTTTCGAAGAGATCGCCGAGGAGGGCTTTCTGGCCCACAAGCCGCGTAAGGTTTATGTCGGGTCCTGGGAGGATTCCGATCTTTACGTCAACATTTCGGAAACGATTGATAAGAAAATCGAAGCGCTGCGGGCACACAAGAGCCAGATGAAAAATTGGGACCCCGAACCGCGCATCAAGGAATGGGCGGCGATGCGAGCCAAAGGGAAGGAAATGGGTTATGCCGAATCCTTCCGTGTGGTCGTATTGGAGTCCGATGAGGATTGGGAAAAATGGCACGGCCAGGTGGTCGGGAGGAGCAACCACCAGGAAGAATCTTGATCTCACTGGAGGATGTCCATGCAAGAAAAACGTTCACGACATGATACCAGCGTCTGGCAGGCGGATTTATTTTCGATCGCCGCGCTGGCCCTGTACGTCCTGGTGGTTGTCGGGCTGGACCGCCTGCTCGAACCGACTTTCACAACCGGCTCCCTGCTGGTCACCGGCATCATCCTGGCGCTCATTCCGGCATTCATCTGGCTCGCTTTTTTTTACCGCAGGGACCGGCTGGAACCCGAGCCGAAAGGCCTCGTCCTGCAGGTGTTCCTGTTGGGTGGTCTGCTGGCAGCCGCTGTCGGATTACCGGTCATCGACCAGGTTTTCGAGATCGACGCCTGGCTGAATCGCGGCCTTGCCACCCAGATTCTGGGGGCAATTCTGGTCGTCGGTGCGACGCACGAGTTTCTGAAGTACGCAGCAGTGCGCTTTTCGGTATTTGGCTCAAGAGAATTTGACGAACCGGTGGACGGCATCATCTACGGCACGGCGGCTGGCCTGGGATACGCAGTCGTTTTGAATATCGCATTTGTGATCGATTCCGGAGGCGTGGATCTGGGGACTGGGGTGATACGCATCACCATCACTTCCCTAGCCCATGCCAGTTTTGCGGGCGTGACCGGTTATTTTCTCGGTGTTGAGAAATTCGGAAAACGCCCTGCATGGTGGACAGCCTTGGGCGTCGGGCTAGCCGCGGTTCTCAATGGAGTTTTTTTTACCCTGCGCAGCTCCCTGTCCCAGGGCGGGCTGTCCAGTTCCGGCGTGAGCGCATATCGCTGGATAGGGTTTGTGCTTGCAGCCTTGCTGGCCGGTGTGATCACGGCCGTGCTGTCCGCGGCTATCAAGCGTCAAATAGCAGCTGAACCCGTTCCGGAGGAGGCCTGAAATGCAGGCGATGGGCAACCGTTCAAACCTTTCCGTCCTATTTGTTGTCGGGCTGACGGCCGGCGCATTGCTGCTGGGTTGGGCGCTGCGTAATTCGGCGATCGGTTCGCACCGGGAACGCAGCGTGTCCGGGGTCACGGTGGCACTACCGGAACAGTGGCTGGTCGATCGCAGCACCGGGGCGGGCCTTGCCAATGCAACCCTGGCGGACCCGTACAAAGTCTTTTCGGCCTGGGACCCCCTGGACCCTTCCACCCGTTTCAGTCTCAGCCTGATGCCTTCCGGAGCTGAGAACAGCCTGGCTGCAACCGCTTCCATTCGTAACCTGCAGCGCGCTCAGCGGCTGACCGCATACCGCATCCTGGAACAGACCCCCGTGACCCTGAAGGGCCGGGATGGCTACCGGGTCTCTTTCGCGTTCGTCGACGCCTCCGCCATGGACCAGGTTCCGGTTATTTTTCAGGGCGTGGACTATTTTTTCCTGGACGGCGATCAGGTGATCGTCGCCACACTTGAGACCAGCCGGGAGTTGGGTGCGGCCTTACCGGCATTTCAGGATTTTGCGGTTTCAAGCTCGGCAGGAGAATGATCATGCACAGAAACCCCCGGCGCAAAATATTTGGAATTATTGTTGTTTTGATGCTGGCCGGATTGGCCTGCAACTTCGGAGGCGGTCAGCCTGAGATCGTCCCCACCCAGGCGCCTCCGACCGACGTTCCGGCCACCTCAGCTCCGCAGGCGACGGCTGTACCAACACAGGAAACAGGGGCCGACCCGACGGTTCGGCCTGCCGTGGCAGGATTGACCGGCGCCCAGCGCCAGCACCTGGCCGCCGCGACCGTCTTGATCCTCATGACCGATATCGAGAACGGGCAGTTTGTCCCGTTTGGGATCGGTTCCGGGACCGTGATCACACGTGATGGGCTGATCCTGACCAACGCGCATGTCGCCAGGCCATCGGCGCTCGGTTTTGGCGATGCCGACCCGGACACCCTGGTAGTGGCGCTCAACGAGAGCGAGAGCAGCCCGCCGGTTCCCACCTTTCAGGCGGAAGTCGCCGCGGTGGACGGATTTCTCGATCTGTCCGTGATCCGCATCGTATCGACTGTGGATGGCGCCCGGGTAGATCCCAACGGTTTGAACCTGCCGTTCGTCAATCTCGGTAATTCCGACGATACGCATCTCGGGGATACGATCAATATTTTCGGATTCCCGGGGATCGGTGGAGAGACGATTACGTTCACCCGTGGCTCGGTGTCAGGCTTTTCCTCGGAGGATCCGGTTGGCGATCGCGCCTGGATTAAGACCGACGCTACGATCGCCGGAGGCAATTCCGGCGGGCTGGCGGCCAATGATTTTGGAGAGATTATTGGGGTTCCCACACGCGGCGGCGCCGGAACCGACTCGAGCATTGCAGACTGCCGCGTGGTGCAGGATACCAACGGAGACGGACGGCTGGACAGGAATGATACCTGTATCCCGATCGGCGGCTTTATCAATGCGCTGCGGCCGGTAAACCTGGCGGTCCCCCTGATTCGGGCGGCCCAGACCGGGACTGATTACCAGAGCCCGTACCAGGCAGGCGGAGTGACCGGCGTCGGCGGATCGGGCAACGAGGTTTTTCGGTTCGTGGAATGGTCGCAGAATTTTGACGATGATTCCGGCTGCGCACTCGACCCTTCCGTATCGTTTCCCTCCGGGATCGAGCAGCTGACGGCCGTTTACTCGTATTCGGGAATGACGAATGGGCAGGATTTCGGGTTTTACTGGTTGATAGACGGGGAAAGGGTCGTGGAGGACTTTTTCGTCTGGGAATTCGATGACTCAGATGACTGCTTCCCGTTCTTCGTGCACAATAACGGTGATCCCCTGCCGGATGGCGAATACACGCTGCTGCTCTATACCGGAGAGGGTCTGCCCCAGGTCGCTGAAGTGAGCACAACGGTCGGCGGCAGCGGGGCTGCCATGCCGGCCGCCGGGGACGTGACCGTGGAAGGCTTCATCCTGGACGCAGATACAGGCAACCCGATCGCAGGGGCTGTGATGGTGGTGCTCAAGCCGGGGGTCGATCCCGACGAGTGGTTTGAGAATGGCACGGATGACCAGGTCTTCGATTGGGCTGAAACGGACAACCGCGGATATTTCCGTTTGCAGGCAGCATTCAAGCGTGGCGTGGAGTACCCGGCCTTTGCCGGGGCGGCCTCGGCGGGCTACCTGACGACCAATGGTTTTCTGCTGTTTGACGAGAGCGATCCGGACGTCGTGACGATGGAAATTGAGCTGAGCAAATAAGCGGGGAGCGATTATTTAAGGATCAACGATACCGGGCAGTGATCGGAGCCCATCGCTTCATTGTGGATCACTGCATCGACGACCCGATCGGCCAGCCCTGGCGTGATCAGGAAATAATCCAGGCGCCAGCCGACATTGCGGGCGCGGGCATTGGTGATATACGTCCACCAGGTATATTGGACTTTTTCCGGATTTCGCTGCCGGAATATGTCGATAAACCCGGATTCGAGATATCTGTCCACCCAGGCGCGTTCGATATCCATGAATCCGCTTGTGTTCCGGTTGGACCTGGGATTGGCAAGGTCGATCTCGTTGTGGGCGGTATTGAAATCCCCGCACAGCACGAGCTCCTCTCCCGCAGCCCTGAGGTCCAGGCAGTATTGGAGCAGGCTGTCATAGAATTCAAGTTTGAAGTCCAGCCGTTCGTGGCTGCGCCCCCCGTTCGGGAAATAAATGTTAAAAAGCCGAAACCCCGGGTGGAGCGAATGGATAAGACGCCCTTCCAAATCAAATTTATCGATTCCAAATCCGTTTGAAACTTGGTCCGGCATCTGCAGAAATCCGCTTGCAACCCCTGAATACCCCGGCCTTTCTGCGGGGTTCCAGGCAAACTTGTAGTCCGATAATATCGCGTGCTGGCTTTCGCTTAATTGGTCCGGCCGTGCCTTGATCTCTTGCAGGCAGATCACGTCGGGCACCTCTGCCCTCACCCACTCCCACCCGTCCTTGCGTAGCAGCGCGCGCAGGCCGTTGATATTCCAGCTTGTTATTTTCATGTGTTGTGTTTTGGATTTTCTATTATTAGATTGTGGCTATGCGCATTTAGCTTTGATTTGACCTGTCTCGAACCTGCTCAGGGTTCCCGCAGCCCTCATTTTACCCCTTCTATGCTACAATTTTGCGGGACATGCCCCGGATCCATCCCGGTGTATCGAAAACCGCCCCACCCCATCATGGCAAAAGACATCATCCGAGCCGTCAAAGGAACCGTCGATTTCTATCCGGAAGAGATGGCGCTTCGGGTTTGGCTATACGAAACCATTCGGCGCACGTCCGAATCCTTCGGGTACCAGGAATATGAAGGACCGCTCCTGGAGACCCTCGAACTGTATGCCGCCAAGTCCGGCGAAGAGCTGGTTAAGAAACAGTCGTTCGTCTTTGAAGACCGCGGCGGCACCATGGTCGCCTTGCGGCCGGAGCTTACCCCCACCCTGGCGCGCATGGTCGCCCAAAAACAGGGCGGGCTCAACTTCCCGCTGCGCTGGTGGTCTTACGGCCCGTTCTGGCGCTACGAGCGGCCCCAGCGTGGAAGAACCCGGGAGTTTTTCCAGTGGAACATCGACCTGATCGGCGCCGACTCCCCCGAGGCCGACGCCGAACTGGCTGCGATCGCCGCACGCTTTTTCCAGGCTGCCGGGTTGCAACCGTCGGAGATCGTCCTTTTCATTAACAGCCGCTCCCTGATGGATCGGGAATTGGGGAAAATTGACGTGCCACCTGAAATCCGTCCCGAAGTTTTCAACCTGATCGACCGGCGGGATAAAATGAAAGCCGAGGCCTGGGCGGCCAACGCCTTCGAACTCGGCCTGAGCGGGATGCAATTTGAAACGCTGTGCTCGCTCCTCGAGGACGGCAATTTATGGCAGACTTCGGAAGAATTAAGCCGCTTTTTCGAAGCTGCCGAGGCGCTGGGCGTGGCGGAATATATGGAATTCGCTCCTTACATTATCCGCGGTCTGGCTTACTACACCGGCACGGTTATGGAAGCGAGGGACAAGGACCAGGAGTTTCGAGCCGTCCTGGGCGGTGGCCGCTACGACAACCTGGTGGGCGACGTAGGAGGCGACCCGATTCCGGCAGTCGGCTTCGCCATGGGCGACAAAGTGATCGAACTGGTGCTGCAGAAATATGGGAAATTGCCGACTGCCGATGCTTTGTCAAGGCCGCCGATCCTGGTAACCGTGTTCAACGAGGAAACGATCCTCGATTCGATGAGACTGGCCGCACAACTGCGCCAGGAAGGACTGCCTGTCGCCACCTACCCCGAACCGGAACGGCTCGGAAAGCAGTTCCGCTACGCCGATCGCCTGGGGGCGCGCGCCGCCCTGGTGCTGGGACCGGAGGAGATCCAGTTCGGGAAGGTCTCTGTAAAAGATTTGGGGACAGGAGACCAGGTAACTGTCGACCAGGCACAAATGGCAGCCAAAGTGCGGGAGATCCTCGGGCTGGAAAGTTGAGCTCGGGGAACAATTCCAGATCCCGGGTCCCGGTTTATGATAGAATATCGACCGCAAATACACACGGCGATAGTAGCTCAATCGGCAGAGCGCCGCACTGTGGATGCGGTGGTTGAGGGTTCAAGTCCCTTCTATCGCCCTGACACCTCCCCGGAGGTGTTTTTTTTATTCCCAGGCGAAAAGCCGGTTGGCATTCGCTGCCGTCTGCCGGACAACATCCGATAATTCCAGACCTTTCAGGTCCGCGATGGCCTGGGCCACCAGCTGCACCCGCGCCGGCTCGTTGCGCTTGCCGCGGAAGGGATGCGGGCTCAGGAACGGGGAATCGGTCTCAATGAGGATAGACTCCAGGGGAAGCGCTGCGACCAACGCATGAAGCTCGGGGGCGTTTTTAAAAGTCACCGGGCCAGCGATCCCGATAGAAAAACCGGCAGCAATCACCCTGCGTGCATCGGACTCCCCGGCGGAAAACGCATGCATCACGCCGGGGCGAGCAGCCAGCGGGTGGTTCGAAGCCGCCAGCTCCGCCTGCCAGGCTAAGAGCATATCCACCACATCACGGTCCGAATCCCGGTTGTGGATCACGACCGGCAGGCTAAGGGCCGCGGCCAATTCAAGCTGCCAGCGGAACACCCTTTTCTGAAGATCGTGCGGATATTTGTCCCAGTAATAGTCAAGCCCTATCTCCCCGATCGCAACCACTTTCGGGCTGCGCGCCAGCGCGCGCAGGGTATCCTCCCCTTCTGTGTCCCAAACGCCGGCTGCGTTGGGCTGCACGCCTACAGCGGCGAAAACCAGGTCATGGGACTCGGCCAGCTCAACTGCCGCCCGGCTTGTTTCCAGGTCCAGGCCTGGGTTGAGGATGCGGCCCAAGCCCGCATCCCGGGCGCGGCCGATCACCGCCTCCCGATCAGGGTCAAAGCGCTCGTAATCGAGATGGCAGTGCGTGTCCGTCAACATGCTTGCTGTACGCAGGCGCAACCAGGCGCCTATTCTATCCCGGCGATCCGCAGTCCGTCGGCCAGAATCTCGTCCAGCCTGTCCTCATGGGTGGTCTCGGTGTAGACCCGGATAAGGGGCTCGGTGCCGGAAAAGCGAATCAGCAACCAGCCGCCGTCCTCCAGTTTGAACTGGTACCCATCCGTGGTATCCAGGCCCCCGACCTTCAGGCCCCCGATCGTGTCCGGGTTAGCGGAGAGGATGCGGTCTTCCCGTGTCTGCCGGTCCCCGCTGAATCGCGTGTCGATCCGCTTGTAATAATGCGCGCCTACTTTTTCGAAAAGGTCCGCAAGCAGTTCACTCGGCTTCTTACCCAGGCGCACCATCATATCCAGGAAATATAGGCCCGCCAGGATGCCGTCCCGCTCAGGAACATTGCCCCGGAAGGCATAGCCGCCCGATTCTTCACCGCCGATCATCGCATCGGTTTCCACCATTTTCGGAGCGACGTACTTGAAGCCGACCCCCGTCTCGTGGACCGGGACGCCGTACAATTTTCCCAACTTGTTCAGCATGGTCGTCGTGGACAGAGTTTTAACAATCGGGCCGCGTTCTCCGCGCACTTCCAGCAGGTAATAAGCCAGCAGGCCGTACACACGCAGCTGGTCGACAAACTGCCCCCTTTCGTCCCCGATGCCCACCCGGTCCGCATCTCCGTCGGTGATCAGCAGCACATCGGCATCCAGGGAGAGGGTTTTGGCCAGGCCGACATCCACATTCGGCGGGATCGGCTCCGGCCGGGCCATTTCGGGGAATGCGGGGTTGCGCTCGTTGTGGATTTCGATCACCTCGGTCTTTCCGCCTGCCAGAAGCTGGCTGAACCAGCCAGCCCCATTGCCCCACATCGGGTCGACCAATATTTTCAGCCCGGCTGCTTTGATCGGCTCAAGGTCAATCAGCGAGTGGACATGCCGGACGTACGCCTCGGCTGCATCGAAAAGTACCACTTTCCCTGTCGCGATCAGGCTGTCAAGCGGCTGACGCCTGACATCTTCGATCAAGTCGGGGATGGCGGACTCGATTTCTAACAGCCCTTCCGGGTCGATCGCCCCACCGTTCGGATCGCGCACCTTGAACCCGTTGTCCGTGGGCGGGTTGTGGGAAGCGGTGATATTGACGGCCCCGACCGCCTTTTTATCCACAACCGCATACGAGATCACCGGCGTCGGTGTGGCGTCTTGAGTCAGGAAAACCTTGAGCCCATTCGCGCCGAGGACCTCAGCGCAAGCGGAAGCAAAGTTTTCCGAGTGGAAGCGCTTGTCGTAGCCAACCACCACCCATGGATCCGCATGGCCTTGTGCCAGCAAATAATTGGCAAATCCCTGGGCGCAACGGCGCAAATTGTCGAACGTGTAATCCTCGGCGATCCGCCCCCGCCAGCCGTCCGTCCCGAACTTAATTCGAAATGGCATATCCTTCTCCTGTATTTCGGGGGCTGCGATCGGCAAATCCGGGCCAAGGCCCTCAGCACCCTCAAAATGAAATCTGCTGACCGATTCTAACATGCAGACCCGCAAGGTTATAATTGCGAGCGTGAAAAGGATTTACCTGGACTACGCAGCCACCACCCCGCTGGACGCTCTGGCGGCCGAGGCAATGCAACCATTCTACCGGGAGCAGTTTGCAAATCCCTCCTCGGTCCATGCGTTCGGGCAGCAGGCCGAGAATGCGCTGGAAAACGCGCGCGAAAAAATCGCCCGGCTGCTGAACGCGCAGCCGGATGAGGTCATATTTACCTCCGGAGGCACGGAAAGCGATAACCTGGCGATCCGTGGAGCCGCTTTCGAAGCGCGCCGCATCCGTGGTGCAGACCATATCTTGATCAGTCCGGTGGAACATCATGCAGTCTCCCTGACAGCCGAGCAACTTGCCGCGCATTTCAATTTCAAGCTTGAGTTTCTGCCAGTGGATGCTCATGGCCGCGTGGACCCCGCTGAAGTAAAAAAGCGCCTGCGGCCGGAAACGGCTGTCGTATCGGTCATCATGGCGAACAACGAAATCGGGACCATCAATCCCGTGGCGGAAATCGCCTCCGCTTGCCATGAGAATGGAGTGCCTTTCCACACCGACGCAGTCCAGGCTGGCGCTCACCTTCGCCTGGATGTGGGCTCTCTCGGCATCGATCTGCTCTCCCTTGGGGCCCATAAATTTTACGGTCCCAAGGGTGTGGGCGTCCTGTATGTCCGCCGCGGCACTCCGCTGCTGCCAGTGCAGACCGGCGGCGGGCAGGAACGCGGCTTTCGAGCGGGGACATCGAATATTCCTTACATTGTCGGCATGGCCGCCGCTTTCGAAGTCGCGCAACAGGGCCATCCCGAGCACCGGGAGCGGATCGCCCCCCTGCGGGACCATCTGATCCACGAAGTCCTCAAAAACATCCCGGATTCTCAGCTGACCGGGCACCTGAGCGAAAGATTGCCGAATCATGCCAGTTTTGCATTCCGAGGGGTCGACGGCAACAATTTGCTGATGATGTTGGATGTCTCCGGGTTCGCCTGCTCATCGGGCTCGGCCTGCAAAACCGGCAATCCTGAACCCTCCGAGGTGCTAACCGCCATTGGCCTGGATCACAGCTGGGCTTTGGGCTCCCTGCGGGTCACCTTGGGCCGCCAAACCACAGAAGCGGAAGTCGCAGACTTCCTGGACGCGCTCCCGGAGCTGGTCGAAACCGCCAGGCAATATGCCTGAGCACTCCCTATCAATCCGATGAACATCCCGTCGCCAGAAAACGTTGGCACTCATGTTGTTGTGGCTATGAGCGGCGGTGTTGACAGCTCAGTTGCGGCTGCTTTGCTGGTCGAGCGCGGCTATGATGTGATTGGAATGATGCTGCGCCTGTGGAGTGAACCCGGCACTGAGGCGCACAACCGCTGCTGTACGCCACAGGCCATGGCGCTGGCGCGCAGGGCAGCCGCAGGTTTAGGGATCCCCTTTTACGTCCTGGACGTCAAGGAATTCTTCCACGCACAAATCGTGCAGTTTTTTGTTGACGGCTACAGAAAGGGCGTCACACCAAATCCCTGCATGATGTGCAACCGGAAAATTCGATTTGGCGAACTGCTCTCACGCGCCCGGGACCTGGGCGCCGATTACCTGGCTACCGGCCATTACGCCCGCATTCGCCACAAGAATGGAAAGATGGAGCTTTTACGGGGTGTGGATCGGAATAAAGACCAGTCCTATGTCTTGAGCGTACTGGACCAGCCCCAGCTGAGGCAGGCGATGTTTCCGGTCGGCGAATTCCCGAAAGAAGAGGTTCGCCGCTTAGCCAGGAAATTCGACCTGCCTGCAGCCGAGCGCAACGATTCGCAGGACCTTTGCTTCCTGGCGGGCG
>JBFKII010000053.1:0-17208 GCA_041632295.1 Anaerolineales bacterium | reverse complement strand
TATAGGGAAATCAGGCCCCGGCGAAGCCCCAGGCGGACTGCCTCCGTGCGATTGGCCGCCCCCAATTTTCCGCAGATCGAAGAAACGTGAAACTTGACCGTGTTCTCGCTGATAAACAAATCCTGAGCGATTTGCTTGTTCGGGAGCCCTCTCGCCAGCAGCGCAAGCACCTCCATTTCCCGCACGGTCAGCTCTTCCGGAAGCGGTTCCATGTCTTCCGCTTCCCAGATCCCGCGAATCCATGAGTCCGACCCGAGCAATGAGGGCGAAATGACCACCAGTCCCGCCGCCAGGGAGCGGACGGCAGCTGCGATTTCGGCCGGATCTGCGCTTTCCGGCAGCACCCCCCAGGATGGCGCTCCAATTCCGGCCGCCAGCCGCAGGTCGGCAGGCGACCCTGCGACCAGGGCCAGGACACCGGCCGGGTTGTAGGCGTCAACCGTGACTGCAACCCCGGGCTCGGATAGTGCCCCTCCATCCAGGACGAGTACGTCCGTCTGGTCTTCGTAGGCCATACCGATCACAGCCGGATCGGCAGCCTCAATTACTGCGATATCAGATTCGTCTTCTAACAAAGACCGCAGGCCGGCCCGCTGCACCGGGCTGCGGATCAGCAGTGCGACCCGGATCATACCCGCCTACGGGCGTGGCCATCGACCACGGGCTCCAACAGCCGGTCAGCGAGGTAAGCCGGGACCGCAAAGCCCTGATCTCCACCCACCACCATGGTATTGACACCCAGGACCCGGCCGCGGGCGTCCAGCAGCGGCCCGCCGGAATTGCCCGGCAGCAGGACCAGGTCCGTGCGGATGACCGGGAACCCGTTATCGCTATTCCCATTGATGCGCGCCTGCCCGATGGCGCTGAGCACGCCAATTGTCAGGTGGTTGCGCTGACCGAAGGGATGCCCGACGGCGATCGCCAGTTGGCCGGGCCGCAATTGGGAGAAATCCGCGGTTTGAAGCGGTGGAACATCTGCCGGGGATATTTTCAAGACGGCCAGATCGATATCCGCATCGCGGGCCAACACGATCGCTTCTTCCGACCGTCCGTTTGAAAATGAGATTTCCAATTTTTTCCGCCGGGCGACATGGCTGTTGGTCAGGATCAGACCTTCCTGCTTCCAGACAAACCCGGCACCCAGGCCTTTCCCCCGGTCCAGGATTGCCACGACCGCAGGGAGTACCCCTGCAAGCAACTCAGACAAGTCGGATGGTTGGACAAACATCGCTTTTCCTGATTGCATGCCGGCCTCAATCCGGACGTTCGCCCACCACCATGGACATGGTCACGGGCTCACCGCCCCGCAGGACTTCCAGATCTATCGTCTGGCCGACTTCGGTTCCCAGAATGCTGCGCTGGAGTTCTTCATGGTCGCTGACCTGTTCCCCATCAAATCCGACCAGAATATCTCCGACGATCAGACCGCCATTTGCCGCTGCGGCGCCGTCTTCAACCCAGATCACCAGCAGCCCGGTTGGCTGCTCCCGATCCAGCGCGGCCTGAAATCCCTCGGAAAGGGGCGCCAGCTGGCTGCGGATACCCAGGTAACCGCGGCGGACGCTGCCGTGTTCCGACAGGGCAGCAGCTACTTGCAGCGCCCTGCCGTAGGGGATCGCCAGAGAAATGCCGCGCACCAGGCCGGAGGTGTTCAACCCCACGATTCTACCCGATGCATGGACCAGCGGACCGCCGGAAAACCCCGGGTACGGGATCGCATCCGTACGAATGAACTGCTCGCCTGTCGAATGGGCGGGTTTTTTGCCGGGGTGCCTGCGGCCGCGCCGGATTCCTCCGCCGATGGCACTGACCACCCCCAGGCTGGCCTGGATGCCGGAATCTGAAGGCCGACCCAGCGCAAGAACGATTTCGCCCACCCGAGGAGCCCCATCCTGTGGGGTCGCGGGCTCCCCCGTGGCGTTCTCTAGCCGCAGCACAGCCAGGTCGGTGCCCGGATCTCGGCCAACCAGCACCGCAGTGTCACCTTCCCCACCCGGCAGCAGGATGCGCAGATCGTCCTCCCGCTCGACGACATGGTCGGCAGTCAATACCGTTTGGGGGTCGATCAACACCCCGCTGGCAGGCATCCGCCTCCGAGCGTCTACCAGCACGGTCGACCGACCGGCGGTATCCGCCGCTTCTGCCAGTGCATCCGACAAAGCTTCCAAAACATTCCCGTTTTCCATCTACAACTCCTTTTTTCCATCGGAGCCACCCCATACTCCGGTACTATTTTCACTTGCAAGTTTACAGACTTTGTTTTTAATAAACATCAGACGTTTGTATAGTTTTCTCCTCCCTTTTCAGGTAGGGGGCCCCAGGAGGGAGCCTTTCAGGCAATGATTTTTAGCGATCGGGTACTCCCGAATGATCAAATTAAGCGATACCAGTAACCGCTCCATTCTGCTGGTTGAGGACGATAAAGAAGCCCGTGCCTCAATGGCCATGGCCTTGAGATTGAACGGATACGACGTATACGAAGCCGGAAACGGCGAGGAAGGCGTTGATAAATTAAGAGAAGCGACCCCAGACCTGATCCTGGCAGACATCAACATGCCAGTGATGAACGGGCTGGAGTTTCTCAAGGTGGTGCGCCGGAATAACTACTGGGTCAGCATCCCCTTTGTTTTCTTGACCGCCAACGATTCGATCGAGGACATTCAACTGGGCCACGAGTTGGGGGTCGAGGATTATCTCACCAAGCCGATCGACTACGATCAACTGCTGCGGATCATTAATGCGCGGTTGATACGTTCGCTCGAACTGCAGGCCGCATTTCTGGACCAGGCTTTCCTGGAAACAATCAACGTGCTGGCCAAGACAGTTGAAAGCCGGGATCCGTACACCTTCGGCCACATCGACCGGGTAGCACGCTACGCCAAGTGGTTTGCCGAAGAGCTTGGCTGGTCTCCTGCTGCGCTGCGCGTGGTTGAGTTTGGGGCGCGCCTGCACGACATCGGAAAAATCGTCATCCCCGATGCTGTCCTGAAAAAGACCGGACCCCTGACCCAGGCGGAATGGAGAATGATGAAGAAACATCCAATCGAGGGTGCGCGGATCATCGGGGAGATCAAGATCCTGCGCAATACTGTCCCCTACATCCTGTACCATCACGAGAAATGGGACGGCAGCGGATACCCGAAGGGCCTGACGGGAAAGAAAATTCCTGTGGAGGGCCGGATGCTGGCGATCGTCGACGTCTTCGACGCACTGACCACCGACCGGCCTTACCGGCCTGCTATGTCCCTGGACGAGGTCAACCAGTTTATACGCAAAAACAGCGGAACCCATTTCGACCCCGATTTGACACCGGTTTTCCTCAGGGTGGTCCAAAAACAGATCGCCGGACAGCCTTGAAACCAGATTAAGGTCTTTATAGAAATCCAGCCACCCACGATCTGAGACTGAAAATTCATAGTACATTATGGACCCTTAGGGTCCTTTTTTGATATGGAGACAGCCAAGCAAACCTACCCGCCGGGGGAGCCGATCCGGTCGCCCGGAGATTTTCGCCGCGCAGGCAGCACGCTGACTGTGGACGCCGGGCGGCAACATCAAGTCCGCCGGCTCGGCCTGGCGTTGCTCTTCACCGTTGCGCTCTACCTGCTTGTAATTGCCTTTTTCGCCATCCAGAAAAATGACTGGCAGATGTGGGTGCTGCTTGGATACACCTCCGCATCCTTCCTCGCCCTGGCAAGACTCCTGCGGTTGAGACCGAGCGACAGCCGGACGGCGATGGTGATCTTAACCATAGGCATATCTCTGGTGCTGATCGTCTCGATCCTGGTCGCCGAAACTGGCCTGAAACTCGGTTTGATCACTGTGGTGCTGGGGGTGCTGCTCGCAAATCGCTTCCTACCGCCGGAATCTGCCCGACGCGCGATGATCGCCGGGGCGGCTTGTTCGCTTGCAGCCGCCGGTTTCGATTATTTGCACCCCGTTTTCCAGATCGAAGGTCCAGTTGTCGCCGCCTTGCCGGTGGGGATTGGATTGTTGGGGCTGGCTTTTACCCTTGCCCTGGACCTGTGGAGCTTCCCCCGCCAGCCGCTCGCAACCAAGACAATGTTGATCCTTCTCCTGGTAGGGCTTCTGCCGTTTGGATTGGCCGCTTTTACTGTCCGCGAAACTTCAAAAAAAACCCTGACGGAAGCGTCCAACTCCCGCCTGGCAATCGCTGCGGAGGACACGGCGGCAAAGATTGATGCATTTTTCAGCGAGCGTCTCGCGGAAATCGAGACGTACGGGTCCTCCCAGGCATTTGCACGGTACCTGGAGCCATCCAGGCCGATTTCTGACGGGCCTCCAGACACTTCAGGGGTGGAAAGCCTGCTGTGGCAGTATGCAGGCCGGCATGAGGCAGATGTCCTTTCTTGCGCGCTGCTGGATCTGGAAGGGACCAACCTGGTGGACACAAAGCCCGCTTATCAGGGAAAGGACGAATCCTACACCGATTATTTTAGAGCCCCGGTTTTCGAAGGTCGCTCCCCGTTCGCCTCTCCGGTCAAGGTGTTCCAAAGCTCCCCCCAAGTGAAAGCGGTCCTGGTCTTCAGCCGGGCTATCCTGGATGAATCCGGACGCCCGCTGGGGGTGCTGCGGGTCAAGTATGACGCCCATGTCCTCCAGCATTTGGTCGAGGAAGCCAGTTCGAGCGCCGGCCCAGGTTCATATGCGGTGCTTTTCGACGAGTACCACCTCCAACTGGCCAACGGGCTCGAGCCTAAACGCTTCCTGACCGGCATCTCTCCCTTGACCCCCGGTCAGGTCTTCACCCTGGACCGCAGCGAAAGGATCCCCGACCTGTCGCTCAACGCCGTTTTGGGGGAATTTCCGGAACTGAATACCTATCTCGATTCCGCTTCCATCAATCGGGAAAGCCCAATGGCCCGGACTATTCAGAATGATGGGCAGGTGGAACAGGTTGCGATCGCCGCGCTTTCCGAGAAACCCTGGACGCTGGCGTTTTTTCAGCCGCATGGGGAAGTGTTCGCCCCTCTGGAGGCGCAAACGCGCGGTTTTCTCCTCTCCAGCGTGATTTCCGCCAGCCTGATCGTCCTGGTGGGAACCGCCGTTGCCGGACGGGTGACCCAATCCATGGACCGCATTATCGGGCTTCTCAACCAGGCTGCGGTCGGCGATACCGGTATCCACCCTGCTTCCTTCCCCGGCGAATTTTCGGATTGGAGCGATGCCTTTCGCCAACTGACAGGCCATTTGCGCCGGGAACAGCACCAGAATGGCCGGAAGATTGAAATGGCCCAACAGCAGTTGAACACATTTTCAAAAATCGTCCGGCACATCCAGGGAGCGATCGAACCGGAGGACCTCCTCCAGGGCGTTGTCGACCTCCTTTTGGCTGACCTGGGATATTACGCCGTGCAGGTTTTTCTGCTCCGGGAGGGGGGAGAACGGTTGGAGCTCCGTGCTTCGAACAAGAATCTGGCGGGAAGGGCTTCCCCGGGTTCGATCCGGCTGCAGGGGTCCAGCAGTACGCTCGCCAGAGCGGTTGGGGAGAAGCGAACGATCCACGAACACCGGATGGTCCATGACAGCCTGACCGAAAATCCTCAACGATTGGCGGCCAGCCGCTCGGAAGCCTGCCTGCCAATTATTTACCAGGGCCGGGTGCTTGGGGTCCTGAACATCCAGCAAAACAGGGCCGAAGGCCTGTCTGAAGCGGATATAGAGATGCTGGAGGGGATCGCTGGCCAGATTGCCATCGGCCTGACCCTGACGCAACATGGAGGCAGCGCGCCGCGCGGCCCCGGGTAAAATAAACCCACTCCGGAAACACCGTCCGGCAGGCATTGCGCCGGCGCAAGGCAAGCCGAGGCTACCAATGGGTCACAAAACCATGCTCAAGATCATGCGGGAAAGCAGTACGATTGCCGTGGTCGGCATGTCTCGCAAACCGCACCGCGCCGGTTTCTACGTTCCCCAGTACCTTCAATCGGTCGGATACAAAATCATCCCTGTCAACCCGTATCTCAAGGGCCCGGTCCTGGGGGAGGAGCCGGTCGACAGGCTGGAAGACCTGCCGGAAGCCCCGGATCTGGTGCTGATTTTCCAGCGCAATGAAAATGTGCCCCCTTTCGTCGCTTCCGCCATCGAAATCGGCGCCAGAGCGGTCTGGATGCAGCTGGGGATCTGGAACCAGGAGGCGGCAGAAAAAGCGCGCGCCGCCGGGCTGGATGTCGTTCAAAACGCCTGTATGCTGGTCGAACACCGCCGCTGGATGTAAATCATCCCCGGACAGTGTAGTCCCCTACCACCACCCATTTGTACGTTGTCAGCTCTGGCAGGCCCATCGGCCCGCGCGCATGCAGCCGCTGGGTGCTGACGGCCACTTCCGCACCCAGGCCCAGCTGGGCGCCGTCGTTGAAGCGGGTGCTGGCGTTCACGAACACGACCGATGAGTCCACCTGCTGGACAAACCGGTCCGCCAGCGCATGGTCTTCTGTCAGGATCCCGTCCGAATGGAACGTACTGTGGGCCTGGATGTGATCGATAGCCTGGTCGAGGCCGCTGACCACCTTCAATCCCAATACCAGAGAAAGCCATTCTGTATCGAAATCGCCGGGTCCGGCCGGATATACGCGCGGGTCAGCCAGGTGCTGAAGCGCACCGGGATCGGCGCGGAACGTCACCCCATCCTTTGCTAGAAACGACACCACCTGGGGCAGAAAATCGGCCGCGATCTCATCGTGGACCAGCAAAGTGTCCAATGAATTGCACACGCTCGGCCGCTGGGTTTTGGCGTTGTGGATCAGCGAAAGGGCTGCGACCAGGTCGGCGCTGGCATCCACGAACAAGTGGCAGATTCCGATACCGCCGGTGATGACCGGGATATTGGCGTGGTTGCGGCAATATTCATGCAGGCTGCTGCCGCCGCGCGGCACAATCACGTCGATGTAGCGGTTGAGCCGCAGCATTTCGCCCACCAGGGCGCGGTCAGGGTTGTCGATGAACTGCACTGCGGCCTCCGGCAGCCCGCTCTCCCCCAATGCTGCGCGGATAACGTCCATCAGCGCACGGTTGCTGTGAATGGTCTCTTTCCCCCCTCGCAGGATGACGGTGTTGCCGGTCTTCAATGCCAGGGCGGCGATATCGACAGTCACATTGGGACGCGATTCGTAAATCGCCCCGATCACCCCCAATGGGACGCGTTGTTTGCGGACCCGCAAACCGTTGGGTAAAATCCTCGCCTCGGTTATTTGCCCAACCGGATCCGGCATCTCGGCCAAAGCAAAGACATCCCGTTCCAACCCTTCCAGACGGTCGGGGGTCAGGCTCAGCCGGTCTATCAGGGCTTCGGAAAGGCCGCCGGACCGCCCGGCCTCAATATCGAGGCGATTGGCAGCTTCGATCTCCGCTTTGCAATTCTCGATCCCAAAGCCGATCGCCCGCACGGCGCCGGCACGTTGTTCGCTGTCCGTCCGTGCTACCTGATCAAAAGCTTTTCGGGCTGCCCGCCCCATGATTTCCAAGTCCATAGTCTCTCCCATCTGACTGCTCCAGCTTAGAGCAGCACCATGTTATCGCGATGGACGATCTCATCGCCGTAATAGTATCCCAGCCTGCCTTCGATTTCCGCGCTCTGCAGACCACAAAGCGCAGCGCAGTCCCGGCCGGCATAGTTCGCCAGACCCCGGGCAGCCTGCTTTCCTTGCGGGCCAACCAGCAAGACGGTCTCGCCGCGCTCGAAATCGCCGTCCACCCGCTTTAGCCCGGCCGGCAGCAGGCTGCCTCCGGATGAAATCGCAGCGACTGCGCCTGGATCCAGCACCAGCGTACCCTGGTAGCCCCCGGCCAGCAGATAGCGCTTGAAACTCTCCAGGGATGAGCCCAGGGATAAAAAATGGGTCCCGATCCGCTCGCCCCCGGCCAGGCGCAGGAGCACATCGGGCAGATCGCCGCGGGTGATCACCACGCGCACCCCGGAGCGGCGGGCCAGGTCTGCGGCCTGAACTTTGGTCTGCATGCCCCCGACCCCCAGGTTTCCGCCCCCGCCGGCCGCATCCCAGATCGCTTCAGGGATTTCAGATGAATCAATCAACCGCACCAGGTCGGCGCGGGCGTTCTTGCGCGGATCGGTGGTCAGCAGCCCCTCCTGGTCGGTCAGCAGGTACAGGTCGTCAGCCGCGATCAGGTTGGCGACCAGAGCGGATAAATTGTCGTTGTCGCCCACCCGGATCTCCTCGGTGGCAACTGTATCGTTTTCGTTTATTACTGGCAGCACACCCTGTTGTAGCAGGGCCCAAAGAGCGTTTCTGGCGTTCAGATAGCGGGTGCGCGCGCGCAGGTCGTCGCGGGTGAGCAGCACCTGGGCCACTGGGATGGAATAAATCCCGAACATGCGCCCCCAAACATCCATCAGCCGTGGCTGGCCGACCGCGGAAAGCATCTGCTTGGCCGGGATGGCGCGCGGTAGTTGGGGGAAACCGAGCATCTCGCTGCCAGCAGCCATCGCCCCGGACGAAACCAGGACGATCTCATGGCCGTCCGTGCGCAGGCGCGCCATTTGCCTGGCCAGATCCGCCAAGCGCGGCAGGGCGAGGCGCGGCGTTCCGCCGGTCAGGGTGCTGGTGCCGAGTTTGATCACGATCCGGGCCATTCGATGTCCCTACCGCCCGGCCCCCGAACAGGCGCGAAAAGATTGCCCGGCATTTTACCCCATCTGTTCTGTGAAGGGAAATCCGCCCGGGCCCAGATAGCCCGAGGTGCACCAGCTCAGACTGCCTGGCGCATGCGGTTTTCGATCGTCTCCAGCAAAGAATTGAAGGAATCGGCGAAGGACCGCACCCCTTCCTCCTCCAGTTCGGCGGTCGCACGGTCGAAATCGATCCCCACCACCGCCAACTGCTCGAAGTGCGCGGCGGCTTGGTCCAGCCCGGTTTCCAGGGTCGAATCCGCTTCCCCATGCTCGCGGAATGCATCCAGGGTTTTTGGGGGCACTGTGTTGACGGTGTTGCGGCCGATCAGCTCCTCCACGTATTTGACATCCCGGTAACTGGGGTTTTTGGTGCTGGTGGAAGCCCACAATGGGCGCTGCTTTCGTGCGCCGGAATCGGCCAGCCGCTGGAAACGGACGCTCTCAAAGATCCGCTGGTAGCGCTGGTAGGCCAGCCGTGCATTGGACACCGCGATCCGGCCTCGCAGCGCATCCGCCATGGCTGCCCTGGGCCCTTCCCGGCGCACGATTTCTTCAAGCCAACCGTCGACTTTCGAGTCGATCCGCGAGACGAAAAAGGAAGCGACGGAGGCGATCGGGGCGACCTCCCCCCCGGCCTCCAGGCGCTTTTCCAGTCCCTCCAGATACGCCTCCATGACTTCCTGGTAGCGGTCGCGGGAGAATATCAGGGTCACGTTCACGTTGATCCCGCTGGCGATTGATCGAGTGATCGCCGGGATGCCCGCCTCCGTAGCCGGGATCTTGACCATCAGGTTCGGGCGGTCGACTTTTTGCCACAGGCGAGAAGCTTCCGCACAGGTCCCCTCGGTGTCATCCGCCAGGTTCGGGTTGACCTCCAGGCTGACGTACCCATCCCCACCGCCGGTCTGGTCGTACAACGGGCGAAAAATATCGGCCGCGGTCTGAATGTCCTGGATCGCCAGTTCTTCGTAAATCTGCAGGGGGGATCGGTTTTTCCCCTGCAGATCGCTCAACTGGCCATCGTAGTCGTTCGACTGGGCGATGGCCTGGTTGAATATGCTGGGGTTGGAAGTGACCCCGCGGATCTCCTCGCTCGCGACCAGGCGGTCGAAAGTGCCGTCCTCCAGCAGTCCGCGCCGGATATTGTCATACCAGAGGGATTGTCCGAATTTTTGCAGTTCATGGATTGGGTTGCCCATATCGCTCCTTTTCCGTTCTCGGAACCGATCTGTTGATCGGATGATGCTTTGCATCGCCGGCGGGGCGCTTGAATTTTTCAAGCGGCACCGGATTCGACCGGCGAATTGCCTCTATTTAACCGCAGTTTCGGAAAAAGCCCAAACGGGACCTTGCGCTCGCCATTCCCTGAGCCGAAAGCCATCGGATCGGGGCCGGGTTTTTCAAAAGGCGGCCAATCGTTCTTTCGACGCAGTCGGCTGATATGATCTTTCGATTCCGCACGAACTCGGAGTGGAAACCAGGGCGATCAGGCGAGCGCCCCGGGACTCATTTCCGGCACGGATGCGAACGCGAGTTCACTCGCCACAATCACCGTCACCCAAAGGCTGGGGTCGGCTTCCAGGGCGCGGCACTTCCGATTTTTTAAGGACTCCGGCAAGGCCGATGAGTATCAAGGGCCGGGCTGCCAACCTTCTGGAGGCAAGGGCTGAGCGCTGGTCTGCGGTGCATCGGGCGGGATGAACAGAGAGACCCCACAGTAAGGGCATTTGATCACCCCTTTTCCCACCATCTCGCGCACGCCACCGCAGTTGGGGCACTGGTTGGAGCCCACCGCGGAGGCTTCCTGGGAGTAGAAGGTCAGGGCGTCCCAATCGATGTAGCCACTAAACAGGTTCATCGCGACCAGTTCGTAGATCGCATCGGTCACCTGGTCACGTGTCATGCTCATTTCGACCATGATCGTCCCGACCGAGGCCTGTCCCTGGGCCTGGATCAGTCCGAGTATGCGCTCTTTTTTGCGGATCAGCTCCATTTCCGCGGCCTCTTTGCGCCCGGTGATCAGCAGGTAGGTGCCCACACCTCCGAACGCCAGCAGCGGAACCACCCCGCAGGCCAGGGCCCCGAGGATTGCCCCCAGCAGCGTGACCTGGTCGATATACACTGCCACCCCCATGTAGGCGGAGACCAGCAAGCAGCTGATCCCGCCGATGGCGATCAGAATGGGCCCAATGACTTTCGCATTTCCAAACATAAGCTTCCTCGTATTCGAAAAAACTTGGGGGTTGTGTCGCCGTGCACCCTGCGAGGCAGGATTCGTTATCCGAAACCGCTAGAACCGCCGCCGCCACCGCCCCCACCCGAAAAGCCGCCGCCAGAGAAGCCGCCGCTGCCCGAGCTTTGGGGGGCGCTGCGGAACGTGCTGGCAGCCTCGTCCAGCATGGAGAACAGCCCGTCGCTCATGGAGTCCAGGCCGCCGAACAAATTGCCGGCTGCGTCATCCAGGGAGGGCAGCCCAGCACCGCCCCCTTCAGCCGGCCGGGCACTGCCACGCCTGGATCCGGACCCACCCGTGCTGGTGGTGGGATGCATATGGTACCAGCCGGGGAGTGGAACCGGGGCGTCAACGGATGTGAATTTCTTGACCCAGGATTTCTCCAGGCCGAATGCGATCGCATACGGCAGGTATTTTTCAAATTGATCCTGCGCATCCTGCACTTTGGTGTATTTTTCGATGTTCCCCAGGTAGTTTTTGAAAGCCAGCCACTGGGACGCCGAGCGGACCCCTTTGGGGCTCTTGCGCGGCATGTATCGGGCGGCGAACAGCAGCCCAACCGGGAAGATCATCATTGAAGCCGACACGAAAAATGAGAGCGCGGTCAGTTCGGATAACAACCCGTAAATCCCCCATGCCAACAGACCGACCACAGCAGTCAGGAAAAATCCGGCGCAGCCATACCATGTGCGCACTTTGTCCGGCCCGGTGGGGAAAAATCCCTGTCGTGTGACTTCCGCATACAGCTCTTTTTGAATTTCCGGCAGCTTGGAATAGAACTTGTTTTTCAGACTCGACAGCTTGCGCGTGCGCCGGTTGGGGAAGATGGCCCTCATCAGGGTCTTTTCGTGGGGAAGCAGGTCCCCGATCTCTTTTGCACTGCGGGTGAACTGGAAATCTGCCTTTCTGCCGAATCCGCTTTTGGAAAGCTCCTGGATCTCCAGATAGCCGCGGCGCGCCAGGTCGATCAACGTGGCAAGCACATCTTCCATATCCGCACGCTCGTCAACCAGCACGCCGACCACTCCCGGGGTCAGATCCTCTGGCGGCCGGGGGAAGTATTCAGCCCGTACACCCACCGGGCGGTCCCGGCCGAGTGTGTACCAGAACAGGTACAGTCCCAATATCCCGGCGATGATCAGGAGTCCGGCCAGGCACAGCGCGCCGAGACCGAACAAGGCGGCATTATCCTGGACTCGCTGCCAGAGCGGCGCCTCCGCGCTGACAAATCCGTGCGGAAATTTGACCCCGATCTCCCACTCCTCGCCTCCATGGAAGGGGCCGCCGCTGAACTCGATCGTGCTGCCGTCCAAGACTTGGACATTCGATTTCCCGCTGAGGGTACCGCTGCCGGAGGAGTTGTCCAGAAAGCGCAGGTTTTCCACTTCGTTAACAAAAGCCGCCAGTTCCAGCTGGCCAGGATCGAAACTGCCCGGCAAGTGGATCCGCACTTTGGCGGTGGAGATCGAATAGCCCCGGTCCTGCTCGATGAATTTCCAGAAATAGCGGTCGCCGTTCTCGTAAATTCCGAGGGAACCTTCGACAGTGTAGCCCAGGTTGAAGGTGCGGGTCTGGTTGGTCGTGGATGGGAAACACCAGTGGATCGTGACATCCCCTCCGGACTGGCTGACGTTGTAGCCGTACTCCGAGGCCCCCTGGACATAATCCCTTCCGCTTTCAGATACCGTCCAATCGACGATGCCGGTGGCGCGGTTCAGGGGTATTGTGCGGAATGCGAAGCGGAAATTTGAGCCTTGAAAATTCACCTGCCAGACTTCCTCGTAACGGATGTCCCCGTTGGCCAGGATGGTGATGTCCGCATCTCGGCGGTCCACGGTGACGCTCCCGACCGCACCTGAAGGCGGCGGACAGCTTGATTGAGCGCCGGTGTTTGTGACCCGGCCGAAAGAAGCCAGCAGAAAAACGAAAATAAACAATAAGGACGCTGCGCGTTTGCCCATGGGCTGCCTCTTAATCAGGGAAAAATCCGGCTAAGGATACTGTATAAAATCTACGTCGAAGCCGCTCAGGCGTTTCTGCATGACGGCGATGGCTTCGGGATTGTTGTCGACGAGCAGAAAGCGCCGGCCGAGTTCATGGGCGGCCATGCCGGTCGTCCCGCTGCCCGCGAAGAAGTCCAGCACGAGGTCCCCAGGGTTAGAAGAAGCCGATATGATGCGGCGCAAGATGCCAAGCGGCTTTTGCGTAGGATAACCGGTCTTCTCTTTCCCGGTGGGACTGACGATCGTGTGCCACCAGGTGTCGGTTGGAAGTTTCCCCCGCCGCGCTTTCTCCGGGCCGACCAAACCGGGAGCCATATAAGGGATCCGCTCGATGTCATCGCGGTTGAACACATAATTGTCCGGGTCCCGGACATAGACGAGGATGTTATCGTGCTTGGGAGGCCAGCGGTCCTTGGGCCTCCCGCCAAAATCGTAGGCCCAAATGATCTCATTGAGAAATCCTTCCCTTCCAAAAATGCCGTCCAGAAGGATCTTGCAGTAATGCACCTCCCGATAATCGATATGGAAATATAACGTCCCATGCGGGGCAAGTACCCGGTGGGCCTCCACCAGCCGGGGCTCGATGAAAGCCAGGAAATCATCAAACTGATCCGCAAAGGCTTTTTTGTCCAGGGGAATGGTCTGGTAGCGTTCACCCTGGAAACCTGTCCGGTCGCCGTCCGGATCTCGCACGGTCTTCATACGGATCCGGGACTGCACTTTCCCAGTGTTGAAAGGCGGGTCGATATAGATCAGGTCGACGGATTCGTCGGCGAGCGACCGGAGGAACGGCAAATTGTCGCCGAAGATGACGGCGTCAGGATTGATCTTCGCCATGCCCTTTGCGGATCTGGTCTTGTTCGATCGCTCGCACTTTCTCCAGCCTGCGGACGTGGCGGGGTTCGGAGGTGAACCTAGCCCCTAAAAATGCCTCCACCAGCTCCCGCACCACGTTGGGCCCGATCACCCGCGCCCCTAGACATAGGACGTTCATATCATCATGCTCCACGCCCTGGTGGGCGGAATACGTGTCATGGCAGACCCCTGCATAAACCCCGTTCATCTTGTTGGCGGCAATGCAGGCGCCAACCCCCGACCCGCAAAGCAGCACACCCCGATCCGCGCGTTTTTCCTGGATGGCCTCCCCAAGCCGGCGCGCAAAATCCGGGTAATCCACGCTCCGGGTGCTGTCAGTCCCCAGGTCGATCACGGTGTGACCGGCCTCGCGCACCACTTCCATTACAACGTCCTTGAGGGGGAAACCGGCATGATCGCATGCAATGGCTACGAGCATCTTCTCTCCTGTCTGTTGCCTGAGGCAATTGTACATCAAAGGGCTGCCATCGTTTGATACCGCCGACGCGCCGGGTCAGTATCGCGCCAAATTCTGGTAAGATTTCTGAATGTTCGAATGGTTCTTCAAGAAACGGTCCCTTCGGGAAATCCTCCAAAAATGGGATACGCGCGAATCAAACTACCAGCCGGACCAGCCGATCGATACTTCCTGGAACGTGGACGGATACGAGCGCATCCTGAGCTCGAAACCGGACGATGCGTTGTTCGAACGGGCCTCCAGGGCGCTCTTTCGCAATGTTTTTTTCCCGCCCGAGGTCATGACCTTTTATGCAGACTTTATGGCCGAGGACCGGGATTTGCGCCCCGGCGACCGGATCATCCAGCGCATCCCCATCCTGCCGCCCGTGTTATCGCTGATCGCCATGAACCGGGTCCAGAATGTATTCTTGGAACCGGATAGGCGGGGCTACACCTATTTTTCGTCCATTTACCACCTGGAAATCGGGGAATGGACAGCGGCGGTGGTGCGTAAAAAAAACGGGCCGATCGCGTTGATGGTCCATACTATCAGCAAGACCGATCCTCGCCGGGTACCCGGTGTGCTGAGACCGGTTGCCCGCCGGCTGCAACTGCGCGGGCACCGGCTGGGGCTGGCCCATTTCCTGAAGTTGTACGGGGCACCGACATGACTGAATGGTTTGTGGGAACGATGGGGTACGGGTATGACGACTGGAAAAGCGTTTTTTACCCGCCCCACGCCCGGCCGGGAAGCTACCTGCGCTGGTATGCAAAAATATTCAACGCCGTCGAGCTAGACACCACGTTTTATGGCATCCCGCCCAAAAAACGGGTCCTTCACTGGCGCAATCAGGCCCCACAGGGCTTCATGTTTTGCCCAAAAACTCCCAGGGAGATCACCCATTCCAGCAAACTCGACTCTTCAACTGGCGAAATGAGGCGTTTCATAGCTTCCGTGCGCGCATTTGGCCCCCATCTGGGTCCGATCCTGCTCCAGTTTCCTCCGGATTGGGAGGTTAACCAATTGGGCCGGCTGGAAAAATTTGCGGATACCCTGCCGGAAGACCTGTCTTTCGCGTTCGAATTCCGCCATGTCTCCTGGAACCGGCCGGCGGTCCGGGCATGGCTGGCCCGCAAACGGCTGGGTTGGGTGTCGACCGAGTACATCATCATGCCGAAAGAACTTGTGCGCACGGCCGAATTTATTTACATCCGTTTTATCGGCCGGCACGGCCGTTACGACCGGAAGGATCGCGTACGGCGGGATGTCAGCCCTATCCTCGCCAATTGGTTGCAGCAAATCCGCGCTCAGCTGGACGACACTTTGGCGGTTTTCGCCTTTTTCAACAACGATTTTTCCGGCCACTCTCCCGCCACCGCGAACGCATTCAAACAGCAGTGCGGGCTGCCGATCAACGAGCCCGAAATCCCGCGGCAGGGCAGACTGTTTTAACGCCTCGATCCTCCGGCAGCTTTCGGTATAAAATGGTGGGGAATGAAAGATGATCCCTTCACGCAATTTGAGACCTGGTTTGCCCAGGCGCAGGAATCGCAGCACGGCTTTGCTGAGGCAATGGCATTGGCCACAGCGACCCCTGCCGGGGTGCCCTCGGTGCGCATGGTGCTTCTAAGGGGCTGGGACCGGCGAGGCTTTTGTTTCTTTACCAATTACGGCAGCCGCAAAGGCGCAGAATTGGAACAAAATCCGCAGGCCGCCCTTGTGTTTTACTGGTCCGAGCTGGGACGCCAGGTCCGGATCAGCGGCATTGTGGCGCGGCTGCCAGCGGAAGAATCGGACGTTTATTTCAGGAGCCGCCCGTGGGGCAGCCAGGTCGGTGCCTGGATCTCCAAACAGAGCGAGCCGATCCCCCCAAGTACAGACCTGGAGACCCTTTTTGAGGCCTTTGAATCCCAGGCGCAGGGCAAGGAGATCGAACGCCCATCTTTTTGGGGGGGGTTCCGGCTGGCGCCGCAGGCGTTTGAGTTTTGGAGCAACCGGCCAAACAGGCTGCACGACCGCTTCCAGTACACCAGGAATGGGGAGAGCAGCTGGCGGATTGAAAAGCTGTTCCCCTGATCGGGCCAACCAGAAGGTGAAAACGAATAAATGGCATCACCCCTGATCGAATGGGATCCAAAGAGGATGTGGCATGAGACATAGAAATATAGGCCGCTTCGAAATCCAATCCGAGATCGGCGGTAACGAACGCGGGACCGTTTACCGGGCGATCGATCCAGAAAACAAGCGGCTGATCGCCCTCAAACTTCTAAAAAGCCAGTTTCTGTACACCCTGACCTCCGAAAAAAAGTTTCATGACGCCGCCGAAAAATTAAGAAGCCTGACCCATCCAGCCATACTTCCGATCCTGGAATACGGAGATGAAGACAACCGGCCCTTCCTGATCATGCCGCTCATGGAAAAAGGCAACCTGTCCGCCCGGCTGGGCGGCCAAATGCCACTGAAGGAGGCACTGGCGATTTTCACACCGCTGGCAGACGCCCTGGACACCGTCGCCGGAAAAGGGATTTTCCACGCCGACTTGAAACCGAACAACGTGCTTTTCTCGGACCGGGAGGAACCCCTGCTGGCCGATCTGGGCCTGCTCCAGATAATCGAATCGTTATCGTTTTCCAAATCCATGGCCACGAATCCACAATATATCAGTCCCGAACAGGTTCGACGGCGGCCTTTGACCTCTGAAACACATGTCTATTCCCTGGCTGCGATGGTGTTTCACGCCCTGGCAGGCAGACCGGTTTTCACGGGCGCAACCGAACAGGTCACCAGCTTCAAACACGTCAGTGAAAAGCCCCCGCGCCTGCGGACGATCAACCCGCAGATCAGCCCGGAGACCGAAGCCGTGCTGAATCAGGCGCTCTCGAAAAAACCCGAGCAGCGCTACCGCACTTGCAACGAGTTTTTGGCAGGATTACAGCAAACGGCCAGCGGAGCACTGACCCTGGCGGAGATCAGGCAGGACCGAAGGCGTTCCGAACCCCGGCCGGCG
>JBFKII010000052.1:0-17247 GCA_041632295.1 Anaerolineales bacterium | reverse complement strand
GGGATGCTGGCGTCGAACGTGTAGCGCACCTTGCCGTCCCAGTAGGTATCGTGGACCACGCTGCCGTTGAAGCGGAACTGCGTGTGGTGGTCCGGGGAGTTGAACGGGTCCTCGTTGCGGGAGGACACCTCGACATGCAGGGTGGCGCTGACGGGCGCCGATGCGACCGCGCTGAGCGTGGTGGTGTAATTCATTTCGGTGTCCAGCACCTGGACCCGCTGCCAGAACCAGACTTCGTCGTCGTGGAATTCGTGCGACCACCAGTAAAGCTGCTTCTCCGCCCGCATGGTTTCAAAATAATACGTGGGCACGGACGCCCCGCCCGGGGCGCCGCTGAGACTGCCCATGCGCGGCCCCGGTGCGCCGCCTTCCAGCAGGTAATAGACGTTATCGTCGGTGTAGCGTTCGAAGTAGCTGGCCAGGTCGCAGCCCGATTTGCACTGCCAGAACCAGTTGTTGGCGGCGTATGTGGGGTCGTTTGGAATGTTGCCGGCCCGGGTCATGGTCGCCTGGTGGCGCGCTTCCATGATGTCGCCGCGAAATTTCTCGCCGTAGAAGCTGACAAAATCGCCTGGGTCGAAGCTGCCGTCGCCCTCTCCGGTGACATAGATGGCCACATCCTGCCCGTGGTTGGTCAGGCGAAAAGTATGCGGGTTGACGTTGTCTACGTCCATCCCGGCGGCCTGCAGGTCGGCGTAGGTCATGTGGTAGATCCCATCCCGGTCGACCAGAATTTCGTAGCGCGGTCCGAGGAAACTGGTCACCAGGGGGCTGCGGATCTGTCCCTCCAGGGCGTCTGAACCGGCGGGCACTCGCCAATCGATGCCCTGGTCGTAGTTGAGGATGGCGTGCCGCAGTGCTGTCTCGAGTTCGGTGTCGTAGCGGCAGCCGGCGCAGCCGCCAACGCTGCGGTCGCCCTGGAAATCCAGCCGCAGGGTGATGTTGGGGTGCCAGGTGAGCTCCCCGCGGGAGGGGGAATACTGGAACGGGTGCACATCGATCCGGAAAACACGCTGCTGGCGGATCCAGGCTTCGCCGGAGATTTCTGCAACTGTGCCCGGATATTTGTTGGCGCCTGCGTAGATGGCCGGGTCCGGCCGGTATTCCATTTCACCTGGAGTGAGGTCTTCGGCCAGGGGCGCAGGGGAGGGGGCCGGAGGGATGTCATACACCCCGGCGAGCGGCTGGCCTCCGGAATGCAGGACCGAAAGCTGCAGTTCGGCCTGCGGTGGGACCGCGATCAAGAAGCTGATCTTGGGCAACTGCGGGGCGCCCGGCCGGTCGATGGTGGTGCCGCCGGGGATCGCCAGGGTGTTCCCGCGCGCTTGCGTGCCAATATTTTGCTCGAATGAGTAGGTGGGGGTGTGCACCTCGATGGTCGCCCCGCTTTCGTCCGAGCGCAGCAGCACGGGACCGGAGGTTGCCGGCCCGCGGGCTGCGCGCGGCTCATCGGTCTGCGCGGCGCCTGGCGGGGCCTTGAACAGACTGGCGGCAGCGGTGGAAAAAACAAGAATAATTGCGAGGGCTGCATACCGGAGATGCATGAGCGCTCCTTGAAGCGGACGGTTCGACTTGTCGGGCATGAATTGAAAGCCGCCGGATGGTCCCCTCCTTCCCTGATGAATTATATTCTACAACGACGCAAGGTGTCGGATGTTTCGTAAGGCGAGGTGGTTAAATAAAAAGGCCTGCCCACAAAGGCAGGCCCTTGGTTTGCAAGATGGAGGCTACCCGCCGTTCATGCCGTTCGTATCCACACCGATCAGATCGAGGGGGCTGACCTCAATATTGGTGAGGGGAGAGCCGGCGCGGGTCTCCAATTCTAATTCATGAATAATTTCAGGCTTGGAATATGGGCGTTTTTCTGTTTCTTCCGGAATAGGGTTTTCGATAAATTTCACGTTTGTCTCCTCGCGTGGTTCACCTCCGTTCGGTAAATGATAAAAGGAGGGATAGCACTATAAATCCGTAATTTATTGTATCCCATGCACTAGGCAGAATCAAGTATTATTTCATTACTAAAAATGTGAAGGCGGCGAATTAACCCGCGATTAGGAGATTTGGGGGATATTGCGGTCAAAATCAACGCATCAGCAGGCTGCTGCCGAATAACTGGCGCTGGTACCCGCCGCTGTTTTTCACCAGCAGCACCAGGGCCAGAATCAGGCCGATGAATGCAAAGACCAGGGCCGCCTGCCCCGGCAGCGCCTGGGCGGCATCCGCAGAGACCAGATCGCTGCCCATGGAAAATCCGTTCGGCCCGATGGCCTCCACCAGGTAGACATAAGACTGCCCTGGTAGGGCACCGATGTCCGTAAAGCGGTAGGCGCGGTTGCCCGAGTCGACCGGTACCTGCTCGATGAGCGCAAAATCGAGTGATTCGTCCCCGCCTGCGGGGTCCCCTGCGGCCCGGTAGACCAAAAACGCTTCCGGCGCGTATCCGTCAAATGACCATTCCAGCACGATCCCGGGCGGCAGGATGTTCCACAACAGCACCGTGGAAGCCGCCAGGACCAGCGCCGCCAGCCGCCACAGGCGCAGTTTGGGTTTCAGCGTGGAAAGGGGAGCGTGAACGGGACGGGCCTGTATCCGGTCGCGGATGCCCAGCCAGGCGGCTGCCGTGGGCTGGGGCGCCTGTTCGTCGGCCAGGGACCGGCGCAGGTGCTGCAAACCGGCCACGTCCTTGGCTGCACCGGGTTGCAGGCGCACATACAGCGCGACCAGCCAGGCCAGCGGGCGAGAGAGGCTGCTGTTGGCAAAAGCCGGGAGCTTGGTATTGAAATATCGCTGGATTCTTTCGTTCATATTATGCGCCCTCAACGGACTTCATCGAGCAACACGACCAGGCTGCGCAGGCCGTAGGAAACGCGGCTCTTGGCAGTCCCCACCGGGCATCCCACCACTGCAGCGACCTCTTTGTACGACAGCTCGTGAAAGAAGAACAGGTCGATGGCAGCGCGGTGTTTGGGAGATAGTTTCTTGAGCGCCTGCCGGATCTCCTCCTGCTGCCATGATAGAAAGGCCTGGTAAGGAAGTGATTCTTCTTCCGCTGGAAGGTCTCCGACCCAGTCCAGCGGCACCTCGCTGCGTTTACGGGTCAGCCAGGTTGCGGCCCGCTTATGCGCCACGCTGAACAGCCAGGTCTTGACACTGGAAGCCCCGCGGAAACTGTCCGCACGCTGCCAGGCGGCGACAAATACGTCCTGCAAGAGTTCTTCGGCTGTTCCGGGGTCATCCACCATGTTGACCAGGAAGCGGTACAGGGCGGCCTTATAGCGCTGATAAAGTTCTGCCAGGGCGGCCTCTTCCCCCAGGCCGATGCGCCCAAAGAGCGCGGCATCGGGGAGCGATTCGAGACCGGATCCCTCTTTATGGGTATAGTCTCCCTGTACCGTGTTTTGGTTCAAAACTGGCGGCATGTGGCAATGATACTATATCCGCTTTTTGACCGCCGGTTTGCTATCCATTTCCCCCCCAGCACGGCGGACAGCATCCCCAAAAGCGCGGCGATCAAAAGGCCGCCGGTCGTATCGGCTGCCTGAAAATCGCAGGATGTGCGCAGGACCGCCTGGCCGCCTTCGTAATCGCTGGCCCAGGCATACAGTTGATCTTCAAACACCGCCAGCTGGGCGGCAAAGCGGCTGGCCGGGATCTCCCGCGGGGCGCCGACCGGCTCCCAAAAACCGTTGCCGTTTGTGCGCCAGACCCGCAGGCCCGAACGGGCATTGATCACGGCCACGTGCAGCAGCCCGCGATAGCGCACCGCGCCATCGGTGACCGTCTGGAAATTCCAGCGCCTGCCGTCCAGGCCGGCCAAACCGGCAGGCTTCCAGCTGCCCGCCCGGCCGTCAGCGCTGCTCAATATCCGGATGCCTTGCGGGCTGGGATGGGCGATGTACAGACGCCCGTCCATCTCCCCCAGCAGGATGGCCCCCAGGCTGGGAGGCTCCCCGGTATACACCGGTTCCCAGATCGGGGTCCCTGCCAGCGAGCGGGTGCGGTACACCCGGGCGGTATCGTCTCCAAGTGCCTGGGGGTCCTCCCCGAAATGCTGGGCGCCAACGTACAACGCGCCGCCGAACACTTCGGCAGACCAGATGATGGCCGTGCGCGCATCCCCGAACCCAGGCTCGTTTTTCTGCTCCCACTGCAGCCCGTCCCGGGTGCACCAGACCTGTGCGCCGCTGGTTTCGTTCCAGGTTCCGCCGCACAGCCAGCCGTCGAAGGCCTGCATGTCCTTGAAATTTTCGTTGGCCGGGTCCCCAAAGCCGGGCCCCTGCAGGCGCAGGGCGTCCTGCCACGAGCCGGGGTCGCCGCTCGGGCTGCGGAAGATGCGCGTGCCGAGTGGGTCGCCGCTGTTGGCGCTGCTGGCGTACAGATAGCCCCGAAATTCGGCCAGGGAGTCGATGTGATCGACCTGGCGCACCGGCGCGATCCCCCAGGGAAGTCCGTTTTCATCGGCGATCACCTCCTCCCAGTCGGCCTGGCCTTGCGGTGCCCCGGCGCCGGTGCGCCACAGGCGCGCCCCCAGGCGGTTGTCCGCTTCCATGCCGACGTACAGCCGGCCGTCGAAAACCAGAGTTTCAAAACCCTCCTCGCCGCGAAAGGGCTGCGGCTGGCTCCCAACCGGCAGCGGGCTGCCGTTCTCGTCGAAGACGGTTGGCAGCCCGAAGCCACCCTGGCTGACCTGCTGCCATCCGGTGCAGGCCAGCGCTTCTCGAGGGGCCAGGGAGGCCAGCGGGGGGCGCCGGGAGGACGGGCGCGGCGGCGAAAGCAGGAGCCAGAAAAACAGGGTCAGCAGGGGGAGTAAAAGCAAAACCGGGAAGCGGGTCAAGGGATGGCGGCCACCAATGGCCAGAACGTGGGGTCGGGCAGGAAGTGCAGGAAATAGGCCGGCAGGTCGGCCAGGATCTGCTCGCAGCGCTCGAACGGCGGCTGCGGCGCAGCGTTGAGCACCGGGACGCTGGCGAGCAGCTCCGCCAGGGCCTGCCCGCGGTGGAGCGGCTCCAGGCGCACCTCCAGGCTCTGGACCAGGCGCAGCAGGCCGGCGGCTGGAGCGCTGTCCGGTCGCGGGGGGACCTGGGTGGGGTTGCTGAAAGGGGTGCCCCAGGCTCGCCAGCCCGGATCCTCCGGCAGAAGCAGCACCAGATCGTCGTTCAGGACCGCCTCTGGCGGCGAGCAGCGCGCCACGGTGGTCTTGCCGCTGCCGGACAGGCCGAAAAACAGAAAGGCGCGCCCCTGGCGGACAATACCGGCGGCGTGCACGAGCAGCCCCCCGGTACGGTGCGCCAGCAGCGCCAGGCAGACCCGCAGAAAGTAATCCGCCTGGTCATCGGCCTGGTCGGGGGCGAGTGAAAGCCGGGCGCGGCTGCTTTGCAGGTCGATAGAGCCGCGGAAGCCGGGCTGGTCGAATTCGGTGCGTGGCCCGGCGAATCGGGGCATCGGTGTGGTGGGGGCGTTACCGGCGAGGGACCGCCCCCCGCCGCGGATCTGCAGCGTCACGTCCAGGTCCGCCGGCCTGCTGGAGGAAAGGAAAGGCCGGTAGCGTGATTCCAGCTTTTGCAGGAGCCCCGGTGTGTCGGCCTGCACCGCCAGGCGCAGGGTGCCGATTTGGAGACGCATCATGACGCCGCGCCGGCGCCTACCCTGCGTTGGCGCCAGGCGAGCGCGGCCGCGGCGCTCAGGAGCAGACCGGCCGTAACCCCTTCGAGGATCCCGCCGCGCGGGGCGCGCGCCACGGTGGTGCCGTGGTCGATCCGGCCGCCCGTGGCCTCGACTTCCTCCAGGGTGTAGGTGTACGTCCGGCCGGCCTCGACGCGCGCATCGCGGTAGAGGTAATCACCCCCCTGAAGCGGGTCGGACGCGGAGGGGATCAGCGTTTCGTTGATCCGGACGGCCTCGGCGTTCGGACCGTCCTGGCGGTACAGGTTGAATCCTGCGGTGTTCAGCTCGCTTGCGGTTGTCCATTCGATGATGATACGCGGGTTCGCGGCCGCGTTCCAGGCCAGCCCGGCCATGACCACGCCGGCGGTCGCCAGGATCAGCAGCAGCACCCGCGCGCTTCTGGGATCGGCCATGCCGGAAGTGTATCACGAGGCGCCGGTTCGAAATTCAGCCCCCTGCCCGGGTCTGTGCCGGGCCAGCGAAGCGAGCAAGACGCCGGCCAGCACCGCTGCGCCGCCGGCCAGCTGGAACGCGGCCGGAAACGTATCGAAGAGCAGCAGCGCCCACAGGACCGCGACCAGCGGGCTCAGCGTCAGGGCCAGGGTGTGCAGGCTTAGCGATAGCCGCCGCAGGGAGAGGTAGTAAAGCGCCCGGCTGATGACCACGTCGGTGGTCGCCACCAGGATCAGGAGCGGCCAGGCTCCCGGCTGCGGCAGGGTCAGCGCGCCGCGCCACAACGAAAACAAGGCCAGAAAGAAGGTCGTAAAGACCAGGCGCAGGATGAAGAAGCCTGTGAAGTCGATGCCCTCGGCGAAGCGCTTGGTGATGGCCGAGTGCAGGGCGTACATAAACGTGGACACCAGTACCAGCAGCGAGCCATAGCGCAGGTATTCCCCGGCCTGGTATTCCATCACGAAGACCCCGGCGATCGCCAGCCCGGCGCCGGCCAGCTGTCGCTTGTTCAGGCGGTCCCCCAGCCAGGCCACTCCCAGCGCGAGTCCGAAGATCGTGCCGGTCTGCGCCAGCAGGGAGGCGGTCCCGGGGTCGATGAAGGCTACCGCTTCGTAATTGATGTTTGTCGAGGCTGCGACCAGGAAGCCGATCGCCAGAAATGTTCCCAGGCGGCCGCGAAATCCGGCCAGGGACAGCCGGCCGGTGATCAGGGCGAACACCAGCATCTCCAGGGAGGCGATCGCCATGATGTACGTCACCGAGACGGCAGGAGATACCTGGGGCAGCAGCAGGCGGGCGAATACGAAATGCAGGCTGTCGACGACCAGAAGCAATGCGATCAGCAATGAGGTGGGGACCACGCGCTGATTATAGCGCCGTTCTAGACCTCGAAGCTGTACTGGAGCCAGCCGCTGGCGGACTGGTGCACACCGGCCAGGGCGCCGATCATTTCTGCCAATTCAAAGGCCAGGGCCATTGTTGTGGAAAAGCAGGCTGGCTGCCCGGCCAGTGCGATTGAAAGCCGCAGTTTCCGGCCCGGGTCGGCGGGCCGCTCCAGCCGCATCTCGACGGGCCCGCCACCGGCCGGCCTGCCGGCTTCCCCGACCAGGGCAGCCGCGATGGCATAGATGCCGGCGGCGGTCTCATCCTCGGTGAAAGGGTGCTCGACCGGCTCGAAATCGCTCCCCCAGGCCAGGTCGATCCCCGCGCTGCGCGACTCGGCGACCAGTTTCTGCAGCGCGAAATAGATCCCCTGGTTGATCAGGACAGGACGCTGCCTTTCCACCTCTTGCTTGATCAGCTCAACGCTTTCGTCGAGCAGGGGTATGACGCCGGCCGAGTCCGGACCGGCATCCATCAGGAGCTGCTTCAGATAGAGGCTGCGCTGGAGCAGGTCGTGATGGAGAAAGGCGGAGATCGCCTCCCGGCGCTGCTGTTCGGCGCGGATGCGGCTGTGCAGGAGCCGGCGGGTATAGGCGAGCGCAGCCCACAGCTGCAGTTGTTCGCTGAAATCGGGCTGCGGATCAAAGGCTGCTTCCGCCAGCACCACTGCGGACATCCAACCGGCCTGGCCCGCGGGGAAAACCGGGACGAACAGCCTGCCCCAGGGCGCCGCCTCCTGCCAGGCCGCGGCTTGCCCCGGCGGAAGTTCATGTACCTGGAAAGGTCCTTCCTGCCCCAGATCGACCACCGCAATGTGGTCGGCGGGGGCCAGGGACCGCATCCGGATTTCCCGGCTTGCAAACTCTAGGTTGAGTTCGCCGGCGTTCGCCAGAAAAAAAGCGCCTGCACCGCCGCCGGCCCGCTGCAGTGCGCCGGTGAGAAGGCGCTGGTCGCTCATCGGGTTCACCCTGTACCCAGTTAGATCAGATTCCGATCCCGGCCTTTATTGATCGCTTCGACCCGGTTGCGAGCTCCCAGCTTGCGCAGAATGCGCGTGAAATGGTTGCGGACGGTCTTTTCGCTCAAAGAAAGACTGGCTGCGATCTCGCGGTTGGTCTTGCCCGAAGCCGCCAATCCCAGCACGGAGGCTTCCTGTTTCGAAAGCTGGTTTTGGTCGAAGGAAGTGCTGTGGATGTAATCGCTGATCTCCTCAGAAAAGACCTTCTCACCGGCAAGCACGCGGCGCGCAGTCTGGACGAGTTTCAGGGAAAGCCGGTCGTCCTTGACGATATACCCGTCGATGCCGGCATCAACAACCCCTCGGGTGTAAGCGCCATCCGTGAACGCCGAGACCACCAGCACCTTCTTCCGCGGGAAAGCGGCCTTGAAATTGACGACGGCCGAAACCGGATCGAACGCACCGCTGCGCATGCCCAGATCGAGGACGACCAGGTCGAAATCCAGCCCGCGAGCGGTCTCGAGCAGGGCGCCGCCGTGTTCCAACTCGGTCACGACCTCGAAATCGGGGCTGTTTTCGAAAGCCTGGACGATCGCCCGGCGAAAGAGATGGTGGTCTTCGACAATGATGACGCGGATGCTGTTCATGGGACGCCCTGGAAGCCTGTGCTGTGGGCATTCTATTCGAAAGGGAGGTGGCAGGGCAGGGACAAATGTCCCTTTCCGGCGAATCGGCTACCAGACCCGCTCCAGGGCCGGATTCTGGACACGCCTGCGGCCGACTTTGGCCATATCCACCCATTGGTCGTGGACCTTGACCTGTACGACGTCGGCAGTGAAATCCGTGACCGTTGGCCCGTGGTTGTCGAACAGCGAAGAGCCGACGGCGTAGTAGTCCACGGGCACATCCAGGCGCTCGAAACGGGTGATCTTTTGCACGTTGAACCCCCCGGAGACCACGATTTTGATCGACTGGCAGTATTCCCTGGCCCGGTCGCGCCAGGAATCGGGCAGCTGCCAGCGCTCCCAGGCGGCGTCCAGGGCTTGGCGCACGGTAAACACCAGGCGCGGATTGACCCCCAGGTCGAGCCTGGCCTCGCCGATCGGCGGAACGGAGACATCGCGCAGGCTGCCGCTGGTGTCCAGGCGCACCCCGAACAGGCGGTACTTCTCCGCTTCCGCCAGGTCCCCGGCATCGACCATCGCCCGGTACTGTTCGAACATCACGTCGCAGACCGCCAGGGCGTCGCGCACGTTGTCGTTGTTGAAATCCACCAGGGCGATGCGCGGCACCTCCGGCGGCAGGGTGGCGGCAAAGCAGCGCATGATCTCGGCCGTATCCCCGAGGAAGCAGGCGATGGCGGCGTGGGCGATCGTTCCGCCGCCGGCCCCGCCCCACCAGTCTCCCTGGGCGTCGGTGGAGATAAATGGCCCGAGTTTTTGCGCATAGTCAAGGTTAAAGCGGTCGATGGCGATGTCGTAGGCGTAGCCGTCGGCCGCCTGGACTTCGTGCAGGTCGAAGCGGGCGGGGAAGAAGAGCACCGGCTTGCCGCGCGCCGCGATCAGGGTCTGGTAGACATTGGTCGCCACCCGGCTGGCGCGCGTCAGGATGCCCAGGGTGGGGGTCTCGATCAGGGCGAAATCGCGGTAGCGGCCGCGCACCCGGATGACCGGCTGGACCCGCCCGGGGTTCCCGTTGTATTGCACCAGCTCCCCGTCGTGGACGGCGTCCACCTCCAGCGCTTCGGCGGTGTTGACAAAGGTGTCCCCTTCCCAATACCCCGTGCAAGTGCGCAGCATGGCCAGGGCTTTGTCCACACCGACCACGATGGTGGTCCCTGGCCGGCGCGTGAACCACTGCATTTCGACCTCAATATCGCTGGTGGGGATCCCCTCCGGCGAAATTCCCGGCAGCAGGTTGTGATCCGCGCCGGAATAGGTGTAGCCCTGCTGTGAAAGCGTGGTCAGCATGTGGTTGATATTGGCGAAGTATTTGTCGGAATACCAGCCCTGGCGCATACGTTCGATATCCAGCTTGAATGTTTCCACGGACAGTCGCTGGCGGTTGAAGATCGTCATAGGAGAATCCTGGGAATAGATGCAGGGACTGACGGCATGTCAGGGACTGACGTCCTTGATCCTGGGGGCCAGCGCCTCGCTCGACTGGACGATGTGCATGCCGGCGGCGGCCAGGCGCTCGTAGGCGGCGTCGGCCGGCTCGGTGAAATCCACCACGCCCGGGACGACCACCGGGGAGGTGCAGTCTTCCAGCAAATAGACTTTAGCAGCCAGGGCGGGATCGACGGACTGGATGTCGTCCAGCAGGTCGCTTAGCGTCCAGGCGACGCAGTGGCTCTTGGCCTGCCCGGCCACGTAGACCGCGTCGAAATCCTGCACCGTGCGCAGAAACCGGGCGCTGCGGGCGGCCAGCGGTCGCCCTTCGACGTCTGTGGTCACTTCTGGCCCGACAGCGGAATAGTGCTCGGTGAAGGGGTTGTCGCCCTTGATGATGAAGTCGGTCGGGCTGTAGCGGGCGATGCTGTGGAAAAAGAAGGCCTCCTCGAGGGCGGGCACCAATGCGTGGCCGATCCCGCCCAGCATGGCATGGTACGGCCAGATGGTGAGTTCATATTTCTCGCGCTCCTCCAGCTGGGCGGTGTAGTAGGCCAGATGCTTCTGGCCGAAACTGGCTTCCACTTGCAGGGAATCCGCCAGCGCGGGATTGAACCGCCAGCGCCCGCTGCGGATGTCCTGCGCCGAGACCAGGCTCATGGGGCCCGGATGGTTGCCCTCCTCGTCGACCAGGAAGACGGCGTGGAAGATCTGCATGGCGCTGTGGGTGTCGAGGGTGGCACTGATCTGCGTCAGGCGGTCGAGGTTGCGGTAGATGAACTGGCACAGGCGGCGGCTGTCGTCGACGGCCCCGGTGCCGGACCGTCCGGCGACATAAAGCTCGAAATCCGGCAGGCAGAAGGTGTTCTGCACGTCGATGGCGATCAGGGCGATGCGGAAATCGTCCTGGGCGGCCGGCTGGATGTGGTGTTTGGCGGCCCACTGGCGCGCCTCGCCGGCGTGCGCCTCGTACGGCACGCGCCACAGCGATCCGGCCGTGTCCGGGTTGAAGTGAGGGGGAAGCGGTAAGGATGGGGGCATGGTCGCCTCCTGGATTGCGTGGCGGGCAATGGGTTAAAAGTATAAATCAAGTTGCGATGTGCGACTGATGTCGCGATGTGCGACTGACGTCGCGATGTGCGACTGACGTCGCGAGTCCTGAGGGGAGGGGGCTGGCGTTGCGGGTCCTGGGGTAGGTGCGACTGACGTCGCGAGTCCTGAGGGGAGGGGGCTGGCGTTGCGGGTCCTGGGGTAGGTGCGACTGACGTCGCGAGTCCTGAGGGGAGGGGGCTGGTGTCGCGAGCCCTCAGGGTTTGCGGGTGGGGTTGCGGCGCATTTTTTGGCGGGCGGCTCGGATGAGCAGGCGTTCGCTTTGCGCCAGGGTCTTCAACAGCAGGCGCTCCGAATGGCGGCCAGGAGGTTCCGAGGTCAGGCGCAGCAGGGTGCGGCGCAGACCGCTGGCCTGGTGCGCCAGCCGCAGGTCGGGGGTCAGCTTTTCCAGGTGGGCGATGACCCGCTCGGTCCGCTTGCGGTGAGCCGCAAGCTCTATCCCGCTCCCGCTGGGCGCTGCGCCGTCCGGCTTTTTCAGCGCCTTCGCCTTGCCCACCACTCCTGAACCGATCCGACGATGCCGCGCGGGAAAACGATCACAACCACGATGAAGATCAGGCCCAGGATCAGCGCCCAGCGCTCCCCGACGTTGAACGAGAACTGCCCGATCTCCAGGACGGTGTCGCGCAATGCCTGCTCGACCAGGTGCAGGCCGAATGAGCCCAGCACCGGGCCGGCGAATGTCCCGATGCCGCCGATGATGGTCGCCAGCAGTGGGTCAAAGGTGAAGCCCAGGCCCAGCACGTTTGGGCTGGCGCCCTTGAGCGCCAACCCGCGTAGCACGCCGGCCCCGGTGGCCATCACGCCCGAGATCACCAGCGCCAGCACTTTGAAAGCAAAGGGGTTGTACCCGATCATCTGCGCCCGCGCTTCGTTGTCACGCACCGCCCGCAGCACCTGGCCGGTGGGCGAGTCCATCAGCCGGCGCACGAGCACAAAGGCGAACACCAGGAAAAAAAGCGCCATGTAATAAAAGAAAAAGCGGTTTCGGGTGGCGTTGAGCCAGTCCGGGACCTCGAAGGTGAACCCGTCCTCCGCCCCGGTGATGTCGACCAGAATGCGGTTGCCGGCCAGCAGGAAGAAGACCTCCGCGAAGGCCAGCGTGAAAAGCGAAAAATACAGCCCTTTGATGCGCAGGCCGACCACACCCTTGATCAGGGCCAGCAGGGCGCCGATTGCCAGCGAGGCCAGCACCGCCGCCCACCAATCCCAGCCGGCGTGGCGCATCAGGATGCCAACCATGTAGGCCCCCATGCCGAAAAAAACGGCATGGCCGAAGGAGACGATGCCCGTGAAGCCGAACAGCAGGTTGTAGCTGATCGCCAGGACCGACAGGATGAAGACGTCGATGAAGATCGATTCCCAGAAGAAAGCCTTGCCGCGCGTGCAGACCGAAGAGTCGGTGTTCCAGGCGATCAGGAAAGGGATGCTCACCAGCAGCAGCAACGCTGCCAGGTACACCCCCTGCCCGCGCAGCAGATCCCAGAATTTGCCCCGCAGCCGGCTCCGCCGCTGCGCCGCCAGCGCCCCCAGGGCCAACAGCGCGGTCTCGACCAGCAGAATCGTGCCGGTCGGTGTGCGGCCGTCCGTGCAGTAAACCGACTCCGCCCGGCTGTGCACCGCCGCCAGACCGCTCAATGCCGGGTCGGGCTCGCCGGTCCATGCGGCATGGCTGTACGGGATCAGCAGCAATCCCAGGACGAGCAGTACCAGCAGGCCGGCTGAGGATGTGGCGCGCTTTTCGGCCATCTTCATTCCCTGCCGAACAGGCCGGTGGGCCGCACCAGCAGCACCACCACCATGAAAACCAGGATCGATACGCTGGCCAGGACGGGGGTGTTCAGATACTGCAGCGAGAGCTGCTCGGCGGTGGCGCGTGTCAGCCCGACCAGCAGCGAGGCGATGGCGGTGCCTTCGTAGCTGCTCATACCGCCGATCACGATCACGATCACGGCCGTCAGCAGGAACTGGCCGCCCATCGACGGGTAGGCCCCCAGGAATGGGGCCGCTGTCATGCCGCCCAACGCGGCGACCGCCGTGCCGAGCACGAAGACAAAGGTGAAGATGCGGCGCACGTTGATGCCGAGCGCCTCCACCATCTGGCTGTCCTGCACGCCTGCCCGGATGATGATCCCCAGCCGGGTGCGCTGCAGGATGAGCGAGATCCCGACCATGAGCAGAAACCCAACCAGGATGATGAACATGCGGTAGGTCTCAAACTGGCCGCCGAAGACGCGGAAGGTGGTATCCAGGGCGGCGGGCGGCTCGACCGGCACCAGCCCGGCCGGCCCGTAGATCGCCCGGATGATCTCTTCGATGGCAGTCGCCAGCCCGAAGGTCAGCACGATCTGGAAGATCGGGCGGGCATACAGCGGACGCAGCAGGGCGTACTCCGTCCCGGCCCCCAGCAGCCCGCCGAACACCGTGGCTCCCAGCAGCGCGGCGCCGAAGCGCACCTCCACCGGGGTGCCCTCGGGCAGGGCGGTATAGATCGCAAAGCCGGAATAAGCCCCCAGCATAAAAAAGGATCCCTGGGCCAGGTTGAGCACGTCCATCAGCCCGAAGACAATCGACATGCCGGCCGCCACCAGGAAGAAGAGCATGCCCTGGTAGAGCCCGGAGAGCAGCACGACCGCCATAGTGCTGGGGGCGAAGAAAAGGAGATTGGCCGCCAGCAGGGCGGCGACAAATATCCCGCTCACCAGGAGCGACTGGCGCAGGAAGTTAGATCGCAGCGGGGCCTGTCCGGTGGTCATCTCAGGTTGCGCTCAGGTACTTGTTGATCAGGTCACGATCCCGGCGCAGATCGGTCATCGCGCCAGCGTGGACCGAGCGGCCGTCTTCGACGATCACGAAGCGGTCGGCGAGCTGGCTGGCGACGTGGAAATTCTGCTCGACCAGCAGCACCGTGGTGTGCTCCGCCAGCCGCCGGATGGCTGCCATCATCTGCTCGATGATGACCGGTGCCAGCCCCTCGCTGGGCTCGTCGATCAGCAGCAGGGTGTTGTCCGGGACCAGCGCCCTGGCCACCGCCAACATCTGCTGCTGGCCACCGGAGAGCTGGCCGCCCGGCCAGAAGTAAAGCCGCTCCAAATCCGGGAAGACCTCAAAAATGAACCCCTGTTTGTCCGCCAGCTCCCCGGGCTGGCGCTCGGCGATCTTGAGGTTCTCCTCCACCGTCAGCTGGCGGAAGATCGCCCGGTAATCGGGGACGAAGCCGATCCCCCGGCGGGCAATATCGAAGGCCCGCTGCCCCTGGATCGGGCGGCCCTGGAAGTGCACGGCCCCCTGTGAGGGTGGCGCCAGGCCGATGATCGAACGCAGCGTAGTGGTCTTTCCGGCTCCATTGCGGCCGAGCAATGCGGTGATGCTGTTCTCCGGTACGGAAAAAGAGACCCCTTCCAGGATGTGAAACTGGCCGATGAATGTGTGGATGGCGTCGACGGTCAGCAGGTCGGTCATCGGGCTGGGCTCACTCCGGTTCCAGGCCGCGAATTTCCACCAGGTCGCCGTACAGTTCGCCCAGATAGGCGCGCTGCACTTCCGGGTCGGCGGTGATCTCCTGTGGGGTGCCCTCGGCCAGCAGCCGCCCCTGGTGCATGACGGAGATGCGGCCAGAGAGCGACATGACCACGTTCATGTTGTGCTCGACCAGCACGATGGTCTTGGTGCCTTCCTTGTGGATGCGGTCGATCAAACCCATGAAATCGGGGACCGCCTCGCTGGCCAGGCCGGCGGTCGGTTCGTCCAGCAGCAGGATCTCGGGGTCCTGGGCCAGCAGGATGGCCAGCTCGAGCTTGCGCTTGTCGCCGTGGTTGAGCGCCAGGGCGGGCATGCCGGCGGCGTGCCCCAGGCCGACCTGTTCGATGGCCCGTTCGCTGCGCTCGCGGTAGCCGGCGAACTGGCGGATCGGGCGCAGCATGCGAAAGCTGTCCCGGCCCAGGGCCAATGCGGCCAGGCGAATGTTCTCGAACACCGTCAGGCTGGGGAAGATGTTGGTGATCTGGAAGGACCGGCCGATCCCCAGGTGTGCCATGCGGTGGGGGGGCAAGTGGGTGATGTCCTGGCCGCGCAGCAGCACGCGGCCGGCGGTCGGCTTGAGCGTGCTGGAGAGCAGGTTGAACAGGGTGGTCTTACCGGCGCCGTTCGGACCGATGATGGAGTGGAAATCTCCCTGGCGGATGTGTAGGTCGACCCCATCCACGGCCCGCAGGCCGCCGAAGTGCTTGGATAGGGCGCGGGTTTCCAGGATCGGCGTCATCGGTCCAATTATAAAAGCGAAACGGAGCGTGGCGTTAATTTGCCACGCTCCGTTGGTTCGCATTCGCTACGGGCAGTTGGGTGCAGTGCAGGGCGGAGCGCTCGTCTCTCCTGAGATCTCCTCGACCAGCTCGAAATAGGCCTGGTCGGGGTCATCGACGCTTACCAGGGTGACGATGTACATCGAGGCCAGCGCCTGGTGGTCCTCGGCGCGGATGGTGTAGGTGCCTTTCGGCCCCTCGAAGGACAGCCCTTCCAGCGCGCCGCGCAGCGCGTCGCTGGAGGTGTCCCCGCCGGAAGCGTTCAGCGCCGCGACCACGGCCTGGGCGGTGGCGAAACCGCACTCGCTGAACAGGTCGGGGTTGCCACCGAACTGAGCGTTGTATTGTTCGGTCAGGTAGGTATTGGCCGGGGTGTCGGGCAGGGTATAGTGATAGACGATCAGCCCTGTGGAGCCGACGTTGCCCGGGTCGAGCAGGGCGACCAGGTCATTGGACGAGAAGCCGGTGATGAAGGGGATCAGGTCGGCCACGCCCTGGCTGGTGAGCTGCTCGAAGAGCACCGTGCCGCTGGTGTTGCTGGCCCAGATCAGGATCAGGCCGTCCGGCTCGAGGTCCAGGACCTGCTGCAGGTATGGCGTGAAGTCGTTGGTGTCGCTGGGGGCGTAGATCGGCTCTTCGGTCAGGAAATTGCCGCCCAGGGCGCCGAAGGAAGCCTGGAAGCCGGCCGCGGTGGCCTGGCCGAACGCGTAGTCTTCCGCCAGGATCAGGTAATCCGTGCCGATGTTTTCGATCGACCAGCCGGCCATTGTCAGGCCGTCCTGTGCGGCGTTGCGGCAGACGCGGAAGGTTGAGGGGTTCCAGTTCGCGCCGGTGATGTCGGCCGAAGCGGCCGGGGCGGCGAAGTAGATCACGTCATTTTCATCGGCGATCTGCTGGACCTGCAGGGCGACGCCTGAGCTGGTGTTGCCGATCAGGATCTCGACGCCTTCGGATTCGATCAGTTCACGGGCTGCTGCCGAGCCGGTCTCGACATCGCTGGTGTCGTCGCGGACGATCAACTCGATCGGCCGGTTGCCGGCCATCATGGTGCCGTCGGTGGCGTACTCAAAGCCGAGCTGCAGGCCTTCCCACATCTCGTTGCCGAACAAGGCCAGGGCGCCCGACAGGTCAGACATGACGCCGATCTTGAGCGGCTCACCCATCGGCTCTTCCGTCGCTTCCATGGGCTCCTCAGTTGCCTCCATCGGCTCCTCGGTTGCTTCCATGGGCTCTTCGGTCGCTTCCATGACCTCGGTGGCCTCGGCAGGTTCGGTCGCTTCTTCGGTGGCGGCGCTCTGGCAGGCGCCCAGGATCAGAGCCGCCAGCAGCAAAAACGTCAACAGGGGTAGTCGGTTTCGTATCGATTTCATTTCTTCCTCCATGCGGATCAAGAAGCGATTCGCAAAACCGTAGTTTCGGGGCTTTTCCCCGTGCTAGCGCCTGTGGGGGGCCGAAACGACGATGCTGCAAATCGATTCTAAGGGGATTTACCCGCTTTTTTTAGCACACAGGGGTTACCCGCCGGTTACATGCGGGTATTTCAGCCCGGTCCGGCCTGGCAATCCGCAGGTTGTGGGGTGTCGGCGGTCTGCCCGGCTGCTGCCGGGGGGTGGAAGCCTGGGAAGGAAAATTGCGGGGCGGAGGTCGCCCCCGCCCCGCATGTGCGCTTCGGATTACGGCGCCGTTCGTTCGTGATAACCGAAGGCCGCTCCTAACAACTCTTCATCCGTCTTGACCGAAGCCAGCCCACCGTCGACATGACAGTGGC
>JBFKII010000051.1:0-17360 GCA_041632295.1 Anaerolineales bacterium | reverse complement strand
GACATGACCCTGGTGCTCAGCATCCTGGTCGGGCTCCTGTTCACACTTGGCGCGCTGGTCGCCAAACGCGCCCAGGCGATCGAGAGAATCCATCCGCGCGGCGCGCCGGAGCGCAGGCGGGCTGTGGCGCTGTTCAACCGCCACCGCTGGATCCAGACCGGCGCCGCCCTGCTGAACATCATCCTGGTTTTGTGGCTGATGGTGCTGCCATACCGTGATTTCGTGCTGCGCGACAGCGGCGGCCCACGCGCCAGCTTGTTTTACGTCATCACCACCGTGCATGCGGTGGTCGGTTTCTTCACGTTCGTTTTTGGAAATTTCGTGGTCCTGCGCGGCAACAACCTGATGATCCCCGCCCTCCGGTTCAACAACTACAAACCGTATATGCGTATCGCCTACTTCGGTTATATGCTGACCACCTTGCTGGGGCTTTGGGTCTATATCATCTGGTTCGTGACGATCCCCAATCCCCCTTTGTACTGACGCGTGCCGACCGACTATTACCTTTCACTTGGGTCGAACATCCGGCCGGAGCACCACCTGGTGCGCGCCGTCGCATTGCTCGCCAAATATGGCACTGTGGAGGCCGTCTCCCGCGTATACCAGACCCCCGCCCTGGGCGACCCGGAACAGGCAGACTACCTGAACGCCGCAGTTTGGGTTCGTTCGGAGGAGCCACCGGAAACGTTCCAGTCCGTGGCTATTGGCGAAATTGAAAGCGCCCTGGGCAGGGTGCGGACCGAGAATAAATTCGCCCCACGAACGATCGATGTCGATATCATGCTGGCCGGTGCTTTTGTTGGGCAGATTGGCCATCGGGCAATTCCCAGCGAAGAGATCATTGAGAGGTCTTTCGTGGCCATCCCCCTGGCGGAGATCGCCCCGGATTTTCTTCACCCGGTTTCCGGAGAGCGGCTTTCCGAGATCGCCGATCGATTTGACCGCCTCGGCCTGGTTCTGCGCGAGGACGTAGTTTTACTTTCCTCCGCCTGAGGTCAGCGTCGGCGCGGCGAGATCGAACACCCGGCCGGCGAAATCCAGCACTTTTTGTTCACCCTGGGGATCTCCCACCAGCGGGTTGTATTCCAACAGGCTGCCCTGCCATGAGCTGTCCACCCAGCGAGCCCCGTGCGGCAGTTCGTGACCAGTCAGCTGGCTGGCCTCAAAAGGCCAGGGGTTTGAATAGAAATAAGGCGCCGGATGGCTTGGCTCGCCCGGGGACCATCCAAAATTGAGCTGGGAGGGGTAAGACGTGATTTCTCCAGCCTCTTCATATTCGACCGATCGGGTGCCAAACCATTCAAAGGCCATATCAAAGCCGTGCGGCCAGATCTGCAGGGGTCCCAGGTTGCCCTTTGTGTGGTTCCAGCGTTTTCTGAGCACCGTTTCGACATTTACCACCGCACGCCAGTAGCGCTTTGCCAGGGGTAGATCGAGCTGCAGAGGCTCATCACTGGCATATTTTTCCGGATCATATTCCCCTTCCAGGCCGTATTCGGCCACCCTGGCGAACAACTTTTCCGCCAGTTGGTTCGGGGATTCCCCGCGGGTCAATTCCCGGGTCCATTGGGCCCCTTCCGCGGTGACCAACACCGCCTCCCCCTTTCTGATGTCCAGGCGCATGTGGAACAGGCCGCCGTCCGGGAGCACGATGTTCCTGCTGATCAGCCCGTTTGGCACGACTGTGAACGCCACATGCCACCACATAGGATGCGGTTCTGCGAGTGCGCGCGGCACCATCCCGATGACTTTGCTGTAGGCGTGTAGGGTTTTGCGGGTCTGGTCGAGTCCTTCCAGGGAGGGAAATAGGGTGTGATTCATCGCGTATCCTTTGTTTTAGAACAATCCGAGTGCGCCGTCCAGGCTCCAGACCCCCCAACCGCCGGCCATCAAGATCAGCAATTGAGCCAGGATCATCGCCAGGTTCTGGCCTTGCTCCACCCGGAAGCAGGGATTTACCGACGGGTCTTTGCGCGGCCGGACGCCTGCCATGGCTGCAAAATTCAAGTTCATAAAAATACCAACCAGCGCTGAGACCGGCGTCAAAAATCCAAAGGTCAGACCCACGCCGACTGCAAACTCACCAAACAGCTGGAAATACGGGAACCAGCTGCGGGTGGCGGTCAGCATGTTTTTCATCCCGTTTCCAAATGATGGTACCGGGTGGTTTTCGGCCAGTGAAATGGTCCATGAAATCATACCCTCCCGCAGGAAATGTGGAATGTTTTTGTGAAATACGCTTTTCAACCACCACAACCCGATCCCGATCCGGACCACGGCAATCCACTGGGCAACTGTCAGAAAACCTAAAATGTCTTTTTCGTCCATGGAAAATCTCCTCTTGACTGGCCTTGCTGTATTTGTCAGACGACAACCGGTTGGAAATGCTTACGCGCTGCCTCTGCTGGCCGCTTCACCCGTCATGATTTATGCTACACTTTTCAAAGCATGAAACCGACAATTCTGATCGTGGATGACGATCGCAAGACGGTCGAGCTGGTGCGGCTGTACCTGGAAAATGACGGCTATACCGTGCTGGTGGCCCATGATGGCCAGCAGGCAATCAGTTCTGCCAGGGAACACGCACCCGACCTGATCGTGCTGGACCTGATGCTCCCGAAAGTGGACGGTATCCAGGTTTTCAATACCCTGAGAAACGAATCGGAAGTCCCGATCATCATGCTGACGGCGCGCACGACCGAAGAGGACAAGCTTCACGGGCTCAACCTGGGCGCGGATGATTACATTACCAAGCCCTTCAGTCCGAGGGAGGTGCTGGCGCGCGTCAAAGCGGTGCTGCGCCGTGTGTCCGCGGGCGAAAACGGCACCGGACGGACGCGCCTGACCATCGGCCCCCTGACGATCGATCTCAGCCGCCATGAAGCCAGGCTGAATTCCGATAATATCCGCCTGACCCCGAAAGAATTCAAGCTGCTGAAAGTGCTTTCGAGCAATCCTGGGCATGCCTATTCCCGCGCCGAACTCGTCCAAAAGGCTTTCGGCCAGGGATATGAAGGCCTGGACCGGACCGTGGACGTTCATATCATGAACCTGCGAAAAAAAATCGAAGCCTTGGAAGGATCCGGCATTCTGATCGAAACGGTCTACGGTGTCGGGTACAAACTGGTCAGCAATCCCACCGCTGAAAGCTGATGCTGCGAAGCCTGCGTCTGCGCCTGCTGATCGTGTTGAGCATCGGGGTGGTCTTAATCGTCGCTTTGCTCGGTTTTTACTTCTCCCGCGCCACAGCCAGCGAGTTTCAGCGCTTTGCCCAGCGCGATTTCCTCGATTTCGAGCGCCTGGTCAACCCTTTCATCCTGCAAAAACTCGAGAATTTTATGGCCTTCAGCCGTGTTGACTGCGACCAGTCGCTGCAAAACTGGCTTGAATGCCAGAGCCAGCCGGTGCCATACACCTCCGAGTCCCTGACGGAGTTCCAGCGCCTGGTGGATGAGCTGGCGATCGTGACAGGCACGCGCATCGTTGTGGTTGACAACGCCGGCAGGGTGATCGCCAATTCTGAATGGGGCACCGGGGAACAGACCGCTGAGCCCAGCCTCGGCAACGTTTCCGGTGTGTACGTGATCGAAGGGGACCCCTTCCTGGTGTACATCGACCAGACCGAAGAATCCGGGATCAGCGCCAGCCAGAAAGCGTTCCTGGCCTCGGTCAACCGCGCCCTGATTATCGCCGTTATTTCTGCCGGTGTGGCGGCGGTTTTGCTGACGATCATGCTTTCCCGCCGGATCTTGAAACCGGTGGAGGCGCTCACGGAAGCCGCCCGACGCCTGGGCGCCGGGGACCTGTCCCAACGTGTGAAAAGCAAATCGCAAGATGAAATCGGAGCGCTGGCCACCGCTTTTAACAACATGGCCGACAGCCTTGCCCGCCTGGAGGACCTGCGCAAGAACATGGTCTCAGACGTAGCCCATGAGCTGCGCACCCCCCTGACCAACGTGCTCGGCTATCTGGAAGCCATCCAGGACGGGCTGACGGCTCCACGGCCGGAGGTGATCGACTCTCTCCACGAAGAAGTGCTGTTGCTTTCTCGCCTGGTGGAAGATCTGCAGGAACTGGCCCAGGCGGAGGCCGGCCAGCTCCAGCTGCAGCCGAGTAGCGTGCCGCTCCAGGAAATTGCGACCAAGTCGCTGGCCGCGCTGCAGCCTCGCATCATGGAGAAACAGCAGCGTGTCTCGATGTCCATCCCTGCAGATCTGCCCAACCTGTATGTAGACCCCGAAAGGATCGGTCAGGTGCTGCGCAATCTGCTGGCCAACGCTATCGCATACACGCCGAATGAGGGCGATATTTTCCTGGAAGCCCACCAGAAAGGCAGAAGCCTGGAGATTTGCGTCCGGGATAACGGGCAGGGCATCGCTCCTGAGCACCTGCCGCTGGTGTTCGAACGGTTTTACCGGGTGGACGAGTCGCGCACCCGTTCGACCGGAGGTGCCGGGCTAGGATTGGCGATCGTCAAGCAACTGGTGGAAGCCCACGGGGGAATGATCGACGTCGAATCTGCCATCGGAAGAGGCGCGACGTTCAAGTTCACCCTGCCGATCGCCGCCTGAGCCATTCGAATCGGAATTGGACTTCATTTATGCAGGCTTTTCCGTCTTCAGAGGTATCTGAAAGGACGCATGCCCGGCCCGCAACCCGGGGGAATGCTTTGCCTTCGTAAATTAACGCTCGCACGCGGATGGGATTTTTCGCCGTTTTTCCGAAATCGGCATCAAATCCCGTATAATTAAGCTGGCGAATCATGGCGTTTGCCTCCGGAATATCGAATATCAGACAAAACCCAGGTGGAAAACCCTGGAGAACGACCCGACCATCAAAGTAGAAGCATGGCAATTACAAAAAAGGAAGTCTGGAAAGCGCTCGAGACGGTAGTCGATCCGGAGATTCCGGCGGTGACGCTGATCGAACTGGGAATTATCCGCCGTGTTGACATGGATCAGGACCGGATTCTGGTCGCTATCAGCCCGACTTTTTCCGGATGCCCCGCCCTGCATGTCATGCAAGAGGATGTGCGCAGGGCGCTTTCCGGCCTGACCGATTTGCCGGTTCACGTTGAAGTCCAGCTTTCCCCGCCGTGGACCAGCGATTTCATCTCTCCGGCCGGACGAGAAAAATTAATCTCTTTCGGCCTGGCCACTCCCCCGATCCACGGGGGTGATATCGCGGGCGCGATACAGGCCCCGGTCGAGTGCCCGTACTGTGCTTCGGAAAACACGACCCGTAAAAACAGTTGGGGCCCGACGCCTTGCAGGATGATTTATTATTGCAACGCTTGCCAGCAGCCTTTTGAACTCTTCAAGCCGCTCTAGCCTGATTCCGGTCCCGCCCGGTCTGATCCAATCATTGCGCCGGTCCAAGGCGATCGCTGCCCTTACCGGGGCGGGGGTGTCTGCCGAAAGCGGAATCCCGACTTTTCGGGAGGCCCAAACCGGGCTGTGGGCTCGTTACGATCCCCTTGAACTGGCAACGCCGCAGGCATTTCAACGCGACCCGGCGCTTGTTTGGAACTGGTATGCCTGGCGAAGGGAAAACATCCGCGCCGCGCAGCCAAACCCGGGACATATTGCTCTGGCCCGGATGGAAACACACTCGTCAAGTTTTACTTTGATTACCCAGAATGTGGATGGCCTGCACCGCCAGGCGGGGAGTCACAACCTCGTTGAACTGCACGGCAATATCCACCGCAACCGGTGTTTTGAGGAAGGGCGTCTGGTGGAAGAGCCTGAAAATTCCGGAAATCCCCCCCGGTGCCCGAACTGTGGGGGTTTCCTGCGGCCCGACGTGGTCTGGTTCCGTGAGCCGCTGCCGGCCCGTGAAATGGCCCTGGCAATCCGCGCGGCCGAAACCTGCGACGTTTTCATGTCGATCGGCACCTCCAGCCTGGTCGAACCGGCGGCATCCCTCGGCCGGCTGGCAAAACACCGTGGGGCCACTCTGATCGAGGTCAATCCCGAATCCACGCCGCTGACACCGTTCGTCGATTTCGTTTTCCGTGAACCGGCAGGCACATTTCTGCCCCGGTTGATAGAAACAACCTGGCTAAATTGACCGCATTTTCCTCCATTCTCTTTATCGTTTTGACCGTCCTGGTCCCCTCTGGGCTGGCGCTGCTGATCTGGCCGCGCCGGAATTCAAACGGTGGTCAATTTCTCATCAGCTGGCTGGGAGCAACGGCGGTCTGGGGGTTGCTGCTGGTCGGTCAAAGCATGGTTTCAGATTTGCAAGGCCACATATTTTGGGACAACCTGGGTGTCACCGGGCTGGTCGCGGTTTCCGGTCTGTGGGGTATTTTTTGCCTGGGGCTGACAAAGCGCTCGCCGCCTACAAGACGGAATGCGCTGCTGGTCGGATCGGCCGGTGTGACCTTGCTGGCCCTGGCCTGGACGGATCCGGTTCACCACATGTTGCGCCCTGGAGCTTTTTTGCAGGATCAGGGGGGCTTTTTTACCCTGACCTTGGAACCTGGTATCGTGTACCTGCTTTACCTCGTGCTGATCTCGCTGCTCCCTTTGTGGAGCGCGGTCCTCCTGGTTCGAGATAGTCTCCGGGGGAATTTTGCAGATATTGCGCCGCTGCACTGGCTGGTCTTGGCGGCAGCTGCCCCGTTCGCCGGCCTGATCCTGACCGTCCTGGGGGTGCAGTTCATGACCGCCCTGGGACCGATCGCATTGGGCTATGGCCTTTCCGGCTTGCTTTTCGGCTGGACGGTGCTGCAGTACAACCTGCTCGGTTTCGATCCCATCGTCCGGGAGACGCTCTTCGAAAACACCAGCTCCGGGGTGCTGGTAGTGGGGCCGGGCAACCTTCTCGCCCAGATCAACCCCTCAGCTTACCGCCTATTGGGAATCGAACAGGAAGACGTGCGCGGCCAGCCCCTTGGGGAGGCGCTGCCATCCTCCGCAAGTCCGTTGCTGGAAAAACTCGACTCCTTCTCTGATGAGCCATTCGAAATCGAAATCGCAAACCAGGGCAGCTCCAGGTTTCTGGAGGTCCGGACAGCCCGATTGGGAATCCGGGAAGGGCAAGACAAGCAGATGATCGTGCTGCAAGATATCACTCCTGCGAAGAATACGGAACTCGCCTTGCGAAACCAGAAACGGCTGCTGGAGGATCTCGTCACGATCGCCCGGGCAAGCACCCGGGTTTCGGATGTCCAGACGACCTTCCAAAACATTCTATCCATTGCGGCCGAACTGACCGGCGCCCAGGTCGGAAGCCTGTTTTTGCTCGACCGGGAAGGTAAGGTGATCAACAGCATCCTGGCGCGCGGCGAAGTCCCCCGCGAAATCCGCAATCCGATCCTGGACCAGGTCATGGAATCCGGGCTGGCCGGCTGGACGGTGCGAAACAACCGGCCGGCGATCATTGAAGACACGCGCAAGGACGACCGCTGGGTGGAGGTGCCCAACCATCCGCACCCCGTCCGATCCGCGCTGGCCATCCCTATCACCAGCAGCAACGGCAGCCTGGGCGTGATGACCCTCGAGCACGACACGCCGGGCCATTTCACTCAAGATCACAGCACGCTGCTGCAGGCAGCGGCCGACCAGATGGCGCTTGCGCTGCGAAACGCCCAGGTTCACGAAGAGCAGCAGCAGGTGAACCGGCGCCAGGTGATGTTGTACAAAGTGCTGCGTTCGGTAAGCGGCCACCTGGATCCTGCCACGATCCTGGATGTTGCCCTGAGCGCCGTCCATTCCGAGACGGTCGTTCCTGCGATCGCTGTGCTGCTTCCTGGGCCTGGCCCGGAAGAGTTGACCGTCCAGGCAGCTGTTGGGCGGGAAGCCCCCGATATCGGTTCTATCGTCCAGATGGATTCGAGCAGCCCGGGCAAGGCCTACCGCACCGGGAAATCTCAAATTATCGCAGATTCAGCTGCCGACCCGGAGATCAATGCGACGATCCCGCGCATGGCCAGCGAGCTCTCGGTTCCACTCATGTCCGGTCAGCGAATCACGGGGGTGTTGACCTTTGAAAGCGATCGGCCGGGGTATTTTGACAACGAGGATATGATGCTGGCCGAATCCATCGCGGATGCGATCTCCCTATCGCTGGAAAACGCCAGTTTATACCAGGAGGTCCAGCATCGCCTGGAAGAACAGACCCTCCTGCGCAAGGCTGCCGAGCAGATCTCCTCCACTCCGGACCTCTTCGGCGGCCTGGATTATCTCGCCGACCAGATGGTTCAGACTTTCAAACTGCAGCGAGTGGCAATCTTTCGATACGAAGACGGTGCCCGGCAGCCGTCCTTGGTGGCCGAGTCCCCGGATCGGGCGCCTGAATCCACAGAAACATCCTCCCCCGGCCCGGATCAAAACACGGTGGACATGTTGCGCTCCGGCCAAATCGTCACTCACACAAACGGGGGTCAGCTGGGAGAAGCAGATGCGGACCAACTGGAAGCGGTGAACCCGGACATCCTGTACTCCCCTTTCATTGTGCGCGATCGGTTCATCGGTTTTGCAAAAATGCACCTGAGCGAACTGGGCCAGAAGTTCAGCGAGGACGAACTTGCTTTGATGCGGGCGATCTCCCAGCAGGCAGCCCTTGCGCTGCAGCGTGTTCAGCTCTTCGAAGATATTCAAAATGCCCGCCAGGCGGCCGAAGATGCCGATTCTGCCAAGTCAGAATTCATCACGGTATTAGCACATGAACTGCAGGGTCCGATGACGTCCATCAAGGGTTTTGCCGAGATGCTGAGTGTCGGTTCTATGGGGCCGATCAACGATTCCCAGCGTAATTTTCTACAAGTCATCCAATCGACCGTGGACCGGATGTCCCTGCTGGTGTCGGAATTAACCGACATATCACGGATCGAATCGGGCCACCTGAGCTTGAAGTTGGAAGATGTAGACCCGGCAGAGGTGATCGGCGAAGTAATGGCGGAGCTGCAGGGCCAGGCTTCCCAAAACCGGCAGGAGCTGGTCAGTCAGATCGCACAAAACCTGCCGAAGGTGATGGCCGATCCCAGCCGGCTGGCGCAGATTCTGACCAACCTGCTTTCCAATGCCATAAAATATACGCCGCACGGCGGGCGAATCACCATTTCGGCCAAACCACACGAGAACAGCCACAGCTACGTCCAGATTACAATCGAAGACACCGGCATTGGGATCAGCGCCGAGGACCAGAAACAAATCTTTGAAAAGTTTTTCCGCACCAAGGACGAACTCGCCCGGGAAATCACCGGTACCGGCCTGGGTTTGAACATCACCCGGCATCTGGTCGAACTGCAGGGGGGCAAGATCTGGTTTGAAAGCCGCCTGCGGCAGGGCACAACTTTTCACTTCACGCTGCCGGCCGTGCGTAAAAAGGAAGGCTGACTTGATTCAGACCATCGAACTGCAGTTCTCGACCCGGGGGAACGCCGAGGTGCGTGACATCACCGCCGAGGTGCAGGCGCGCCTGCGTGAAACCCACCTAAAAAACGGGGTCCTCACGCTTTTCAGCCCCTCCTCCACCAGCGCTCTGACCACCATCGAATATGAATCCGGCTGCATCGCCGACCTTCAGGCTTTTTTCGAAAAAACCATCCCGCAAGACCGGGATTACCGCCACAACGCCCGCTGGGGCGACGGAAATGGTCACAGCCACCTGCGGGCGGCGGTACTTGGGCCCTCCCTTTCGATCCCGTTTATCGACGGTGCCCTGACATTGGGCACCTGGCAGCAGATCGTATTTATCGATTTTGACAACCGCCCCCGGAGCCGGCGCCTGATCGTACAGGTGATTGGGGAATGAGCGTTGCCGATTTAAGCCCCCTTCAAATCTGGATTCTGGCAGCCCGACCGAAAACCCTGCCTGCCGCCGCGGCGCCGGTCATCGTGGGTGTTGGCACGGCGCTGGCAGAGGGGGTTTTCCGGGCCGGGCCGGCAACAGCGGCCCTGCTGGGCGCCCTTCTGATCCAGATCGGCACCAACTTTGCCAACGATTATTTCGACTTCCAAAAAGGGGCAGATAACGAAGCTCGTTTGGGGCCGACACGCGTCACGCAAGCCGGTCTGCTCGCTGCACGCGAGGTGGCGGCCGGCATGTGGATCGCTTTCGGACTGGCGAGCCTGGCCGGCCTGTACCTGATAATTCAGGCCGGCTGGCCGGTCTTATTGATCGGCCTGGCTTCGATCCTTGCGGGGATCGCCTACACCGGCGGTCCATTCCCCTTCGGGTATCACGGGCTGGGTGATTTCTTTGTTTTTGTGTTTTTTGGCCCGGTGGCCGTGGTCGGCACGTATTTCGTGCAATCGGGCGCCGCCAGTCCTGCCGCGGTCTGGTCGTCCCTGCCCATAGGTTCCCTTGCCACGGCGATTCTGGTGGTCAACAATTTACGGGACATCGAGACCGACGCCATTGCGGGCAAACACACCCTTGCTGTGCGCCTGGGCAGGTCCGGCACACGCCTCGAATACCTTCTCCTGGGGGTGATTTCCTATCTCGTCCCCCTTGGGATGTGGCTTGCCGGTTTGGCCCCTGCATTGGTCTTGCTCTCCTGGCTGACCTTCCCCCTGTTTTATTCCCTGCTTCGCAAAGTGAACCAGGAGGAAGGCCGGGCGCTCAACGCCGCCCTGGCAGGGACCAGCCGCCTGGAGCTGCTGTTCGCGATTCTGTTTACCGCCGGCCTCTTGCTTGGTTGATCGCGGTTGCTCCCTCAGGACCGTAGAATGACAACCATCCCAGTCAGCCCCAGGATCACCAGCAGAATGATCCCCGCGGGCAGGCAGCCGAACACCAGATACAGCCGGGAAATCTCTTTTCGGCGAGCCCAAGTGAAAGCCCCCAGGGGCACGGATATGATCACCATGGCCACCATCGTCCAGAGCCAGATCCCCAGGGCGGCCGATAGGGCTTCATACCCATCCAGATCGGGGGAGATCAGCCTGGGCAGGAAGAGACCGGAGCAGCCCAGGATCAAGGCCACAATCGCAAGCAACAGGATTCCGCCTTCCGGGCTACGTCCCTTCCCTCTCCTGTCCATTAACTTCTCCCATAAACCGGCAGGGCCGCCCCGCTGATGTCCCCGGCATCCGGAGAGGCGAGGAAAACGATCACCCGGGCAAGTGAGGCCGGTTGGACCCAACGCTCAAAATCTGCATCCGGGAGCGCTTCGCGGTTTTGGGGAGTGTCCAGTGTCCCAGGGATCACACTGTTCACCGTGATTCCGTCGTGTTTGAGCTCTTCCGCCATGCTCTCGGTGAAACGCAGAACTGCGCTTTTCGAGGCGGCATAGGCGGACATATTCGCGTCCGCTTTCAAGCCCGGTCTGGCGGCGACCCCGACGATACGCCCATATCCCTGGGAAACCATGGTCGGGATGACCGCCCGGCAGGCGATAAAAAAGGTGCGCGCGTTGACGTTCATCATGAAATCCAGAGTGTCCAGGCTTGTTTTGTGCAGCGGTTCCCCGGCACGGTAGGCCCCCACAACGCTCACCAGCACGTCCAGCCGTTGAAACCGGTCCAGTATGCGGGATACGGTACCCTTAACGATATCCGGGTTGGTCATATCGGCGCACTCAGTCATCATGTGATGGCTATCCGCAACGAGATCGGGGAAAACCTGTTGCAGCTGGCCTTCCGAGCGATCGACCAGCGCCAAATTGGCGCCCGTCTCCACAAAGGCTCTGGCAACCGCCTCCCCCAGATTGCCGGCCGCGCCGGCGATCGCGATCACTTGATCAGAAAATGGCATTTTGCATCCTCTCCACAAGGGCTATGGGCGTTTGTTTTACCGGATCATTTTACCAGTTGCGCGGAAGTTTAGAGCCGGATATGAACGGCGGTACCACCTTCAGGTTGCGATTCGACCGACATCTCCCCGCCAATCAAAGCAACCAGCGCTCCGTGCAAAATCAGGCCCCGGCCACTCTCCGGCTCTCCGCCGGACGCGCGGCCAAATCCGATACCGTCATCGACAACGGAAAGCACCAATTGGCCCGAGTCGCTGCATCGGCCCACCACTTTCACCTGCAGGGGAGCCTCCCCTCGAGCATGCCTGGCCGCATTGCGCAACGCCTCCCGAACCGCATAAAACACCACCTCCGCCTGAGTACCCGTCAGCTTCCGGACGCAATTCTCGGACCTGGCGGGAAAAGAAAATTCCATCCGTTCAAATTGCCCTGCCATTTCTTCCTCCCCCAGGCTGCGAAGGGCAGCGTACAGGCCCTGCTCCTCGAACGAAGGGCGCGTAGGCGGCGGCATTTCCAACAGCAGGTCGGATAACTGCCGGTGCACCCCCGAGATCATCTCGGCTGCCACTTGTTTGTCCGGAAGCGAAAGCAGGGCGGCGTGCAGCTGCGGTAACACGCTGTCGTGAAGGAAACGCCGGGTCCGCTGGTCCGTGATTCTGGTTTCCACAAGGCGTTCTTTTTGGAGAAGAGCGAGCCGCCGAGCAAGTTCGGCGCCGGCAGCGCTGTCCAGGATGCGCTCCGCCGCCGTCTGCGCCAGTTCGAGTTCTTCCTGGATGTAAAGCCCCCCATCTGTTTTTGGCCCCAGGAATAAAGTGCCCCCGGAAGAAGCTTCCGGCCAGAGCCCGATCGCCCAATCCATCTTGCCCACCCCTAAATTTACGAAAGGTTTCTCTTCCGTCGCGCCTGGATCTGGAAGGTTTTGGGGCAGTGGACTGCCGGCAGGGTAGGAAGCGGTGGTTATCAATGAGGCGTAGGCCCCGCGTGGTACCAGAAAAGCCTGTGAAGCGCCCAGCAGGTTGTGCCCCAAAGCCTCCAGCGCCCTCTGAGGAGAGACCTGTCCGCTGTCCCCATCCAGCATCAGGCTGTAAACGCCGTGCGAAGAGACAAAAGGGCGCACTTTTTCCAGGAAATCACCGCGCTCCTGAAAAGACCGCCACAGCATCAGCCCCAGGAAAGCGGTCATCAAGACGCCAGAGAACAGAAAACCGTAAACCGGGTCCAATCCTGCGTAAGCTGCCCAGCCGGCGGAGATGGAGAAAACAATTGCCAGGATCAGGATTCTCCGCCAACCTCTGCGCAAACCACCGCGCGGCAGAATTGCGCCAGAAAATACTTCGTAAGCAACGACCGCCTGGCCCACAAAGACCACGGTTAAGCTGAGCACTGACGATACGACCAGGTCCAGCCAGGCGATAGTGCTTTCAAATCCGGCGGGATTTGCAAGGTTCGGCTGGCCCAGCGCCACCCAACCCAGGGCTCCCGAAACCATCAGGCTGACCATCAGCAAGGATATGGACCCGGCCACAAGCCAGGGAAGTGCTCGGGAACGGCCGCCTGAATTCGACTCGCCCTGGCCAGCGCTCCGGTCCATCAAGGCGGCGATCGATAAGCCTGTCGAGGCGGTGATGTAGATTGGAAAAGCGAGCATGATCAAGGGAAATCCTGCCACGCTGAACGGGCTGGTCAGGTCTTGCATGGCCAGCTGGCTGAAAGGGGGAACCAGGTCTGGAATAAACAGGCCGGCGAAAAGCGATACCGAAAGGAAAGAAACGGCTCCGGCCCATTTGATATGCCGATCGCGATACGACGGATCCTCTGGAAATCCTCCAAACCAAAGGCAGGCAAAATACCAGGCCAGCGGGAGGAATATCAGCGGCGGCCAGCCCAATCGCCACCACAAATCAATCCCCCGGCTGAAAAAATCACGCCCGATGCCGAGAATAGCGCTGTGGCTGATAAAAAATGCTGCACCACCCAGAAGACCGCTGCCGACCAGCCAGGTGCCCCAGGTGCGGCGCGCGGCGTTCAAAAGGACCGCCAGGCCAAGCCAGAACATGACCAGGGCGTTGAAAATCGAGACAGACAACATCGGCCAGTCGAGAAGCGTTCCGGTCATTTCAGTGCGGCCCTAGAGATGATCACCCACCTTCCGGATCCGGCCAGTAAGGGACCCATTCTCCCTCGGGCCCGATCGAGAACACATCCCCTTCCCCATTCCAGCGCAGCAGTCTGCCGGCATGCACGATCAACGCCGCCCGGGTGCGGGCGATCTTCTCATCGGCGTGCTCGCTTCGCAAACCCCAGGCGGTGTAAATTTGCCCGTTGACCCTGCTGATTGTGCGCTTGTCTTTATACCCCATCTGGGTAGCAATCTGGTCGTTGCTCATTCCACCTGCCAGCATGCGCGCCACAGCCTGCTCGTGGGGCTCCAAAAGCCCCATGGGATCATTTTCATCCAACTGGCGCACTTCCTGGACCCGGGCTTCAATATCCGCGTCGATAAAGCTCCTGCCCGCTACGGCATCCTGGAGCAGCGGCACGACCATCTCAGGGAGCAGGTAGTTCGTTTTTCGCACATACGCGTAATGGGACAGGATTCCGGCCTTTCGAAAGTCCCTGAAATAGGTATCGTCGTCCTGGATGGAGTAAAACACGACCGGAAAGCGGGGATGCTCCCTGCGAATCGCAACCGCCGCCTCAATGCCATTCATCTTGCCTTCCAGGCGTACGTCCATCAAGACCCCATGGGCATCCGGCCCATCCTGTGGATCCTGGAACAGGGCGACCGCATCCTCGCCTTTCCGGCAGGTTGCCAGCACTTTTACGCGCCCAGTCGCCTCGAGCCCGGAGCGCATCGCTTCCCCGAGTTGGGGTTCATCTTCGACCAGAACGATATTCAAAACCACGGCCGATCCTTGTATTCCGCAACAGGACCCGTTCAGTGTACTCCCCACCGGAAACCTGTCAAGCACACGGGTGCCGGAAACAAGTGCACCGGGCGATTGAAGTCCGGGGTTACCTACCGATAGAATGAGCCCATGTACGCTGGCGTGGAAAAAAATCCGGCTAACAGGGCCTCGAACGATCCCGGCTTCTTTGGACCTCAAAGCCTGGTCTGGCAGGCCAACCGGGAGCGGATCAATTATCTGGGCGGCTTGCGCGCGATCCTGATGCAGTTGGCCCATCCCAGCATCGCATCGGCCGTGGCCGATCACTCCGGTTTTCGCCAGGACCCTCTCGGACGGTTCCGGCGCACGATGGAAGTCGTCCAGGATGTTGTGTTCGGGGACCGCCAGACAGCGCTCCAGGCGGCGCGCCGGGTACGCAGGCGCCACAGTACCGTGCGCGGCGCTTTGCATGATTGTTACGGTCGAATTTCTTACCACGGCAACGACCCGGCGCTATTAATGTGGGTATTTGCAACCCTGATCGACTCCCTGAGGTTCGTGCAAAATCTGGTCCTGCCGCCCCAGCCCACCGAAACATGGCGCCAATTCTACAAACAGGGCTTGCCCTTCGCCCGGCTTTTCGGGGTGCCGGCGGTGTTCTTGCCGGAAACCCTGGAGGATTTCAACGCGTATGTTGCCCGGGAAATGCACTCGCTGACAGTTTCACCCACCGGGCGGACCCTTGCTGCGCAGTTGTTTGGACTGCCGCATGGCTTTTTTCGGCCAGTGAATACCTGGTTGGCGGCCGGCACACTCCCCGACCAGTTGAGGCTGGCCTATGGCCTGGCCTGGCGCCCTGTCGACCAGGCCATTTTCGAAGCCATTTGCCAGGGCCTGCGGGGGACGATCCGGCTGGCTCCGGCAGGGCTGCGTTACGTACCAGCGGCGCGAAAACGGGAAAGAACGCTTGCACTGCACACCCCAATGACCCCGGATGGAAGGGACTCTTGCATAAAGGCTACGCTATTACCGAAAAAGACCAAAAATTTCCCAAAAGGAGCGAACATGAACTGGTTGCAATATTTTCAACGGAACCATAAAGAAAGGCCGAAAATCCAATGGGATCTGGGCATTCACCCCGAGCCGGGACTCCTAAATCCGCTGATCGGCTCCCTGCAAAAATTTCAAGTCGGGGAATCGGGCGAGGGAAACCATTTGAAAGCCGGCGCCCGAAGAAATGGAGATCGGGACTATTTTAAGGCGATCGAGTTGTTTATCGCCGAGGAACAGGAACATGCCCGCATGCTTGAAAGAATCATCACCACCCTGGGCGGATCCACCCTGAAACGGCATTGGAGCGATATGGCATTTATCGCATTAAGGCGGCTGATGGGCTTGAAAATGGAGTTGGGCGTGCTTCTGATCGCCGAGATGATCGCCAAACGTTATTACCGGGCGCTCCACGAAGGAACCGCTGACCCGGTATTGCGGGCTGTGTTCGGTCAGATTCGGAGGGACGAAGAAGGCCATATCACTTTCCATCTGGAGACGCTCAACCGGACGTTTGGGCGCTGGCCTTGGCCGGCAAGAGCACTGGTCTATTCCGGATGGCGCTGGATGTTCCGGATCGTCAGCGCCCTGGTTGCTGCCGATCACCGGCAAGTACTCGAGGCGGTCGGGGTCTCGCGGTTGGCGTTCTGGAAGGACTGTCAATCGATTTTCGAATCAGCGGCCTGGTACGCGTTCCAGCCTCTCCAGGATCCGGTCGACGCCCTGGTGTTTCCATCACCTTGAAAAACTGTATGGGCGCGATGCTATACTTGGGAAACGGAGAAAACCCATTTATGTATCGAAAAATCATCCTATTCCCTGCAGTGCTGACAACAGCGTTCGCCTTGACCAGCATTTTCTTCGGGATCGCCGATCCGGACCAGGAACCCGGACAGTTTTCAATACGGCTCGTGGCCGCGCTGTTCATCTTCGCTTCCGCCTGGTTGGCATGGGCATATGCTTTCCGCCCCTCCCTTTCCGGGAAATTGGAAACCTGGCTGATCTTGTCCGGCTGGGGGCTGATCGCCCTGGGAGGGATCGGCGCCATGTTGACCACATTCAATGGTCTGCGATCGGGCGATTTCGAATACTATCTGTATTTGTCAAATGCCCTGTTCATAGTTCAGGGGGGGCTGCACCTGGTCGCAGCCAGGCGGGCACAAAAGGCGATCTCCAGCTGAGCCCGGACCCGACTTTGAAATTATGAGTGAAGTGCGCAAAGTCCTGCCTTCCGAATTTCCACGCATCGCAGTGTGGATCGAGCGGATGAATCGGTCTCCTGAGACCCACTGTCTTCACAGCAGCAGCGGCGAGCGGGCTGAGGAGCTGGTCGCCGAAATGGAGTCGCTCCACCGAACCGGGGAGCTGATCTGGACAGTCGTCGTTGGCGGCGAAGAAATGCGCGGGCTGATCGGATGCGAGTTTGAACGGGATGGACACAGGGGATGGATGCGCGGCCCTTTTTCAAGCGGGGCTTCAGCGGATGATCTGGATCGTGTATGGTTCCAGCTCCAGGGCCTGCTGCCGCCCAGCATCCACCGGCTGGACACGTTTCTAAACATCAAAAACCGGGAGGGGCAAGAATTTTACCGCCGGAATGGGTTTGAAAGGCAGGGCGAGTCGCACGAATACCTGGCGGTCCGGCCCCCAGAAATGGCGCCGGCCGGAATCGAGCACTGTGTGCCCCTACCCGTCGAGCATCAGCGGGCATTTGCCAG
>JBFKII010000050.1:0-17867 GCA_041632295.1 Anaerolineales bacterium | reverse complement strand
TGCCCTCCACCCGGCGCTTGACCCCTTTCAGAATCTCGCGCTGCTGGAAGTGATCGATCAGCCAGATCAGCGGCTTCAGAAGCTGCATGAGGAAGTGGGGCTCTCCCTGGCCCCGCCAGCGGCTGGCCAGGCGGGTGACGCCTGCGCTGGCTGGGGTGAGGAGGAAAGCCCAGCTCCACACACCGCGCGGCTCGAAGCGGGTGCCCTTCAGAAAACCCGGCGCCATGTACTTGAAATGGGTGGTGGCGCGCAGCACCAGGGCCCGTTCCGGCTGCAAATCTACCACTTCATAGTAAGCGGTCCCGGGAGGGCCGTCCGGGATTCGGTCGCCCACCTTCAGGCCCTGGTATTGCGGCAGGATACGGTCCGCCGGCGGCTGCCAGGTGCCCCGATCCGGGGCGGGGACCAGCAAAGGCCAGAAGTACTGCTGTTCGATCCGGTCCCACCAGCGGTCGATGTACCAGCCGGCGCGGTGGTACCCGACCTGCACGATCCAGGGCCAGACCGCTGCCGGCTCCGCTTCGATCTCGATCGCGTAAGCCAGCTCGATCAGCGGGTCCGGGACGATCCGGTCTCCAGGAATCGATCCGGCGTTCATGTTCCGTTCTCCTTCGGGTTGCCTGGCTTGACTTCCCTGACCGCCCTGTTCTATTACGGTTTTATTCCGCCGTACCCCTGGCCTTATGAGGAAGGCCGCTTCGGCGTTGTGATGCAGGGCACACTTTTCGGTCGTGGTTTTTCGACCTTATGCGAAATAGGTGCGTTCAACCAAGCAGTGCACCCTGCGCTTCTTGGAGAAAATGATCGCTTGCCTCCCAATCGTACCGCATCTGGGGCATCGCGATCAGAATCAGGTCGTCATGGGGGTACCACCAGGCGGTCGTTCCGCTCACACCAATCCAGCCAACCTGGCTGCGTTCCAAAGTTTGAACGCCAATCCCCAGGCCATAGCCCATGCCGGGCCAGGGATCGTCAAAACGCACTGGAAACGTGGGGCCGTGCAGCTGGTTCGTCACCATCATCTTCACGGTCTTTTCCTGCAGGATCCGGACCCCCTCCAATGAGCCGTAATTGGCCAGCATAGCCATGAAGCGGTAGTAATCCGGCATACTTGAGACTAATCCCGCTCCCCCGGAGGGGATTGCATCAGGTTCGATGAAGGGGCTCGCGGCCGGCGGGTCAAACACCTGGAGCCCATCTTCATCCGAATAGAGATAAAGCGGGCCAAAGCGCGAGCGATTATCGGGGGGAACCGAAAAGCCGGTATCGTCCATTCCCAGCGGCTCGAACAGGTGGCTGCGCAGGAAATCCGTACAGGGTCGCCCCGTGATGATTTCGATCAGATGCCCTAACACGTCGTGGTTGAAGCCATAATGCCAGGTGGTCCCAGGTTGGGCAAACAAAGGCAGCCTTGCCAGTCTGCGCACAAATTCCGGAAGCGCATACATTATTTTCCCTGGGGGCTTGACCAGTTTGGCATCCTTCACCTGTCGATCAACCGGATTTGTAGGATCGCCAATGCCATAAGCCAGGCCGGAAGTATGGGTAAACAGATGCCAGACGGTGATGTCTCTGTCCAGCGGCTGGTGCGGCTCGCCATCCGCAACGCCTTTGTGCCAGACCTGTAAATCTTTGAATGCGGGTATCCACTCAAAAACAGGCCGGTCGAGCGGGAGAAGCCCCTGTTCGTGCAGCATCAGAGCCGCAACGGAAAAAACGGGCTTGGTCAGCGAATAGATCCGGAACAGGCTATCCGGCTGGATTGGAACGCCGGCCTCCACGTCCAGCGAACCGTAGCAGCCGAAATGAATCACCTTCCGTTTGTAGGCAACCAGCGTGCTGATACCGGCGATCCTGCCCCGATCGATATAGGATCGCATCGCATCCTGGATGCCCTGCAGTCGGGACTGCGGGATTCCGAGGATTTCAGGTGCTTCAGTGGTGATCATCTCGGTCTCCTGGCTCCCCTTCTTCTCAAACCCGCTTCCAATACTTGCGCACACCGCCGACTTCGGGTTCCTCGAACCGGGACCATTCGAAGCCTTGCGAAACCAGGAAGCGGTGCCTGTCCTCTTCCCGGTCCGTGCTGCCGGGGCACAGGATCAGCAGCCCGCCGGGCTTCGTCACGCGCAGCATTTCCGCAAACTCCTCCTGCGGGTGGTCCCCGAACACGTGGCCGCCCATGGAGATGTCGGCAAAGCGGGCGGGGAACGGCAGGTCGGTGATCAGCCCGTCCTGCGGGTAGACATTGCCAAGCCCCTGCGCCCGGGCTTTTTCCTTCAGATACCACCGCAGGTTGGCGACCGGCTCGACGGCGAACACCGCCCGAGCCTGAACAGCGGCTAACAACGCCAGCCGGCCGGTGCCACTGCCGACGTCGATCACCAGTTGGTCGCTAAAGTCGGCCAGGGAAAGCAGTTCCTGGGAATCCCATCCCAGGAAAGGTTGCGCATCGTAGGCAGCCGGGTCGACGGCGTAGGTCAGCAGGTCGGTGATGGCGCCCATCACCGATTCCTCCGCCCGGCGGATCCCTGCGGCGTCCGGCGGCGGGCTGTCCCCGAACCCAGCCATGACCCCATTCAGCCAGTCGTTCAAGGGCGGGTATTTGTGCCGCAGGTACCATTCCACCGCCGGGTTGGCCACCAGGGCGATGGCCAGGTCCCCCTCCGGCAGCCAGCCCGGAAACCAGCTGAGCTGCACCCTTTCAAGCAGCAGCAGGGAATTGAAAGAGAGCGTTGAGACGTCTATCCATTGGACGGGCATATCCGCTCCTGTTTGCGAAACGGGCGTACAGCTGTGGGCCTGGATTTCCCGCACCCCAATCGTTCGACTGCAAACCGATTCCGAAACCGCCTGTTTATGGCCCCGGACGGTGGAAATGCTTCAGCACCCGCAGGGCGCGCAGTGTGTTCCAGCGGCTGGGAGCCCCGGTTTTTTCCATGTCGAAATGGGTCTGCCCGGGGTGCCGGGCCTGGACCGGCCATTTGTAGTCTTTGCGCCGTTTTTTCATCAAAACATCCAGCGCATCTTGCATGCGGGGGTCGGAGCCGGCTCCAGCCTGCCGGAAGTAATCCAGCGCCCGCAGGATGTCGTACCGCCAGCGGGAAGGGTAAGAGAGCATCAGCATTTTCGGGTCGATCACCTTCCCGGTCCGGTCGGAGCGAAAAAGCTGGTGCTGCAGGATGAATTCCCGGCCTTTCGCAGCGGCTTCCTGCAGCGCCTCCAGCCGGTAGCGGTAGCCATTGGCGGCATACTCCCGGATCCCCTCCAGGACGGAAATCGTGGAATGCAGCGAACTGTGTTTGGCCGGTCTCCGGTTGGAATCGCAGTTAAACCCGCCGTCCGGCATGTGCTCAGCGAGCAGGAAGTCCGTGATCGACTTTAGGTCCGCTTCCTCCATCCGGAAATAAGCCGCGTAGTTCAGGAACATGCCGTTCAGGCATACGTCGCTTTTCTTTTCCGCGCCGATGGGCAGGATGCCGCCGTCCGGGCTTTTCAGAGTCCGCAGGACTTGCGCGATCGAAGCCCGGATGGCCTGGTTTTCAGGGGGGATGGCCAGGTTTTTCAAATCGAGTACGGTGTAATGCGTGGAAGTCCATTTGGGCTGGTAAAAGCGCTGCCCCCAATGCCCTGCTTTCTTTTGAAAACCCAGGAATTTTGCCCCCCAGCCTTCGGTCGCGATGCGCGCCCGCAGATCCGGCCTTTCCTGCGCCAGTAAATCCCGGTGTACCTGGTATTGGATGGAGACATCCCCTTCCAGGAGCCAGTCGGTGAGCGGCCCTTCATCGGCCGGCGGGCCATTATTCTTCACGATGTTCTTCCTTTGCCGGCTATCCGCGCTGCCCGGCGCCATCTGCAACAGCCCCGCCCCCTTCATGCCTCGACCACGGGCGGCAAAATTCCAGCTCCACCCACCATCCAGCCCAGAGGGACCACGGATTTGAAGTCGGCCAGGCGCTTGCCGATCGTCTGGAAATAGGCATCCATCGCAATTTCCATTTCCGGCAAGTCTGCCCCGGCGATTTTTTCCAGCCGGTCGAAGCCGCCGCTGCAAAGATGCTGGACAGTCTTGCCGCGCACGAAGGCCAGCCGTGAAATGTCCGCCCGATGGACCAGGTCGAGCAGAACGGATCTGGGTATCCGGGTATGCCTGGCCAGGGCAGCGCGCCCGGCCGTGGAGCGGCCCTGCTCCAGCAGGTCGAGGTTCGAACGGAGCTTGTGCTGCTTCAGTATCGGCAGAAATGCCATCTGCTGTTCGCAGCCCGGATCGATCAATTCACGCACAGGGATCCGGAAGGGCAGCACCCAGCGGAAGAGGTAGTTGAGCGTCTGGATGAGCGCCTCGAAACCCAGCTCGGTGCGCTGCAGAAAGACGGCGCATTTTTCGCGGGTCGCCACCCGCCAGACCAGGTGGAGGTAGCTATCAATTTGGGCGGCTTCGAGTATCTTGAACGCGGTGATGATGGGATCGGTAAAAGCAGTGTCCGCTTTGCCCTGCAGGTACCCCCGCTGGACCTGGCCGGCAAAGCTTTGCGCCTGGGGCATGCTGTGATTGTAAAGCTGGCGGACAAAACCGTACGCCAGCACGCCGAAAAGCTTGTCGATCAGGGCTTCGTAGGTCCACAGCGTTTGCTCTTTGGCCCGATCCCAATTGATTTCCATGGCGACACCCTGCTCTCCCTCCCGGTTGACTCATCATAGCACGAATTCAGGCCGGGTGCACGATTCCCCTCAGCAGAGGCCAGCAGGGAGCAGAAGCTGCGGGCAGCGAAGTTCCTGAGCGGAAACGGCGCAGCCGTTGTAGTCGAAGGATGGCCGCCCTCCGCTCAGGGCAGGCTCCGCACTTTGCACATTGCACGTTGCACTTTGCACGTTGCACGTTGATCTTTGCACTTTGCACGTTGCACGCAACCAGGCCTATACAATTGATCGGCTATGGGTTATTTTTAGCCTGTGCGCGTGATCTACGCCTTTATCCGCTCCACCTTTCATCTGACCTACATCTACCGCCTCGATTTCTGGGCCCGGTTGATCTCCGTGCTGATCCTGATGTACGCCACCTTCTCGCTGTGGAACATCCTGTACACGCAGAATCCGGGGGCCTTCGGCATGACCCGGGCCCAGATGACGACCTACGGTGTCCTGGGGATGATGCTGGCGCCGATGCTCGAATCCGCCTCGTTTGTCCAGTTCTACATCGGGGAGCAGGTTCGAGAAGGTACCCTGGAGATGGACCTGCTCAAGCCGCTGCAATTCATTTTTCACATGTTCAGCCGCCACCTGGGGCTGTTCGTCGTGCTGCTGCTGCTGCAAGGCCTGCCGGCTTTCATCTTTGCCGCCCTGTTCCTGGAATTCAGGATGCCTGCCACGTTCGAGCTGGGCTTGCTCTTCACCCTGAGCTTTTTCCTGGGATACCTGATCTATTTCGCCATCAGCCTGCTGGTCGGCCTGCTCTCGATCGTCACGCTGAAGATCGACAGTTATGCCTGGGCTTACTTCTCGCTGGTGCGCTTCGCCTCCGGCCAGCTGGTGCCGCTGTGGATGTTCCCGCCGGCCCTGGCGGCTTTCGTGGCCGTTTTGCCGTTCAAGGACGTCTATTTTGTGCCGATGTCGATCTATATCGGGGCTGCGGACGGGCAGATCGGGCGGCTGATCCTCTCCCAGGCTGCCTGGGCGGTGGGGCTGTACGTTGGCGTGCAGCTCTTCTGGCTGCGGGTGCAGCGTCGCATCACGGTGCAGGGCGGCTGATGCTCGAATCCCTGCGCCTGTATCCCAAATTCCTGGCCATCGCCGTGCGCTCGCGCATGCAGTACCGCTCCGACTTCCTGGTCGGGCTGTTCGGGGTCCTGATCCTCAACTTCGTCAACCTGGCCCTGATTTACGTGCTGATCGACCGCTTCCAGGCGCTGGCCGGCTGGGCTTTCTGGGAGATCGTCATGCTGTACGCCATGTGGCTGACCAGCCACAGCGTTTACGCGGTCTTTTTCTGGCACCTTTCCCGGCTGGAAGAGGACATCCTGCACGGCCGTCTGGACCAGTTCCTGGTGCGCCCCTGCAGCGCGCTGGTGCAGTTTCTTGGGCGGGAGATCAACTACTACGGCGCCGCCGACGTGATTTTTGCCGTTGCCGCCTTCAGCCTGGCCTACACCAACCTCGAGCTGGACTGGTCCGGCCTCCACTGGGCGTACTACGGGCTCGCCCTGCTGGCCGGTCTGGCGATCGAGACCAGCATTTCCTGGATCATCGGCTCGATCGCTTTCTGGTCCGGCCGTTCGCGGGCGATCTACAACGTGCAGATGCGCTTCGCCATGCTTTGCCAGCAGTACCCTCTGGATATATTCGGTCTTTGGTACCGCATCTTTGTGACCGGTTTCCTTCCGATCGCCTTCATTAACTACTTCCCGCTGACTATCCTGCTGGGCAAACCCGGCGCCCTGGCGGTCCCCTGGCTGGGGCTGCTCTCCCCGTTGGTGGCCCTGGCGCTGGTGCTGCTGGCCTGGTCCATCTGGAAGCGCGGCCTGGCCGGCTACACCAGCTCCGGAAGCTGAGATGCTGAAAACAAAAAACCGGCCAGAACGGGCTTCGACTTCGTGCTACCTTCGGTCGCCCTCCACTCCGCCATCGTTCCGGCTGCCTTTTTGGTTTCGACGGCACCCAGCCGGCGAACGGCTTTCATCCAGGCTAGATGAAAAATGACGGACATGCACCCGATCATTGAAGTCCGCTCGCTCACCAAGCAGTTTCAGGTCCCGGTCCGGAAAACCGGGCGCTGGGCGGCGCTGCGCAGCCTTTTTTCCCAGGAGCGGGAGGCCAAAACGGCCGTCGACAGCGTCAGTTTTGCCATCCAAAAAGGGGAGATGGTCGGCTACGTTGGGCCAAACGGCGCCGGCAAGTCGACCACCATCAAGATGCTTACCGGCATCCTCCTGCCCACGGCCGGGGAGATCATGGTCGACGGTTTCACGCCGCACGCCCAGCGCCGCCTGTTGGCCCGCCGCATCGGCGTGGTCTTCGGCCAGAAGACCCAGCTTTGGTGGGACGTGCCAGTGATCGAAAGCCTGCGCCTGCTCAAGGAGATCTACAAGATCCCCGATGAGACCTACCAGGCGAACATGGCCCTCTTCAACGACCTGCTCGACCTGCATGAGTTCCAGGACACCCCCGTGCGCCAGCTCAGCCTGGGCCAGCGCATGCGCTCCGATCTGGCGGCCGCCCTGCTGCACAGCCCTGATATCCTTTTCCTGGACGAGCCGACGATCGGCGTGGACGTGGTCGCCAAGGAGCGCTTCCGCAATTTCATGCACCGGCTCAACCGCGAGCGCCAGGTCACGGTCCTGCTGACCACGCACGATATGTCGGATATCGAAAAGGTCTGCGAGCGCATGCTGATCATCGACCACGGGCAGATCATCTACGACGGCCGGGTGGCCGGGATCAAGCAGCAGCTGGCGCCGCACCGCACCCTGGTGGTGGATTTCAGCGAGCCGGTCGGCGAGATCCAGCTTGCGGGCACTGAACTGGTCTCCCGGCGGGAGCAACAGGCCCGTTTCCGCTTCGACCGGCGCGAAACCTCCGCCTCCATGCTGATCACCGACCTGGCCGCCCGCTACCCTGTCCAGGACATCAGCGTGGAGGAGCCGGAGATCGAAGCGATTGTGCGGGAGATCTACCAGCGAAACAGCGCTGAGGAGGACGCTTTTGCAGACGGAAACCGGCCACTACAACCACCCAAAGCCTGAAACCCGGGTGCGGGTCGCGGACCTGCTGGCCCGCATGACCCTGGCCGAAAAGGTCGGCCAGCTGGTGCAGATCCGGCCGCATGGCCCTTTCGACCCCCAGGGCACGTATCGAAACCGAGACCTGGGCCGAGCCCTTCGATTATAGTCAGGACAGGCCCTTCGATTGCACTCATGACAGGCCCTTTGACCTTACCCCGATTTAGTGGACACTGAGAAAAGAGGAATTCTAGAACCTTCAAAATCGAAAGGACTGAGATAGCCCAAGGCGGAAAACGCTGTTTTGAGCGGCGATGAAACTCAATCGCCCGAAACCCAGTTTTCCGCCTGGTATTCGCGACCTTGAGAACGCCTTAGGGTGGCGGCTATCCGAGCTGTAAACCCGAAACCCGCATCAAGCCTTTTCCAGGGTGATTTCGATCTCGTGATCATCGCCGGGCGATAAGGCGGCGATCGTGTTTCTGGGCACAATGGCATTTGCACCGTCCCCACCGGTATCGGTGGGCCGGCCGTTCAGGAGCATCGATCCGATCCTGTATTCCCCGTAATCCAGGCCGGCGGGGTTGTGATAGGTCACCGTGAAGGTGCGGTCCGCAAAGCGGGTGCGGATTGCGGCCTTGCCGTCGGGATCAAACTGCTGCTTCACCAGCTTGGGGGACAGGACGAAGTCGCCCAGTGCCCCCCGAATCCCGAAGCATTCGGTCACCAGCGTGTACAGGTACCAGCTGGCGGAGCCGGTCAGGTACGGGTACATCCCCCGGCCGTTGGGGTTGAAATATTCCGGGATGCCCGGGTACATCCGGCTGGTCGGGAAATCGACGCTGGCGCGGTAAATGGCCTCGAGCGTGAGATAGCCGTCGTGGACAAAACCCCGCTGGTACAGGGCTTTGGCGTACATGACTGCCATGTGGCTGAACATGGCCCCATTTTCTTTGTGGCCGTAAGCAAAGCCGAAAGCGCGTCCCAGGCTCAGCACCACCTCCCCAAAATCCGTGTTCAGGCGGTAGCCACCCACCCCGGGATCGAAAAGGTAGTGGCGGGCGCTGCGGATGATTTCTTGCGCCTGTGGATCACTGGCCACGCCGCCCATCAGGGCGAATACCTGCCCACTGAGCGTCATGCGCACACCCAGTGGGTGGTCCCCTTCCACGCGGCGCCCGTGGTTGTCGTAATAGCCGTTGAACCAGCCGTGGCCGTTTTTGTTTTGAAGCCATTCCTGCCGGCGAATATGGCCGCTGAGCCATTCCGCTTTCGCGGCGAGATCCCGGGAGAGATCTTGCAGCGGGATGCGGGCGGGCCTGCCGGAGACCGTATGGGCGCAGTGCTCGAAGTAAGCGGCCAGGCGGGCCTGCTTGGCTTCCGGGGAGCTGTAGTCGACCGGCGTGCCCAGGGTGTCCAACAGCCAGAGCAGTTCTTCAGCCACCTCGACCTCTGTGATTTGCAGGCGCTCCAGGGATCGGACGCACTCGCTGATCTCCCGCAGATTGCCGGCGTAAAGCGAACTGAAAGCCACGCTCTCGCCGCCTTCCGCGCCCATATCCATCCCGTCATTCCAATCTGCGCCCTCCAGGCGGATGTTATTGTGCGCCCCAACATTAAAAAATGGGACCAGGTTTTGGATCAGAATGTGCTCGAGGACGCTGCCGCGGTAGGCCTCCCCGGAGGCGGTCTTCAGGATGGTGCCCTGTTCGGGAACCCAGGATTCGTCCCGCTTGGCGGAACGGTGGATCAGGTGGTCTTTGAAGTAAGCCTGTTTGCGCAGGAGGAAATCCAGATCGCCGCTCAGATCGATATACAGCCTGGTGGTCAGCCAGGGCCAGGCGCCGTGGTCCATCCAGACGCGCGGGATGTCGTTGCGATCGGCTTTGAATTCGCCCGGCTGCGAGCCGATGATCGTGGCATTGCTGCCATCGAAGCGGACGCCGGCGAAATTGCTGAAGAGCAAGTCGCCCACATCGCTGGTCTCCATCAGGAGCAGGGCCAGGATGTCCTGCCAGAGATCCCTCCAGCCGCGCCCGCCGCGCCCATAATCGTGGTAGGGCAGGAACGAATTGCCCAGCAGGCGGCGCAAGATGGGCTGGATCGAGACCCATTTCATCCAGCGGTCAAAGTGCTCGCTGGCCGTCCGGATCGAAAGGCTGCCGATCCTCGCCTGCCAGTACGCCTGGGTCTGTTCCAGCCAGTGGTCGAATTTACCCTGGCTGGCGTAGGCCGATAGAATGGACTGGACATCTTCGCCTTCATCGAGCACGGCCAGGACGAGAATGTAGGTGCGGCTTTCCCCGGGTGCCAGGACGATTTCCCGGAAGCGGAGCGCACCGATGGCTTCGAAACCTTCGCAATCCTGGCCCGGGCGATGGGAAGGGGGCAGGGACTTCACCACGGCTTCCGGCCATAGGAGGCTGCCTCCTTCGCCGGCAAACGTCTCTACCAGGGGGAAAAAGCCCACCGGCGGGGCGCCCTGACCTTCCGCGCCCAGCACGGCGTAGGTCAGATGGTTGACCTGGTGGCCGCGTTCGTCAAAGGAGAGTGAAGGGCGCACCAGGATCCCGTTTTCGTGGCACTGGATGCGGTGCAGGAGCGAAGTGACATGGCGGTGATCGCGCAGGTTATCCGCGGAGCGGCCGAAAATCGGAATGGTGGCCGTCGGCGTCAGGGTCTGGGGCTGCTCCCCGGTGTTGGTCAGCTTCACACACATCAGCTCGACCCGGTCCGGGCCGGACGGGACGAAATTGACCGCCTCGGACGACAGGCCGAGTTCCCGGCTTTGGCGGGTGATCTTATGCCACAGCATCCCCGCTTCCAGGGTGACCTGTTCGCGGGCGTCTTCTTCGTAGGCGGCCGCCAGCTGGGGGGCGGAATTCCCGGCGGCCGACCAGGGACTCTGTCCCTCCAGGGAAACCCAGAAATTCCGGGCGTACAGATTGGTGTGCAAGTCCTCCACGCTAACGGGCGGGGTGAGATAAGCGTTGTGACCGGTCTTGGTATCCCCGTGGAGGGTGGGGGTGATGGAGGACACCATGCCGGCCGGATTGACCAGCGGGAAATATAGGTAACTGGTTTTGTGCGGATCGCTCAGCCTGAACGTACCGCGTTCATCTGTGAATTCCCAATGCGTCATGTTTTCACCAGGTCGATGGAATTGTGTTATTTGCAGGCCTGCTTTTCTCTGTTCTTACCGTGCGTCAAAATGCTGGTCGATGCGGGCCACTTCACCGGCGCGCACTTTCTCGGCGTATGGAGGCGGGATGGTGCTTTGATCGAACGCCGCCTGGCTCCCATCCTGAAGCCGGAGCTCGATCCTGGCAACCTCCAATCCCGGGTCAAATGTGTCCAGGCGCCCGGGATTATGGTAGCGGACCTCCGTTTTTCCCAGGAAGCGAAACGACAGCGGTCCATCCTCTGGGAAAAGCCATCCGGGCAGGACGGGCTTGAGGGCCAGGTGGAGGTCGCCATCTTGCACCGTGAAAGGGTGCTGCCCGGCCATCATCAGAGACCAGATGCTCAGGAACTCGGCGGTCGCGCCGCTGAGGCGAGCGACAAAGCCGGTGCCGTGGAGCGACGGATCCGGGTGCGCGCTGCTGACCAGAAAAGAGCTGTTTTCCAGGGGGCTGCGCCCGTATCGCTGCGGGTCCTGAAAAGGGATCAGGGCGTTTTTGAAGTCCTCAAAAAACGCCTCGTACAGGCCGGCCTGCAACAGTTCCAGCAGGTATTTATACTCCATGTGCAGCCAGATCGATTCGTTTTCAAGCCAGCCCGGCGTGAACGCCCGCGCCCGGCCGATGTCCTGCGGCAGGCGCTCCAATGAGGCGTTGACCTTGTACATCTTCAGCGCCCGGTCGAACAGGGGGCTGGCTTTTACCTGCCTGTGGATCTGGGCGGCTGCCGATGGGTCGGTCTGGATCCGCAAGGCGCGCACCGGCCCTTCCAAAAAGAGCGGCAGCGGGTCGGGTTCGAAGCGGATCGGTCGCAGGTAAGGGCGCCCGGCGGCGTCCCGGGCGACCTCCCCATCTGGGGTGCGGATCGTCTCGTGCCCGACCAGCCGGTAAGAGAAATAGGTCAGCGGCACTCCCTGGCTGTATCCCTCCGCCCGCTCCAGCCCAAACCTGACCTTTTCCAGCAGCAGGTCCAGGGCAGAGACCAGACTTTCGGCCTGAGCCGGGTGTTCGCGCCCGCTCAGCCCGAGCCTGGTATCCGTCCGGTATCCTTCGCGCGCCTGTGATACCGCGTCCCAATAGACGAAATCGCGCCGGGGATCGGCCGACTCCTCCCACTGGCGCAGGTGTTCCAGGATCGCTTCGGTCAGCTGCCAGATTTCCACCGGCAGGACGATGGGAGTGCTGTTTTTGCCCTCGAGCGCCTCCCGCAGGAACGCCAGCAGCCTGTGCAGCGCGTAGGTTTCGGCCATGGAAGCGCCAAACAGCCCGGGCAGGCCGTTGAGGGCGTCATACCAGCCCGGTTTTCCGGCCTCCATCTCAACGCCCATCCCGTAGGGGTCCAGGGTGGCAAATTTCAGCAGGGCGAGGAGAAACAGCTTGCCGAACAGGGTGGTCCGGTAAATTTCCCCCCGGCCGTGCTGGATGCGCATCCAATGCGGGTGGGTGGAGCGGGAATCGATCAGGGCGGCTTTTTCGGGGTCTTCCAAGACGGCATCCAGCTGGCGCGGCGCCCCATCCACGAGCACATATTTTTTCTCCCGCGGCTGTACGATCGCCGGGCTGTCATAAAATGGCAGATCGGCATCTTCAAACAGCAACGCGTCTTTCCGGTTGGGGAATACGGCCAGGTAGCTGTCGATCAGGTCCAGGTTGTAGGTCCAATGGTCGACCCAGTACCCCTCGCCGTGCTGGGCCTCGAAGGTGTGTTCGGCGCGCTGGAGCACCCGGTCCAGAAATGCTTCCGGCTCTTCATGAAGCTCGATCTCATGATCGGCCAGGTGGTTGAGCAGCTGGCCTGGTGTGAAGGTGCGCTCCAGCAGGGGCGCCAGGGTTTCAGGCTGGGAGACCCCGGAAAGCAGGGCCGCCCGATTTTCGGGCGCTACCGAGAACCGGACCCCCCGGACGACCAGGGGATTGTATCCGTCCAGCTGGATCAGGCTCATAAACGCCCGCAGGTTGAAGGCTCCAACCCCGGGGTTGAAAAAGACATCCAGGCGGCGATTTTGGTTGACATCCCGGTAATTGGCTTCGCCCTGGGAAAAAGGTTCGGGCGCCAGCTTGAAGGCGTTGTAGTCGCGCTCGGGATCGCCGTGCTTGCGCGAGTAAATGTGGAAAACCGCGGGCTGAGATGCCGTTTTCATCAGGATCGGCCGCCCGCCCCGCAGCAGGTTATCGAGATAGGTTTGCCGGCAGTAAGCATCGAACACAGCGGAGCTGGTCCGGGTATCGACATCATCGGTCAGGGCCTGGGCCAATTCGACGGCCTGGCGGCGTTTCCCCTCAAAAAACGGCTCGCTGTACAGCCGGGCGGCATGCCGGGCCAGATGGTTTTCGTTGCCGATATGCCCAAAGACGGAATAGATGACTGTGTTGCCGGAGGGGGGCAGGCTGGTGGAATACCCGAAAAGTGCGCTGGGCGTCTTTCCGCTGGTGACCTGTTGTGCTGCCAGGATTTTTTCCAGCGGCTGTTCGAGGAAGCGATCGGGCGCGGTCAGCGCCGTATTGGGCCCAAACACCAGCGCCGGGTCCACAATCGGCTTCAGAGGGCGGAGGGTCTCCTGCTGGACCGCGAAGGACAGGCTAAAGTGCCCGGCTTCGATCGTTTCCACCTCGGCCGTGTCGTCGGTCCCGGCTTTCAGGCGGTAAAAAGGGGTGCCCTGTTCGTGGTGGTACACTGCCATCCAGGCTTCGATGGTCCGGCCGATCTCCTTCAGCGTCCAGTTGCTGACCCCGTGCGGGATGATCACCGGCAGGCCGTCCAGGATCTCCATGGAAACCGGCTGCCGGGCCAGGTTTTTGATAGTCACCCTGCGCGCCAGCCCGGCAAAGCGCTCTCCCGGAATGAGGAAGTAGAGCACGTTGATCTGCAAACCGAGCGCGGCATGGGTCTCTTCGATTTCGAGTTCGTTGAGCCCGATCTGCATGCGGCGGGCGATCGCAGCCGGCCGGGGGCCGGCTGAAAAGGGTTCGTAAAGATGGGGCTGATCCCCCGGGTTGACTTTGAGAAAGGAGCGGAAACCGGTCTGGTGGGTGGTGCGGTAGGCTGTGTTGGCCGGCTGGAACTCCATGATCGGAGAGTCTTTGCTCTCCACGCCGAAACTGCAGATCGCCTGCCCGCGGTTCACGTAGAAGACCCACAGCGGGATCCCGTTCGTGCCCGCGATGCCTGGCAAAAAACTGGAAAAAGGTTTTGCGTGGCTGAAATCAGGGAGGCTGTAATGGCCGCTGCGGACCGGGAGGTTATTTGGGAGTGCTTCGGACATGCTCTTCTCCGCGCGTCTCACTCTTGCGGGCGGGGCGCGATCTCAGGGGGCGGGGGGGAGGCGCCTGGGCGCGCGTCGAGCCAGCCCGCCTGTTAACAGGTAAGGTGGAAATGCTGGCTGGATGAGACTGAAGGAAAAGCCTGGCAGGGGGTGGATTTCGATGCGGTTCTTCACCCGGCGGCCCCACTTGGTTTGCGGTATTTCCGAGGGTGAAAGCTGCAGCGAGGGCCACGGCGGCCCCGGCGCTCATCCCCGGACCTCTTTCTGAGAGCGCTCCCAAACAATCGGAATAAAGTATGGAGAAAAGCATTTTTCGTTGATGCACAAGGAAAAACGCTGGGAGCGCTCTCAGTTTATGCTAATGGAATTGGCCTGCTTTGTCAACAGAGAAACATCTCCCCACCAATTATTGACCGGAGGATGTGGCGCGTGCTGGCAGGCGAAACAGCCTGACCGGCCGCAAAAATAATTATTCCAGGGGGATTTCAAGCTGAAAGCAGTTGGAGTCCGCTGATCCGGCGGCGTGTAACACGCCCCCGTGGCTGCGGATAATCCGGTTGGCCACCGCCAGGCCCAGCCCCAATCCCCCTGCCAGTCGCGGGTGCTTCCCCGGCTGCCCGGGAGAATCCTCCAGAGCCGGGATATCCTGCCAGGAGACCGGAGGACCTTCATCGCACAGTTCGATGCGCAATCGTGTGCCTTCGCCGGCGACAGCGCACGAAAAGTGGATCTCGGATCGCTGGGGGGCGCAGTGGATGGCGCTGTACAGCAAATTTCCCAGCGCCCGCTCCATTAGATTCACATCCACCTGGATGCCGGGCAGGGTGGCGGAGATGTGTTCCGACCAGGCCAGGCCTTTATCGGGCCGGAATCCCCGCCACGAGGCCAGCAGGCCATCCAGCCATTCGTGCGGCCGGATATGCCTCTTTTGCAGGCGCATGGCGCCCTTCCGCTGGGCTTTCCACAAGATCCAGTTTTCATACAGGTGATGCAGGTGGCGCAGGCTGACCTCCATTTCCCCCAGCAGGTCCCGGCGCAATCGAGGATCGGACTCGGCTCCGTTTAACAGGGCCTGGGTGGCGGAAATCACCGCGCCCAATGAGTTGCCGAAATCAGGGATCATGTCCAAAAGAACGCTTGCATAGAATAATCTGGCCGGCCGCATCCCGTTGTGGGCATGGACGGTTAAGCCTGTCGCCCGGCAGGCCGACCCATCCGAACTGTAGCACAGTGGGGACGCGCCGGCCTTAAATCCCGGTTTTTGCAACCTTAAGAGAACTTTAAGCGTCCGGCTGCGGGACGAGCTTGTACCCCTTGCCGCGCACCGTCACGATGCGGACCGGATTCTGGGGGTCGGCCTCGATTTTCTCGCGCAGCCAGCGGATGTGCACGTAGACCACCTGCGGTTGGCCCTCGAATTCCGCTCCCCAGACCTGGTTGAGGATTTTGTCCACGGAAAGCACCTCCCCCGGACGGGAGGCCAGCAGGTGCAGGATGTCGAACTCCTTGGGAGAGAGCGCCAGCGTTGATCCGTCCAGCGTGGCCGTAACCCCGCGGGGGTCGATGGTCAGATCGCCGGCCTGGACGGTTTCCCTGGCAGGTCGGGGGGCCCCGGCCTCCTCCACCCTACGCAGGACCGCTTTGATCCGCGCCAGCAGCACCGGGAAATCGAAGGGCTTGGTGACGTAGTCATCGGCGCCTAACTCCAGGCCCAGGGCCTCGTCCAGCTCGCGCCGCCGGGCGGTCAGGAAGATGACCGGCAGCCGGCCGTCCTTGCGGATTTCGCGCAGGGCCTCCAACCCATCCATGCCCGGCAGATTGATATCCAGCAGGATCAGGTCAGGGGGCTGCCGTTCGATCATCTGGAGCGCATCCTCGGCGTTCGAAACGCTGTTGACCTGGTAGCCGGAACGCTCCAGGTTAAAGCGCAGGCTGCGGCGCAGCAGTTTCTCGTCCTCCACCAGCAAAATCGTCTCAGCCATCGTCCCTCCCTTCTCGATGATTCTGTCTCGCCACGGGGAGCATGAAAGCGAAGGTGGCCCCTGGCCCTGCAGAATCTTCCACCCAGATCTCGCCGCCGTGCGCCTGGACGGCCAGCTTGCAAAAAGCCAGCCCGATGCCGCTCCCGCTTTCCTCTCGTTTTCCGGTCGTGAACTTTTCAAACAGGTGGGGTTTCTGACCGGCCTCAATGCCGGGGCCCGAATCCGCCACCCGCACGACCAGTGCCTGCGCACCTTCGCTCCCTTCCGGATCGCGGGCCAGGGCGGAAACCACGATCTGGCCGTTTTCGGGCGTGAATTTGAGCGCATTGTCAAGCAGGTTCTGGACCATCCTTTCAACCAGATCCCGGTCGGCTGCGATCGAGGGCAGGAAATCGGGCGCCTCCAGGGTCAGGCGGATGTTCTTTTCCCGGGCCAGCGGGGCCTGCTGGCGCAGGACCCCCTCGATCAGCTCCCCCGGCGCGATCGGTTGCGGGTCGATCTGGAGCCCATCCCGCTCCAGTTTGTAGACGTCCAGGATGTTTTCCACCAGGCCGCTCATTTTTTTGGCTGACAGGTACGAAATCTCGACCATGGCATGCTGGTATTCATTTAGCGCGCTTGAATCGTCGTACAGCAGCCCGGACAGGGAAGAACGGATGCTGGCCAGCGGGTTGCGCAGGTCATGGACCAGAGCGTGCACCAGGTCGTCCCGCATTTGCTCCAGCGCCTCGACCTCGCGAATCTTCTGCCGCAGGTCCGCCTCGGTGGCCCGCAGTTCGTTGAGCACCTGAACCAGGGACTGGTTTTGCTCCAGGATGGCCTGGACGGGTGAACGGGGCGGCTCCTGGCGCAACTTTTCCCGCCAGGCCTCCAGGGTCTCCTCGGTCACGGTCTTTTGCCAGGTGGGGAACGGTTTGGCGGCCACCACCCGGATCGGCTCCCCCGCTTCACTGTAGACGGAGTAATTCTGAACGAACAGGTGCATGCCGTCCAGCCAGGTCAGCAGGTCGGCCCGGGAAAGCGTGGCCACCGACCGGGCCTCGGCGCCGTCCGCCTCCGTGATGGTCGCCTGCAGCCAGTGCTGGCCATCGTGTTCAGCCACTTCCAGGGATACCAGGACCCGGCCGCAGTAGTGGTACAGGCTTTCCGCAGCCTGGGCGACGGTGGTGGTCAGCCTGGCCTGGTTTCCAATGGGCAGCCCGGCCATCTGTGTGAGCCGCTGCATGCGGTGCCGGACCAGCAGGAGGTCGTGCTCCTGCTGCACCCGGATCTCGTCGATCTGGACCATGCCAGGAAATATATCACGCGATGCGCGCTTTCCACGAATTCAGGTCCGGGGCCCTCGGGGTTTTCTTGAAAGTAGTTTTTATAAAAGTGGCCTTCCCCCGATTACGTTGACACAGAGAAAAGAGGAAACCCGAGAATTTGAATCCAAAGGACTGAGATCGCTACGGACTTAAGGCCGGCTTAAACTTTCTCCAATCGGATCTTAAAGACACGCCGAGGGCGGGTGCTATGCTGAGAGAAATGGAAATAAACCGGCATCTGGCCTATACCCGGGTGAGCCCGCCGCGCCCGAAAGCAGGAAATTGCCCCGCAGCGCGAAGGGATCCGGTCCGGGCCGCAATGGAGGTGAGCCATGGAAACCAATCTTTCAAACCGAAACTCGGCGATGGAGGTGCCCGAGGAGCCGCAGCTCAGCCGGCGCGAAGTGCGCTACCTGCAGGT
>JBFKII010000049.1:0-17901 GCA_041632295.1 Anaerolineales bacterium | reverse complement strand
TTTACCCTCCCAGATAACAACCTGTGGGGCGATGGTGAGGTTGTATTTTTCAATCAGGTTCTTGGGGATCGTGGATGTGCTGTCGGTTACGATCGCAACGGTCATATCTGGCCTCCGGAGTCTAGCGTTGATTATGGATTTTAACCCGAAACTGTGCTTCAAGTTGCAAGCCAGACTGGAGGAGCCCGGTCCGGAAGTTTACAAATTACGCATTGCATAATTACGTATTCACCTTGACCATTCCCCCTTTCATGGCTAAAATTCACGGTTGCGTTCCGCCCTTTGCGGTACTGGTTCCCCCTCGATTGTCTGGGGAGACCGGCAGGTGCGGATTTTTTATGTCTGGCCATGTTTGAGAACCTGACCCAACGGCTCGAATCCGTCTTCAAAGAACTCCGGCGGCGCGGAAAACTGCGCGAATCGGATGTCGATGAGGCCATGAAAGAAGTGCGACGTGCGCTGCTTGAAGCGGACGTCCACTACAGCGTGGCCAAGGATTTCGTCTCCCGCGTGCAGGCGCGCGCGGTGGGCCATGAGGTTTCGCGGGCCCTGAACCCCGGCCAGCAGGTCATCAAGATCGTAAACGAGGAGCTGATCACCACGCTCGGGGAGCCCGAGAAGCTCAACCTGAGCGGCGAAAAGCCGCGTGTGATCATGTTGGTCGGTTTGCAGGGCTCCGGGAAAACCACCATGGCCGGCAAGCTCGCCAAGCTGCTGCGGGCACGCGGTGAGCGTGTCCTACTGGTCGCCGCAGACCCGTACCGTCCGGCCGCCATCGATCAGTTGCAGACCCTCGGCAGGCAGCTCGACGTGCCGGTCCACACCGAACCAGGGGTCGCACCCCCACGGCTGACGGCGAATGCGCGCCAGCTGGCCCGCAAAGGCGGTCATAGCGTGATGATCGTCGACACGGCCGGCCGTTCCCAACTGGACGAGGCCCTGATGGAGGAAGTGGAAGCCATCAACGCCCACGTCGCACCGGTCGAGATCTTACTGGTCGTCGACGCCATGATCGGCCAGGAGGCGGTCAACATCGCCAAGGGCTTCAAGGACGCCTTGCCCCTGACAGGCCTGATCCTGACCAAGATGGACGGCGACTCGCGCGGCGGCGCAGCCATTTCGATCCGTTCGGTTTCCGGCGTGCCGATCAAGTTCCTGGGCACCGCCGAACACCTGGACGGAATCGAGACCTACGATCCCTCCCGGCTGGCTTCCCGCATCCTCGGGATGGGGGATGTGATCGGCCTGATCGAAAGGGCGGAAATGGCCCTGGACGAGGATGAGGCGCAAAAGCAGGCGGAAAAACTGGTCTCAGGCGAATTCACGCTGGAGGATTTTGCCGAACAACTCAAGACCATCCGCAAACTCGGCCCGCTGGGCCAGATCCTGGAGATGTTTCCAGGACAGATGGGGCAGGTGGCGCGGCAGATCAATCCGAACGACGCCGAAAAGCAGCTCAAGAAAACTGAGGCCATTATCGCTTCGATGACCCCTCTCGAGCGCCGCAAGCCCAAGCTATTGAATGCCAGCCGCAGGCGCCGGATCGCCAGCGGTTCCGGCACCAACGTGCAAGATGTCAACCAGCTGCTCAAGCAGCATCGCGAAATGCAGCGCATGTTTAAGCGCATCCGCAAGTCCGGGATGCGCGGCATGCCGAATTTATTTGGATAGCCAACGCCAAGGAGAATATCAATGGTAAGAATTCGTTTACGCCGGGAGGGGAAGAAAGGCCAGCCCTCCTACCGGATCGTGGCCGCGGATAAAGAATCACCGCGCGACGGCCGTTTCCTCGAGATTTTAGGCCACTACAACCCGCGCACCGAACCAGCCACAATTGTGGTCAAAGAAGACCGGGTGTATGATTGGATCAGCAAGGGTGCACAACCGAGTGACTCTGTCTGGCAGGTCCTGCGCCAGATCGGCGCCGATGAGCGCATCAAGCGTTTCAAAGCCGGGGAGGATGTGGAAACGCTGCTGGCGGAGGCAGAAGCCGGGTTGCAGGATGTTGACCCACGCACTAAAGTGGTTGCGGCACCAAAAGCGGCCAAAGCTGAGGCGGCAGCCGCAGCTGCGGAAGTCGCTGAAGCCCCAGAAGTTGCCGAGACTTCAGAAGAACCCGAAGCCGTCGAGGAAGTGGAAGCGGACTCTGAAGAAGAAACCGAAAGTGAAGAAGATACGGATGCTGCGGATGAATCAGAGGCATCAGACGAAGAAGAAGCCCCCGCAGAAGAAGAATAGTAGGGATCCGCTGGCCGGAACGATCCACCGGCAGCCCCCAAGGAACCGCCTGGAGGCCCGAAGTGAAGGAACTGATCGAATATGTCACCCGCTCCCTGGTAAACGACCCGACCCAGGTCCGGGTTACTGAAATTGACATGGGCTCGACGGTCAATTTCGAGCTGCGGGTCGCCAAAGAGGACATGGGGCGCGTGATTGGAAAGCAAGGCCGGGTGGCCAATGCCATGCGTACTTTGCTGCGGGTTGCAGCCGCAACCGAGGGCAAGCGAGCGAACCTGGAGGTCGTCGACCCGCGATGAGCCCAGCCGCTCGCCGAAACCGTGTGAATCCCCCAGGCTCGCCACAACCCGGCGGGCCTGTCTTCTTGGTTGTCGGCGTGATTGGGCGCCCGCATGGTCTGCGCGGGGATCTGCACTTCCATGTGCTGACGGATTTTCCCGAGCGCCTGGAGCAGGGGACACAGGTTTTTATCGGTGAGACCCACGTTCCCTATCAAATCGCACAGTTGAAGGACCATGGAAAGAAATCCCTCCTTCACCTGCAAGGGGTGGACACTCGCCAGGGGGCGGAGTTGTTGCGCAATGCCCGGATGTATGTGCGCACCGCCGATCGACCGGCTCTGCCGGATGGGGAATACTACCAGCACGAAGTGATCGGGCTGCCGGTCATCGATGAGGCGGGTCTGGTGCTCGGGGTTGTCCGGGAGATCATCAGCACCGGCGCGAACGATGTTCTGGTGGTCCGCGGGGAATCCTATGGAGAAATCCTGATCCCCCGGCTGGATGATGTCGTCCTGCAGGTCGACCTCGAGATCGGCAATATCACCGTCCGGCTTCCCACAGGACTGCTTCCCTGAAGGTTCGTTCGAGCGGCCCCGAAGGGCGGTTGTAGGGGCTCCCCCACTTGACATATAAAAATTGATTGTGGTATTCTGTGGCGCATTTCGGCCGGGACCTTCCTTTTAAAGGGAACAAATCCCAATCTGCCGGGATGGGCAATCAAATAGAGGACAGGTGGGACATGGACCAAAAGGTAAAATTCTGGGTTGGCTTTAATTTGGTGAACGGAGTGGGTCCAAGACGATTGGAAGCGCTTCTGGACCACTTTGAGGATATCGAGGCCGCCTGGAACGGGAGGGCTTCCGAACTTGCAGCAGCCGGACTGGGTAAGAAACTGGCGCGTAAGATCATCCGTCTTCGCGGGCAGGTCGATCTGGACCGGATCTGGGAACAGATCCAGGAAGCCGGGATCCGCGTCGTTACCTGGCAGGCCCCGGATTATCCAGGTCGCCTCCTGGAAATCGACAGCCCGCCGCCGGTGCTTTATGTGCGCGGTGCGTTCCTCGAGGCCGACGAATGGGCGGTTGCGGTGGTCGGCACCCGCAGGGTGACCGCTTACGGGCGGCAGGTGACGGAAAAAGTGGTCCGCTATCTGGCCCGCAACCGGATCAGCGTGGTCAGCGGCCTCGCCCGTGGGGTGGACACGGTCGCCCACCAGACCGCACTGGAAATGGGTGCCCGGACGATAGCGGTGTTTGGCTGCGGCGTGGATCGGGTTTATCCCCCCGAAAACAGGCAGCTGGCCGCCCGGATTCGCGAGCAGGGTGCTTTGGTCAGTGATTATCCGGTGGGCACGCCGCCGGAGGCTGCAAATTTCCCGCCCAGAAACCGGATCATCTCCGGCCTGTCGATGGCAGTGGTCATCGTGGAGGCGGGGGAAAAGAGCGGCGCCCTGATCACCGCCCGTTTTGCCGCCGACCAGGGCCGGGAGGTCTTCGCCGTGCCAGGGAGCATCTTTGGGCCCCAGAGTCTGGGTACCAATTCCTTGATCCGGAAAGGGGCCGTTCCGTTGCTCGAACCGGGCGATATCCTGGACACGCTGAACCTGCAGCAGATCGATCACTTCCGGCAAGCCAAGCGGTTGCTTCCCGGGAATGAAACCGAGCAGGCGCTGTATGGCCAGTTGGGAAACGAACCGGTCCATGTGGACGCACTCTGCCAGGCGATCGACGGGTCGATCGAAGAAGTCGTGGCGGCCCTGACCATGATGGAGTTGAAAGGGCTGGTCCGGCAGGTTGGCGGCATGAACTATGTGGTGCTGCGCTAGCGTCCTTCCCGCGGAGCTCAAAAAAAATTCCGTAACATCCGGCGTTTTTCTTCGTTGGTGTGGGTGTTGCGGAAAGAAACCGGCGGCCTGGTTATTCTTCGGCCGCACTGAAATGGAGAATTTATTTTGGAAGCATATTGTGTAAAGTGCAAAACCAAGCGAGAGATCAAGGGTCCAACCCCGGTTTTCACCAAGGCCGGCACACCGGCTACCCGGGGTGAATGCCCGGTTTGTGGGATCGGTCTGTACCGGATGGGGAAGACAGAGGCGCACAACGGCATGGAGCCCCCGAAAGTGGTTCGGCCGGCCCGGAAGAAAGAGAAGCGGAAAGGAAAACTGGTGATCGTCGAATCGCCGGCCAAAGCCAAGACCGTGGGCCGCTATCTCGGCAAGGATTTCACCGTCAAAGCCTCAGTCGGGCACGTGCGCGATCTGCTGCGCTCGCAGTTATCGGTGGACACGGAAAATGATTTTCAGCCGAAGTACCGGGTCCCGAACGACAAAAGGCCGGTGGTGAAAGAAATTAAATCGCTCGCCAAGAAGGCGGAAGAAATTTATCTAGCCACAGACCCCGACCGGGAAGGCGAGGCGATCGCCTGGCACCTGTTGGAAGCGGCGGAAATGGAACCGGATCTCACCAAGCGGGTGGTTTTCCACGAAATTACCAAAGACGCGGTGCAAGCCGCGTTTGAACATCCCCGCGGGCTGGACATGAACCTGGTCGACGCACAGCAGGCGCGCCGCATCCTGGACCGGCTTGTGGGCTACAACCTGAGCCCGCTGCTGTGGCGCAAGGTGCGCGGCCGTTTGTCAGCTGGCCGGGTGCAGTCCGTCGCGCTGCGGATGGTCGTAGAGCGGGAGCGGGAGATCGATGCCTTCGAGCCCGAAGAATACTGGTCCATCGAAGCAGAACTTCGCCCGGAGGGGGATCAGAGCACGTATATCGCCAAACTCTCGCGCGTCGACGGGGAAAAGCCGGAATTGAGCGCCGAAGCGGACGTGCTGCCGCTGCTGGCGGACCTGGAACCCGCTGATTTTGAGATCAGCAAGATCAAACGGGGAACAAGGAACCGAAAGCCTTCGGCGCCATTTACGACCAGCACATTGCAGCAGGATGCTTCCCGCCGCCTCAACTTCACCGCCCGGCGCACAATGGCGATCGCCCAACAGCTCTACGAAGGGATCGACCTGGGAGAAGGTTCGCCGACAGGCCTGATCACCTACATGCGAACCGACTCGACCAACATCGCCCAGGGCGCGCAGAACCAGGCTCGAGAGTTCATCGGGCGCCGATACGGAGAAAAATTCGTACCGGAAGTCCCTCCCCGATACAAGACCCGGGCGCGGGCCGCCCAGGAGGCGCATGAAGCCATCCGTCCCACCTCGGTGGACAACCAACCTAAGTCACTTCGAGAATTCCTCACGCGCGACCAGTATCGGCTATACAACTTGATCTGGCAGCGCTTTGTCGCCTCCCAGATGGCAAACGCGGTTTACGACACGCTTTCCGTCCAAGTAACGGCTCGCGGCGAACTGCACAAGTACCGGTTGCGCGCCTCCGGATCGTCCTTGAAGTTCCCCGGGTTTCTGCTGGTTTACGAGGATTTCAAAGGCAACGGAAACGGCAACGGGAACGGAAATGGCAATGGCATCCACATCCCGGATTCGATCGAAGTGGGCCAGAAACAGCACCTGGTCAGGCTGATCCCCGAACAGCACTTCACCCAGCCCCCGCCGCGTTTCACCGAAGCCAGCCTGGTGCGAGCGTTGGAGGAGTTCGGAATCGGACGGCCGTCTACGTACGCCCCGACCCTGGGCACCCTGCAAAATCGGAATTACATCGTACGGGAAAACCGGTCGCTGATTCCCACAGAAACCGGCATGATAGTCAATGATCTCTTGCTCCAGTATTTTCCCAATATTCTGGATATCGGGTTCACGGCACGGATGGAGGAGCAGCTGGACGATATCGCCTCCGGCGGTCAGGAATGGGTGGAGCCGATCCGCGAATTCTACGACCCTTTCTACAAACAAGTGGAAATCGCCCTTGAGGAGATGCCGGAAGTAAAAACCGAGCCCGAACCGGTCGGGCGGCAGTGCCCGGAGAGCGGCCACGAGCTCGTCATCCGCTGGGGCCGCTACGGCAAATTTATCAGCTGCAGCGGTTTTCCGGACTGCCGCTATACCGAGCCCTGGCTGGAAAAAATCGGTGTGGATTGCCCGGAGGACGGGGGGGAGGTGGTCGAGCGCCGGACCCGCAAAGGGCGCGTCTTCTACGGCTGTGCCAACTACCCTGAGTGCGAATTCACCTCCTGGAAACGACCTTTGCCCACCCCGTGCCCGGTGTGCGGCAAGCTCCTGGTGGTCGCCAACAAAAAACAGGCCCAATGCACCGGCTGCGAAGAGCGGTTTCCATTGGAGGAGGTGGAGCCGGAACATTTCCCGGCCTGACCCAGTTGCGCGTTTAGTTCACATGATCTAAAATGATCTTCCAGAAACGCACACTTGTTCGATACCCAAACTGCTTGGGAGTCATTTATGGACATGCTCAATGAACGCTTGAAAAATCCTATCGTTTCCCTGGCGCTCGGGGCCGTTGCCGGCCTGATCCTGGGGTTGCTTTTCGGATATGTGTTTGCCCCAGTCCAATGGACCGATGCAGCTCCGTCCCACCTGCGGGCAGACCTGCAGGCGGACTATCTGCGCACGGCGATCGACTCTTTTTCCCGAACCGGCAATATCGGGGAAGCCCAGCGCCGCTGGCTGGAGTTGGGGGAGGCAGGTGACTCGGCGCTGGCCGCGGTCGAAAACGAACCCCAGCACCTGACTCCAACCGAACTCGAAGCTTTCAAAATTGCGGTCAGTGCGACAGGCCCGGCTGCTGGTGGGGGGACCGGTCAGCCGGCTGCTGATGAAGGCGGTTTCCCGTTCATTGTCTGGGTGGGCTGTATTGTCACCTTGATCATCGGCATGCTGATTGTCTTTACCTTCCTTTTCCGGCGGGGGCCGGTCTCGGATGGGGATACGGCCGCCATGCAGGCTGCGGAAGTCACCCGCCAGGCCGAACAAACCGATTATGAGTCCATGGGCGAGATGCCCCCGCTGGCCCAGTTCATGACTACTTTCATGCTTGGGGATGACCTCTTTGACGACTCCTTCAGCATCGATTCGCCCGCGGGAGAATTCCTGGGCGAGTGCGGGGTCGGGATCGCCGAGACCAGCGGGCCCGGGGAACCAAAAAGGGTTAATGCTTTTGAGGTCTGGCTTTTCGATAAAAACGACATCCAGACGGTTACGAAGGTGCTGATGAGTGATTACGCGTTTCATGATGTGGAAACGCATGACCGTCTGTCCGCCAAGGGGGATCCGGTCCTGGCGCAGCCCAACTCGAAGGTCGTGCTCGAAACCGCCAAGCTGCGGCTGGTGGCCAAAGTGGTCGACCTTTTCTACGGTGATGACCCGACCACGGCATCCAACAGCCACTTCGAGCGGATGACCCTGGAACTGGCGGTCTGGCCGATATAGCGATTGCCTCGAATGAACGAAAAAGCCCGGAATTTTCCGGGCTTTTTTTAAGTTCAATGGCGGCTGGCGCTCCGCCGAGATCGTCATTCAATTTTCAGGACTTTAAGCTTGATTTTTCCGCCCGGTGCATCCACCTCGGCGATCTCCCCTTCTTTTTTTCCCATCAGCGCTTTTCCAATCGGGGATTCCTGGGAAATGCGACCCTCGCGCGGGTTTGCCTCGTTGGACCCGACCAGATAATACCTCTCCGGCGGATCGTCGCCCTCCTGGATAGTCACATGGGCCCCGATGTCCACCGCGTCCCGCTGCCCGCCCTCTTCGATCCGGACCACATGTCGCAACAATGCCTCAATTTCCTGGATGCGGCCTTCCAGAAAGCCCTGCTCCTCCTTGGTGGCGATGTAATCGGCGTTCTCGCTGAGGTCCCCCTGCTGGATTGCAATCCGCAGGCGTTTGGCGAGCTCTTCCCGGCGGGGTCCGGTCAGTTCCTCCAGCTCTTTGCGCAGCTTGGTCTCGCCTTCCTGGGTCAGATAGGTTGGCTTATTCATGGTTCAGGGCCTTGTCGTAGGGTCAAAAAGTTTACCGTATTCTTCAATCGCATAGCGATCCGTCATGCCGGCGATGTAATCACAAACCGCGCGTTCCAGGCCGCGCTTCTCGATGTGGTCCTGGACCTCGACCGGGAGCATTTCGGGAACGTCCCGGTAAGCGTTGAACAAGTCGCTGACAAGCCGCTCAGCTTTTACAGCCATGCGAACGACCCGGGAATGGCGGTAAAGGTTGCGGAACAGGAAATCTTTCAGTTCGCGGTTCTTTTTATCCAGTTCGGGGCTGTATCCAACCACATTATAAGGCAATTCCTGCAGTTCCCGAACGGACCGGACCGCACTCTCCTCCAGCCGGGCGTTGGCCGTGTGCACCTGGTCCGTTACCAGGATGCCGACCAGCCGCCGGATCAGCCGGTGTCGCGGCAATTCATCTAGCGAATCCGCCCGCGCTAAACCGAGATTGTCGAGCAGCATTTCCCACAGTTCAAGGCCGGCGAGCATGGGGGGTGTGATCATGCCCGAACGCAGGCCATCGTCCAGATCGTGTGCGGTGTACGCCAATTCGTCGGACACGTTGGCGATTTGTGCTTCCAGGTGGCCGCGCAATTCCGGATCGAAATCCGACGCGTCTGCGACGTCATATTCGGTTTCGTGCTTGACGATCCCTTCGCGCACTTCCCAGGTCAGATTCAGGCCGCGGAAGCTTGGATAGCGTTTCTCAAGCTTGGTGACGATGCGAAAAGACTGCTTGTTGTGATCGAAACCGCCGTGATCGGCCATCAACGCGGCCAGGGCCACCTCCCCCGAATGCCCGAAAGGTGGGTGACCGAGGTCGTGTGCCAGGCAAATGGCTTCCACCAGATCCTCGTTGGCGCCGAGTGCCCGCGCCAGCGTCCGGCCGACCTGTGCGACCTCGAGGGTGTGGGTGAGGCGGGTGCGGTAGTAATCGCCTTCGTAATTGATAAATACCTGGGTTTTGTACTCCAGGCGGCGGAAAGCGGTGGTGTGCAGAATCCGGTCCCGGTCTTTTTGAAAAGTGGTCCTGTATTCGGCTTCGTCCTCCGGGAATGCGCGGCCACGGGTTTCGCCGCTTTTCAGCCCGTAAGGGGCCAGGTTGCTGCGCTCGCTGGTTTCCAGTTGCTGTCTTGTGAGAATCATGAGCGGCCCTCGAACAAAGTACAGGCCTGACCGAACATTGGGAACGTGGGTTTTCTCCCCGCATATCCACCGGAAAACCCCGGCTGCGTGAATGCGAAGGGGGTTTTAGTCTAATGCAACGGTATAGGTGTGTCAACTAAGGGGGGGCGGTTGGGTCGTTCGACCACAATCCAACATGGTCAGACCTGGCATCCAATTCGGCCGCGAAAATCGCCTCCCCGCAGGCGTTTTCGCCGGGATAGTAGCGGGCCAGCCCTTCGCGCACCAGCTGCACATTGACAAAAATATCCTCGACGATCACGTGCCGCAGAAGGCGATTGTAGCGATCGGTGTTTCCCACTGCAGGGTCGCTTACCAGGATCACCCGTTTACCGGTGACCAGCTCGCGATTTCGGCTTTTCGCTTCCAGGCCCATGCGCTCGGCCGGGACGACATTCGTCTCCGGCGTATCCACCCCGATATAGCGCACGGTGAAGCTCTGGATGCCGACCTGGACGGTGATGGTATCTCCATCGATCACCCCGGCGACGACGCCGCTGACCCTTTCGCCTTCCGCCGGCAGGCAGGTGAACAACTCGCTGTCCGGAAGGGTGGGGCTGGGCCTGGGGGTCAGGCTGGGCCGGGGGGTCCGGCTGGGCTCCAGGGTTGCGCTTGGCGCAAAGGTGCTGCTCGGTGTTGGGCTTGGGCTGGGGGCAGGAATGGTCTCGGAGGGGGGCGGCGAGGGGCTGGCCGGAGTGGCCTGAGGCCGGCAGCCTGGGAGAGCCAGAAGAACTGCGGCGCAAGCCGCCCAAAGAAGCGCCCGCATGGCTGCTCAGCCAGATTGCCCTGTGATCAGCGTGCCGAGGGGTTCGCCATTCATGGCCTGCTGGAGGTTCCCGGCCGGCCGCCCGTCGAAAATGCGCACTTCCAGCCCGGGGATTTGAGCGGCCAGATCGAGCATATCGCGCACCTTGGTGGCCATCCCGCCGGTGACGTCAGTCGCGCCGGATCCGGCGATCCCCCTCTCAAATTGCGCATAGTCATTATATGTGATCCGTTCGATCAGCCCCTGTTTGTGGGGATAGTCCGCCCAGACCCCGGCCTCGATCCCGGCTATCAAAATGCGCCTGGGATGGAGGCTGGTTGCCAGATGTGTAAACAGCTCCTCGGTGGAAAAGATGGTGCCGCCGCGCAACCGGTCAAAAGCGACATCCCCGTAGACGACCGGGGTCAGGCCGGCCGCGAGGGCGGCCTGCAGCGGGGAAATGTCCCAGGTGTCAAGCGAACCTTCGCGCCCCATGGCGCCCGCTGAGGGCGGAAAGGCCACCGCTGGAACCTGGTGGCGGTGCAGGGTTTCGATCACGATCCGGTTCAAAGCTCCCGCCTGTTGCCATACCTCGGCGAACCCGAGCCACTGCTCGGGGGTAAAAACGCCTTTCCGTGTGCCGTGCTCCTGGGCGGGGACGTGCCCGAAGGAGCCCGAGCCGTGCCCGAGGACCCAACGCATTTTGCCGTCAGCCAGAACCGCTGCGATCTGCCCGGCGAGCTGATCGAGCATTTCCGGCAGCGCGGTTGAGGGGCGGGTCTTGTCGGTGATCAGCGACCCACCCAGTTTTAGGAATGCGAGTTCGGCCGATTCGCTCATGACTTTGACCTGGCGATCTCTGTAACGATGGTGCGGGCGGCGCCGGCCTTTTCCAATGCCATGGCGACCTTTTCGGCGGCCCTGGGACCCGGCAGGGCGATCAGGTTGCCACCGCGCCCGCCTCCGGACAGCTTCGCTCCGGATGCACCGCTCTCCCATGCAGCCTGTACCAGACGGTCCAGTTCCGGCGAAGAGACCTCCATGGCTTGTAAAATGGCGTGGTTGGCGTTCATCAGTGCCCCAAGCCGTTCGGTTCGGCCGCGCTCGATGGCTGCGCGGGCCTGGGCGGCAATGGCGCCGGCTTCATCGAACAGGCGCTCGTATTTTTCCGGATTCCGCATCCAGCCGGCGCGAACGTCTCCGACTGCCAGGGAGGTGCGGCTGGGTTTGCCGGTGTCGGCGATCACGATTGTGAATGCCCGGCCCACCTCCAGGATCTCGAGTGATTTGCTGCGCTCGAAATACACCGGTTTTTCAAACGACACCACGCTGTTGTCGATCCCGGAGGGGTTCCCATGGTGGATTTTTTCGACCTCAAAGGCGATCGTATTGACCTGCTCGAGGGGCAGATCCAGGTTCAGAAATTCAGCCAGCGCACGAATGGCTGCCACGGCCACAGCAGCCCCGGATCCCAGGCCGGCAGCCACCGGGATCGTGGACCGGATGTGCATTGTAAACGGGGGCGCGTGCTCCAGCCCCGCGGCCTGGCAGACGTAACGCAACACGACCGCCCCCCAAAATTCCGGACCCAGATCCTCTATGCGGTCGTCCAGGCCGGCCTGCGGCGAGAAGATTAGTCCTCCAGGGACGGAGCGCTCGTCCCGGCGCACCTCGACCGCAGCCTGCACCTGGATGACCGGCACGGCGATCGCTGGCCGCCCGTAAACGACGGCATGCTCCCCAAAAAGAATCACTTTGCCGGGGGCGGAGGCTTTTGCGGGCGAAGGATTTTCCATCTTTCCTGGCGGGATAATTGTGGTGGGGTCAAAAAAAGTAAAAAATGATCAGGATAGCCAGGCCAAAGAGCACCACGCAGATCTGCAGCGGCCGGTCGGTGTAAAGCACCTCGGTGGGCGCCTCCCCGGAGTGCTTCACCTGGACCAGATACAGGTACCGGAAGATCCCGTAGATGACGAACGGGATGGTCAGCATCATGGCGTGGTTTTCGGGCAGGTTTGGGGCCGAGAACGAATAGAGGCTGTAGGTCATGATCGTCATCGCCGAGACCACGATCGTCATCTGGTCCAGGAAAGGCAAGGTATAGCCGTCCAGGACTCTGCGGGTGGCGGAAGCATCGCTGGCCATCAGGGACAATTCGGCGCGTCGCTTTCCAATCCCCAGGAAGAGCGCCAGAAAGGTGGTAAACACGTACAACCAGGGGGAAAAGCGCTCAACCTCGATCAGGGTCACCCCGGCGCCCACCCGGATGACGTAAAAACCGGCCAGCAGCAGGACGTCCACAAGCGGGACGTGCTTGAGCCAGTAAGTGTATGCCAGGTTGGTGATGATATAGAGGATGCATAGGGTCAGGAACCCTGGGGAGAGGGCATATGCTGCCGGCAGGGAGATCGCCAGGAACACGAAGACCGCCGCGTGGGCAAAACCGGGGCTCAGCCGGCCCGATGCCAGAGGCCGGGAGCTTTTCTTCGGGTGCTGCCGGTCTGCCTGTAGATCGGTCAGGTCGTTGATGATGTAAATGCTGCTAGCCAGCAGAGAGAAGACGGCAAATCCTGCCAGGATCTGGACCAGCGCCGGAAAATTGGTCAGCTGGCGGTCGAAAATGAAAGCGATAAAGAGGAAACCGTTTTTGACCCATTGTTTGGGCCGCATGGTCTGGAGCATGGCTGAAAGCATTGGGGTATGATAAAACGGGAAAGGGAAACCGTAAAGCGTGTAAGAAATACGCAAAATGAAATACGTATTCCGAACCGGGTACTTGGAAAATTTGTGATGGCAAAACAGCGCATAGACCTGCTCCTGGTGGCGCGCGGGCTGGTAGAAAGCCGGGCGCTGGCACAGCGGTTGGTCATGGCGGGGCAGGTCCGGGCAGATGGCCAGGTGGTTCCCAAGCCTTCCAGCCAGGTGGCCGAGGGGGCGATGCTTGAGATCGATCGCGGGCCGCGCTTTGTCTCGCGTGGTGGAGAAAAACTGGATGCCGGGCTGGAGGCATTCGCCCTGGATGTGGGCGGTTTGGTATGTGCCGACGTCGGGGCATCCACGGGCGGCTTCACCGACTGCCTGTTGCTGCGCGGCGCCTCGCGTGTTTATGCCATCGATGTCGGGCATGGGATTTTGCATTGGAAGCTGCGCAACGATTCCCGCGTGGTCGTTATGGAGCGAACGAACGCCCGGGACCTGGCGCGGCTGCCCGAGGCGGTGGACCTCGTCACAATCGATGCTTCGTTTATCTCGCTCAAAATTCTGCTGCCGGTGGTGGCAGCCTGGTTGGGTGGGGCGGGGAGCGTCGTCGCCCTGATCAAGCCGCAGTTTGAAGCCGGAAAAAAAGAGGCCGCCCGCGGCAAGGGGGTGATCAAAGACCCGGAGGTTCACCAGCGCGTGCTGATGGAGGTCCTTGACGCCGCCAGTACCGAGAACCTTCACGTGCGCGGGCTGTTCCGTTCGCCTGTGGAGGGCCCGAAAGGCAATGTTGAATTCCTGGCCTGGTTTTCGCAGAACGGGCCTGGATCGATAGATTATGAGCGTTTGATTAAAAAAATGTGGGAGTGACTGTCACCTTAAGGTGACAGTCACTCCCCTCCCAGGAGCCGAAACCTTGGCAGAGGACCAATTACGCGCAGTGAGCATCGTTGGGATCGGACAGATCCCGGTGCTGAAATCCAACCCCGACTCCCTGAGAGACCTCGGGCGTCAGGCCGGCCTGCTGGCCCTGAAGGACGCTGGCGTTGAGCGCGTGGATGCGCTTTACGTCGGAAACATGCTGTCCGACGAACTACAAAACCAGAAGCATATCGCCGCCCTGATCGCCAGCCACCTCGGGCTTCGAGGCGCCGAGGCCCTCCACGTTCGGGCCGCGACCGCAACCGGCGCGGCGGCGCTTCGCATGGCCTATTTCGCCGTGGCCAGCGGGGAGGCCAGGCTGGCGATGGCTCTGGGCGTGGAAAAAATGAGCCCCGGGCCGGTGACACCTACCCTGGCCAAAGCGCTCGACGCAAAAGCCGAAACCGAGGCCGGGGCCACCCTGCTCAGCCAGAACGCACGCATGATGGGCATGTACCTGGCGCGCTACGGCCTCGACGTGGACATTTTCAACAGCTTTTCTTTGAACGCCCACCGAAACGCCCGCAACAACCCCAACGCAGTTTTCAAGGATATGCGAGTCAGCGAGCGCACGATCCGCAATTCGCGTATCATCTTCCCGCCGCTGCGCCTGTTTGACGCCTCCCCGATTTGCGATGGGGCCGCGGCGGTTGTGCTGGCCCGCAGCGGGGAGGCGCGCGCCTACACCGATCACCCCGTCCGGATCCTGAGTTCGAGCGTGGCCACGGACTGGTTCCGGGTGGACGACCGGGAGGACCCCCTGGAGCTGTACGCGGCTGCCAGGTCCTCCTACGATGCCTTTCGCAAGGCCAACGTTAACCGCAACGACATCGACCTGTTCGAGGCCCACGACGCCTTCAGCATCATGGCCTGCCTCCAGCTGGAAGCCGATGGGTTTGCGGAGCCCGGGCAGGGTTGGCGCCTGGCCAGGGAAGGACGCATCCGCCTTAAAGGCGACCTTCCGCTGGCCACGTTCGGCGGCCTCAAAGCCCGCGGGCACCCGATCGGCGCCACGGCCCTGTACCAGACCTGCGAGATCGCCCTCCAGCTGACCGGGCGGGCCGGCAAAAACCAGGTTAAGGGAGCGCGCGTGGCCATGCTGCAGAGCGTCGGTGGGGCGGGCAGCACCGTCATCACGCACATTTTCGGCGCCTGAGCCCTGCTACCCCACCTTGAAATCAGGTATACTTTTGCCCGCTATGTCGGCAAATATCGTCCCCATCGAGCGCATCCGCAATTTCTGTATCGTTGCGCATATCGATCACGGCAAGTCCACCCTGGCCGACCGGCTCCTCCAGGTGACCGGGACGCTCTCCGAGCGCGAAATGATGGAGCAGGTGCTGGACACAATGGATTTGGAGCGGGAAAAAGGCGTGACCATCAAGGCCTCCGCTGTCCGCATGAATTACACCGCCCGGGATGGCCAGGTCTACGAGCTCAACTTGATCGACACCCCCGGCCACGTCGACTTTGGCTATGAAGTCAGCCGGGCGCTGGCCGCCTGTGAAGGAGCCCTTTTGGTGGTGGACGCTTCCCAGGGGATTGAAGCCCAGACGCTGGCCAACCTGTACCTGGCTTTAGAAGCCGACCTGGAGATCATCCCCGTCCTGAATAAAATCGACCTGCCAGCGGCCGTTCCCGATGATGTCGCGACGGAGGTCAGCAACCTGATCGGTACCCCACCGGAAGAAATTATCCGCATCTCGGCCAAGGAGGGATCCAACGTTGAGCAGGTACTGGAAGCGGTGGTACAGCAAACCCCCCCGCCGCAAGGCAGCGCTGCGAACCCCACCCAGGCCCTGATATTCGATTCCCACTACGATTCTTATAAGGGGGTGATCGCATACGTGCGGGTGGTGGAAGGGGAGATTCTGAAAAACGAAAACTTGCGCCTGATGGCGACCCGGGCGACCGTCGACCCGGTTGAGATCGGGATATTCGCTCCCGAGATGAAAGCCGTGGATCGCCTTGGCCCGGGAGAGGTCGGTTACGTCGCCACCGGTCTGAAAACCGTGCACGAATGCCGGGTGGGCGATACTCTCACCTCGGCGAGCAACCCGGCCGCAGCCCCGCTGCCGGGATACCAGCAGGCCAAGCCGATGGTCTTCTCCGGGATATATCCGGTGGACGGCGAGGACTACCAGGACCTGCGGGAGGCGCTGGAAAAATTGCAGCTCAACGATGCTGCCCTGATCTTCGAACCGGAGACCTCCCAGGCGCTCAATTTCGGCTTCCGCTGCGGTTTTCTGGGCATGTTTCACATGGAGATCGTCCAGGAGAGGCTCGAGCGCGAATATGACCTCAGCATCATCGTGACCGCCCCTTCGGTGCGCTATGAAGTGGTCTTGAGGGAAAGCGAGAAGGTGATCCATATCGCCTCCCCGGCCGACCTGCCGGACGAAGGCGAAATCGCGGAGATCCGCGAGCCCTGGATGAAGATCCAGGTTTTTACCCCGACGGACTATTACGGGGCAGCCATGGATTTGACGACACGCCGCCGTGGGATTTTCATCGACCAGGATTACCCCGCACCGGACCGCGTCCAGCTCAATTTTGAGATCCCGCTGGCGGAGCTGATCGTCGATTTCTTTGACGTGCTCAAATCCCGCACTCGCGGCTACGCCTCGCTGGATTACCAGTTCCTCGAATACCGCGCCGATGCCCTTCAGCAGCTGGAGATCTTAGTGAATAACGAGACCGTCGACGCCCTGGCGACCATCGTGCATAAGGACGATGCATATCACAAAGGGCAGGCTATCATCTCGACCCTCAAGGATCTGATACCGCGCCAGATGTTTGCAGTGCCCATCCAGGCGAAATCCGGCGGACGGATCATCTCGCGGGCTAACGTAAAGGCGTTGAAAAAGGACGTGCTTTCGAAATGCTACGGCGGAGACGTCACTCGTAAGAAAAAGCTGCTCGAAAAGCAGAAGAAGGGGAAAAAACGGATGAAAATGATCGGGTCTGTTGAGGTTCCCCAGGAGGCTTTTATGGCCGTCCTGCGGGTAACGGACGAAAAATAACGGTTTTCACCCACATGTGGCGAAATTGACAATGCTACGAAATCGTCCTGGATATGCGGGCAGCGATGGATTTGAAAGACATGCAACAGTCCGCCCCACGGAACTGCCTGGCTTGACGTCCGGCCGGTGAAGGGCGATCGGGCAGGTAGCGTTTGCGGGATTCATCCTCAACCACCGGTTCTATAGCAAGAGATCTGCGCCGCAGTTGGCCCGGGCTGCTCGTCAGTGCAGTTTTGCTGGTGATCGTGTTCGCGGTGGTGGACCTGGAGGCGCTGGTCGATTCGCTCGCCCTGGCCGATTACCGCTATTTTTTCCCAGCGTTGCTGATCTTTCTTGTCGGTCTCGGGGTCAGGACGTTCGCCTGGCGAACATTGCTACAGGAAGCTGCCGGGCCGAAAAAGACATTCTTCGCCCTCAATGAGGGGTATCTGCTGAACAACCTGCTTCCTTTCCGCCTGGGAGAGTTCGGCCGCGCCTTCCTTTTGAGCCGCTCGGCGGGAATTGGCTTTCTGCGGGTGCTATCGTCCATCGCGGTGGAGCGAATATTCGATCTCTCGCTGGTGGTCGGAGTCCTGTTGATCACCCTGCCGTTTGTGGTAGGGGCGCAGGAATGGGCGCGGCCGGCCGCTCTGTCCATGGGAACGGCGCTCCTGCTGGTGTTTATTTTCCTGCACCTGCTGGCCCGCAATCAGGACCGCGCCAGGGGATGGTTCCAGCGGCTCCAGCAGCGGTTGCCCCCCCTGCGGCGAATCGGGGTGGATCAGTTGGACACCCTTTTCCAGGGACTCGCCGCGCTGGTCGATCTCCGGCGCTTTCTTCTGGTCCTGTTTTCATTGGGGTTGACCTGGCTGCTGGTGATCTACCATTATTATCTTGTGTTGCTGGCGTTCGTGCCGCATGG
>JBFKII010000048.1:0-17975 GCA_041632295.1 Anaerolineales bacterium | reverse complement strand
CGATGACCAGGGGTGCTGCTTCAGGCCCGGGGCCTTCGGGGTAATACCAGAGGTCCGCCAGATACAGATCGCCGGACCGGGCGTAAGATGTCGATAACGGGAGGGCGTGTTCTTTGAAAACCGGGTCGTCAGCACGGAACGCCGCCCGCACGGCAGTCCCTTGCGCCCGCGCCCGTTGGATAAATTCCCTGACATAGTCGCGATCAAAATACAAGTTGTCGCGGTAGATCAGGCAGGGCTCCTGGACCTCGGGCAGCAGGCGGTTCAGGGAAACTTCCAGATCTCGGGTGACATATTCCGCCAGGATGTCTCGCTGGTTCAGCCAAAGGGGAACATTCTGGATGCGGATGTCTCGCGCCCGTTCGTTGAACGGGTGGATGTGCTTTTCGTCTTCCAGAATGATTTTGAGCATTTCGCCCGTCGCTCAGCTGCTGTTTTCCAAAAAGTCTCGCAGAGTGTGCTGGAATTTCGAAGGCGTGTCCAGCATGATGAAATGGCCGGCGTCCGGGAAGCGTTCGATACGCGCCTGCGGCAGCCGGGCTTTCAAGGGCTGCCACTGCTTGGGATGGACGATGATGTCCCGATCGCCGTACATGCCCATTGTGGGGACCGAGATGCGGTCCAGGGTGGGGGTCAGGTCGGTCTGGCGCAGGCTTGCGATGCTCGTCAGAAAGGATTCGACCGTGGTTTTGGACAGGTCGCGGTCGATCATACGGTACCAACGAGGGTCGCGCGTGATCAGTGGTGAGCTGATGCGTATCCCGAGTTTGAGAGCCCACATCATGCTGAACACCAGGACGGCGATGGGGCGGTACCCCGCCAGTTTTAGAGTCAGTGCCAGAGATTTTCCGATGATGGGGGAACCGATCACGGTCACATTGGAAACGCGGTGCGGGTACTGGATCGCCACCGAAAGGCTGACCGTGCCCCCCATGCTGTGGCCGACCAGGGGTGCCCGCTCAATTCCCAGAATACTCATAAATTCGTCCACCAGGCTGACAAAATCACTGATGGCATAGGAGCTCAATTTTTTTCCGGATTCTCCAAACCCCCAGAAGTCCAGTGCATAGGTACGGAAATTGGAGGACAGGTAGGTCATGGTCTCCTGCCACAATCCCCAGGATCCGAGCCAGCCGTGGAGCAGGATGACCGGCCTGCCGCGCCCAAAGACTTCGTAGTGGACGATACCTTTCTCTGTAGTTAGGGATGACACGGAAGGAGAGGGTACATCAATCTATTTTTTCACGCTTTCGGCATCCATTTCCGCCAGAATGCTGTAAAGCAGTTCCAGGAGAACGGCTTTCACCGATTCTTTGTCCACCGCAATGCAGGGCAGCAGTTTGATTCTCGGATCCAGGCGCAGGGCGATGCGCATATCGTCGATCTCCCAGGAGTCCTCCTGGTCTTGCTTGTTGGCTGCGACAACATACGGCGTGGGGGCGTATGCTCGGAAGGTCTCCAGAATACTGCGCGCCTCCCGGAAGGTTTCCGGACGCGAGCTGTCCACCATGACGATAAAACCGAGCATCCCCTCGGACAGGATTTCCCACATGAAATCAAAACGTTTCTGGCCGGGGGTGCCGAACAGGTACAGCACCAGGTTTTCGTCTACGGTGATGCGCCCGAAATCCATCGCCACCGTGGTCGATTCCTTGATTTTTTCCGCCTCGCTGGAGATACGCTTTTCCGTAGAAACGACGTCAATTTCGCTGACGGTCTGGATGAATTCGGTTTTGCCTGCACTGAATGGCCCAGTGACCACCATTTTTACGGTTTGCATCAGGCGTTTCCTATTGAGGGGCTCGGCATCATCGGTTTCTCAGAGCGACCGGATCCTCCCGATGATCCGGTTGATAAGGGATTTCTGTTCTTCTTTGTTGGCTTCCGCCATCGGGCCGCTTTTGCTGACGGGAAGTGCCACCCCTTCCGGACGGACGAGATCGACCAGGCCAGCCTGGAGCAGACCGTACACGATGCGCCGGATCTCCAGGTCGTTCATTTTCGTAGCCCGGGCGATCTGCTGAATGGAATTTTTGGGGTTGATGTATGAGACCACCTTCCATTCCTGTACGCTCAGGTTCACTTTTCGCATATTGGCGCCTGGCCGGTCGGTGAATTTGAGGGCCATCTCCAGATTTGGGATCTCATCCTGGAGTTGCTCCCATTCGCGCAGGCGCCGCGAACCTTCGATGATGATATTTTCCAGATCGATCCGGGTGATGATTTTGTCGTTGGGAGGCAGGGTCCCATTTTCGAAGGTGAAAATGCCCTCCACCCAGGTGAACAGGCGGTTGACCGTGGCGATGAAATGGTTTTGGAGCGTGTTCAGAACGTCCTGGCGAGTAACATAGCCGGCGTTGATCAAAAGCAAGCCCAGCTCCTTGTCGCTCATGTGGCTGGCGCGGGCTTTCAGGGTGCGGTATTGGGAAAGGGTGAAAATATTGGACTTGTAAAGGACGGTGGCCAGGCTGTTGTCTTCCGAATTCATTTCGGCAAACGCAAGCTTGCCTTCGCGGAAAGAGACCCTGGCTGACTCACTGGCACCTTCGATGATGAGCGTCCCGGTTTTTCGGGCAAGGTTAATGAGGTTCAGTAATTGCGTGATGGTGAAGTCACGCAAATTGCCCTTAAGTGCCATAAATGTGCTCGATCATATAAGTCCTGGCGGGGATAAATGCCTTCAGACAGGAGGAGGCATTATACATTACAAGCAATCTGAGCGTCAAACCGAGCCGTATGTGGATTTACGCCGCGCCAGGGAGGCGAAAATCGCGCCATTCACCTGGTAAATCGGCCGGATCCACATTGGGCAGGCTCCGGATGGATACCCCTTTCTCATTTCTGGATCAGCGCCCGGCGACAATCTGGCTGGTCAGGTTCGAACACTCGCAAGCGGTGACAACCTGGTTCCCTCGGACCAGAAATCCCTGGTACGGGCTGTCCCCGTTGCGGGCAACCCAACCGTCGAGATTGAAAGCCAGGGCGCCCTCGGCCGGTATCCATTCCCCGTTGTATTTACGCGCAATGTGCACGTGCGAACCGGTAGAAGTGCCCCCCTCACAGGAAGGGTGCCCGATCGGATCGCCAGCTGAAAGTTCGGCCCCCACCGGCGCCCGGTCTTTGGTGGCCAGGTGGAGGTAAAAGATCACCCAGCCGGTGCGCTCGTCACCGTCCTTGTCCAGGTCCAGCACGGCCAGGCCGGTGTCGGAGCGCACCACCAGCCCGTCCGCCACCGCAGTAGCCCACTCATTCGACTCGAAGCATCCAGCTCGTTCACTCGGCGGGGCAAAATCCAGCGCCGCCAGCGGCCGGCCGTTCCCCCAACCGGTGTGCGGGCCGCCGGTGTACGTCCAGGGCTTGAGGTCCTCGAAAGGCAGGCGCAGGTTGGGCTGGGTCAGGCTGCCCGGGATGTGGGGCTCGTCGATCTCCCAAAGGTCCCCGTACAGGTTTTGCAGGACTGCGCCCAGCCCTTCGCTGGATATCGCCCATTGGTACGCAGGGGGTTCCAGCAGGGAGGAAAAATAATAGTGGATGGCGACCGTTCCTGCGTTCTGCCAGGGATCGGGCCGCTCCAGCCTGCCGTCCAGCAGTTCGAACTCGACCAGGTCACCCTGGCGATGGGCGTAAAATCCGTTGTTCAGCCGGTTGGCAGCCCAAACCAGCTGCAAATACACCCCCCGATTGCGCACGTTTTCGTAGCCCAGCACGTACCCATCCACGTTCGAAGGCGGGGTGGGCTGGGAGAGGGCTCCGGCCTGGTACTCGAGCAGCGCCAGCAGCAGCCTGGGGCTGATGCTGAAATTGAGCGCCACGTAATCCACGACCCCGGCTCCGGTCCGGTTGCGCCCACCGACGTAGGCGATGTGGTCCTTGAGCCAACCGGGCTGGCTGTCCACGAATGCCTGCGTGTCAAACTGGACCGCTGCAGGACCGTTTGCAAAATGCCAGTCCGGGATCAGGCGCATCGGGGTGCCCCAAAGCGGCAGGTAATAGATTGGGATGGCCATCGGCATGCCGGGCGGCATGGTGGTCGCATCTGCGGGAATGATGGGGTTGGCGGCCAGGATTTCCGGCACGGTGGTGTTGAACCGGCGCGCCAGGGCTGACACTGTGTCACCCGTCTGGGCAGTGTAATCCACCAATTCCCCCGGGCCGTATTTGGGGCGCGTTGGGAACGGAGTGGGAAGCGGCACGCTGGTGGCTGTGACGCGCGGTGTGGTGGCGATCGCCGCCTCTGGGAGCGGGGGTTCTTCCGGCAGGCTGCAGCCTCCTGCAGCGAACAGCAGGATCAGGTACAGGAAGACCCGGATCGTCTGGCGGGTGTCAGTCATTTTCCAACCAGCCGTTTCGCCAACCGCAGGTGCAAGCAATCAGGGTTGTGCCGTCTTTTTCCAGAGTGCCCTTGTACACTTCCGGCCCGTCCCGTGCGATCCATCCGTCAAGTTCGAAAGGTATCGGACCGGATCCCGCCGGTATCCATTCTCCGTTGTACTTACGGGCGATATGGAGGTGCGTTCCGGTGGTCACGCCGCCTTCGCAGGTTGGCTGGCCGATGCGGTCACCGGTTTGGAGGTGGGTCCCAACCGCCACTCGGCTGTCTTCGCCGATATGCAGGTACAGGATGTTCCATCCGGTCTGTTCGGAACCATCCCCATCCAGGTCCTGAATGACCGCGCCGTATTCTGCGCGGATCACAGGGCCGTCCGCCACAGCGGTCACCCAGCCGCGTGAGGGCTGGCAGCCGGGGTCGGCCGTGGCAGGGGCGAAATCAAGCGAAGCGTGGGGGCCGTTGCCTTCATAAGCAGGGTGCGGTCCGCCGGTGTAGGCCCAGGTCAGGCCGGGCTCGAACGGCAGGGCGAGCGGAGGCTGGGCGGTGTCCTGGGAGAAGATTGGAAGTTCGTACTGCCAGGGATCGCCGAACATTTCCCCGTAGACGCTCAAAAAGCCGGTTTCGGGATCGATAGCTTGCCAGAAATCCTCTTCGGCGAAAAGCTGCGAGAACACCTCGTAAAGGGCCGCGGTTCCCGGGTTCAAGGCCGGATGCAGCCGGACGGAGGTGCCGTCCACCAGCGTGACCTCGACGTGGGTCCCTTGCCGCCAGTTGTAATACCCCTGGGAAAGATGGTAGATGGCCCAGATCATCTGCCCGTAAAGGTCATGCCGCATGGTGTCCCGCACGCCCATGAACGGCTCCGGATTTTCATTCATACCCAGGACGCAGCGGCACTGGAATTCCAGCAGGGCGAGGAGCAGGCGAGGGTTGACGCTGTTTTCCACAGCCACCAGCTCGACAATATCTGCGCCTGAATTCCAGGCATTGAGCATCAGGTACTGCCGGTGGGTCGCCAGGTAGCCGCCTGCTTCCTGCACAAAGGCATGCACGTCGAAAGCCTCACCACTGGCTGAGAAGATCACTTCGCTGTCCGGTAACAGGCGGATCGAGGGGCCGGATTCCGGAGGAAAATTAGGGAGCAGAACGAGCGTACCGGGGGGCAGCAGCCGCTCGGCGGAAAAACCGCTGTATGCCCCCGGTTCAAGTTCCGGTCCAGGCTCGGACAGGCAGAGCCCTGGAATTTCAGACAGGCAGCGGACATCCAGGGGGGGTACCCCGAAACGCCGGGCGATGGCCAGCAAGGTGTCGCCGGGCGCGGAAAGGTATTGCCGTTCTGCGGGATAACTGTCTGCCATCGAGGTTGAAGCCGGTATCGGAGGTGGAGGCAGGTTTGTAGGGGTCGGGGTCGCAGGTACCGGAGTTGGGGAAGGTTCCCGGGTGAGTTCGACGACTGCGGTTGGAGTCGTCGCCTCCGGCCGCGGTCCGTTTTCGTCCGGGTCCGGGGCGGATCCCTGAAACGTCCAGGCGGCACATCCTGCCAGGAAAACCACCGGTATCAAGGCGAGCAGACGAGGCGTGCGAAAAACACCGGACGGTTGGGTCCGTCTGAAGTGAGTCCTGCGGGCCATTTAATCATCCCGAGAGACCAGAGTGCTGGCCATGCCCAACGGGCTGGCCTGGACGACCCGGTCGCCGCGTGTCATGGTGCCCTCGTAAGGGGCGTTGCCGGCCTGCACTTCCCAGCCGCTTAGCGTGAAGGGCACCGGCCCTCCCGCCAGGATCCATTCACCGTTGAACTTCCTGGCGATGTGAATGTGCGTGCCGGTGGAAAAGCCCCCCTCGCAGGAAGGGTGGCCCAGGAACTGGCCGGTGGTTACCCAGGTGCCTTCTTCCAATTTCCCTTCGCTGGCCAGATGCAGATAGAGCAGCGCCCAACCGGTGCTTTCATTGCCGTCCCCGTCCAGATCGAGCACCAGGACCCCGGTGGAAGAGCGGACGATCAGGCCTGGCGCCGCTGCGGTTACCCAACGGTCGGAATCGACGCAGCCGGGCGTCTCAGAGGGGGGCGCGAAATCTACCGCCGCCCGAGCCCCCAGGCGTCCCCAGGCTCCGTGAGGCCCACCAGAATAGCTCCATTTGTCCCCACGGGCAAACGGCAGGATCATCTCAGGCTGCTGTAGGGTGGCAGGGAAGAGCGGCTCCACCAACAGGGCGTTTTCCCAGGGGTTGCCGAACATGCTGGCGTGGACCGCCGGAAAACCTGTATCCAGATTGGTGGCGTCAAGCCAGGCCGCAGAAGGGTACAACTGGGCAAAATAATACATGACTGCCACGCTGCCTGCGTTCAGCTCGGGGGACAGGCGCACCCGGACCCCGTCCCGAAAGACCAGGTCGGTGATCAACCCCTCGCGCCAGCCGTAATACCCGGTGGAGAGGTGCCCCACCGCCCAGGTCAGCTGTTCGAAGAGACCCTTCTTGTTGGAATCGACCAGCCCCATGGGGTAGTCCGCCAGGTGCTGGGAGGGCGGCTGACCGAACACCCACCCGGAATGGTATTGCAGCAGGGAGAGCAGCAGGCGTGGGCTGATTGAATTATCGAGGGCTACCCGGTTGATGATATCGACACCCGAGGTCATTCCCGTGGTCGAGAGATATTGACTGTAAGTTTTCAGGTAGCCGCCCGCATTGTTGACGAAAGACTCGGTGTCGAAGAGCGAGGCGGTCAGCGAGTGCACCGCTTCACTGTCGGGTAAGAGCGGGAAGCTGGGAGTGGTGTTTGCCAGCCGGCGCGGGATCATAAATATCTGGCCCGGGGTGAGCAGTCCGCGATCATTGAAGCTGGTGTCGGACGTGATCTCCCCGGGCAGCACAGAAAATCTAATCGATAGGGTGTTCAAAGTGTCCCCCGCCTGGGCGTGGTAAAGGTAGGGGGAATTGTCGAGGATGGTGGTGTCTGGCGGCACTGTGGCCGTGGGTGGAAACGTGGCTGTCGGCAAGATTACGGTCGGCTGCAGCGGTTCGTCGGTGGCCGCTGGCAGGCCGGGTTCAGAGGGTGTGTTGGTCCACCAGACGATCGGTTCGGGTGTGGGCATGGCGATCGGGGGCGCCGCCAGCGGCAGGTTGCAGGCCAGCGCGGTGAACATCAGCAGCAGGAAGACCCTGCTGAGCCGGATCGGCTTTTTAATTTGGGGTCTGTACGGCCGGGCCGAGCCGGCGCGTGCTTTATCTCGAAATTTCATTTTCTTCCGCGCGCCCATTATCAGCTTCAATACTTAGATTTCCCTTAAAGAGCCAGCCGTCGTACAGGTTGCCGCTGCCGTCTGCCGTCCAACCGTCCATCACGAACGGAATCCCCGGCTGATCCGCCGGGATCCATTCACCGTTGTACTTACGGGCGATGTGAAGATGGGTTCCGGTGGAAAAGCCGCCCTCGCAAGAGGGGTGGCCGATGCGCTCACCGGCGTTGATTCGCTCACCCGCCTCCACCCGGTCCCGGGTTTCGATATGCATGAAGAGCACCACCCAGCCGGTCTGCTCGCGGCCGTCTCCATCCAAATCGAGCAGCACCTGGCCTTCACCGGTCCGGGCTATCACACCATCCGCAACCGCGGTGACCCATTCCTCCGAAACCACGCAACCCAGCGCCTCTCCCGGCGGGGCGAAGTCCAGGGCTGCCCAGGCCGAACCGTTGTCCCAGCCTCCGTGCGGCCCTCCGGTGAAATTCCAGATGGTGCCAGGCTCAAACGGCAGTTGAAATTCGGGCTGGACCAGGCCTTCAGGCACGAGCGGTTCAATTGGCGAGGAAAATGGGTAGCTGAACAGCCGCTCGAAGGTGGCGAACAACCCGGATTCGGTGACCGCTAGCTGCCAGGCCGCAAAACCGTACAGCCGCGAGAAAAAGTACTGCACTGCCGCTGTGCCGGCGTTGATGGTCGGATTGGCCGGCACCAACGCACCGTCGGCCAGCGACCAGGCGGAAATTCCGCCCACCCGCCAGACATAATAGCCAAAATTCAGGGAATCTGCCGTCCAGGCCAGCTGCCGGTAGAGGCTGTCCCGAAACGGGTCGATCAGACCGGCCGCATACACCTTTTCGGCTGGGTCCGGGTCGGTCACCCAGCCGGTCTGGAACTCGAGCACGGCCAGGAGGATGCGAGGATGGACGGAGTAGTTCTCAGAAATGCGGGTGACGATCTGGGGACCGGATAGCATTACCCCTTCCACTTCTTCCCGGTGCCCCGCCAGGTACCCGCCCGCCTGGCGGATGAAGGTTTCGTGGTCGAATCCGGCGGCGGTGGGGCTGTTCACCAGTTCCGCATTCGGGACGACCTTAAATCCCGGGCCGGTATCCAGCGGCACAGGTGCGGGGATCTCCAGGACCTGCCCGACTTCCAGCAGATCGGGGTTGGCCAGCTGGTTGTGCTGGACGATCTGTTCGACCGTCAGGTTGTACAGGCGGGCGATCTGGAGCAGGGTATCTCCCGGCTGGACGATGTACACGTCCTCTTCTGCCCTTATTTCAGGCAGGCGGTGAGGTTCGTCGGGGGTTGGGCTGGGGTAAACCCGGCGGTCCGGAGTGGCGGTGGCTGTAAACAGCTCCTGGACTCCGGGGCTGAAAGGCGTGGCCGCCTGCGTTCCGGAAAGGGGAATCCAGGAATCGGCCTCGCCTTCCGCCGGGCGGATACAGGCGCTGCTGGTCGCTGCGAAACCAATGATCAGCATACAAATCCAATAACGATAGAACCAGGCCGGCATAACTGGGGAATTCTAACCCGAATGGGGGATGGAAGTCGAGTAAAATGTGGCCTCGAATGCTCCCCTTTACGATCAGAGTTCCCGCCACAACGGCCAACTTGGGCCCGGGTTTTGACCTCCTCGGGCTGGCCCTCGATCTGTGGAATGAGGTGGAGGTTGCGGCGCGGGACGAACCGGGCATGACCTGCAAGGTAGTGGGATTCGGCCAGGATGAACTGCCGGAAGATGCAAGCAATGTGGTGCTGCAGGCGGCCGGCCACCTGTTTGGGATTCACGGGCAGCCGCCGGCCGGGCTGCACTTCGAATGCCGTAACCATATCCCTCCGGGGTCCGGCATGGGTTCCAGTTCGGCAGCGATCCTGTCCGGCTTGCTGGCCGCAAACCAGGTTCTGGAGCGTCCGACGGAGCAGGGGGAACTGATGAGCATGGCGGCGCGCCTGGAGGGCCACCCGGATAACGTCACAGCCGGTCTCCTGGGTGGGCTGACGGTCGCAGTCAGCACGGGAAACAACATCTTGGCCCGCAAAAAAGCCACTGCACCCTGGTGGGTGGCAATGGCTGTCCCGGATATCGATCGGCCGACGGTGGAGATGCGCAATGCGCTTCCCTTAAGCGTCCCGCATGCGGATGCGGTCTTCAATCTGGGCCGGGCGGTGCTGGTGATGGAAGCTTTGGTGGCCGGTGATCTGCCGCTGCTGCGCCGGGTCATGGAGGATCGCCTGCACCAGCCCTTTCGCATGCCACTGATCCCGGGGGCCCGGGAGGCCAGGGCCGCGGCGTTTGAGGCCGGGGGTGCGGCTGCGCTTTCGGGGGCCGGTCCGGGGATAGTGGCATTTGCGTATAGCCAAGAATCGGCGAGTGAAATCGCGGCCGCGATGAGCGCGGCCTTTTCAAAACACGTGCTGGATACCTGGACCTGGGTCGGGCAGGTCTCCGATCGGGGCGGCCACGTGAACGTGCTGGAAGCCTAGCCAAGGATCTGCCTGGCCACAGGCAGGGCGGCTTCCGCCCAGCGCCTGTACTGGTGCCCGGAGGGGTGCAGCCCGTCCGAAGCGATCAGGTCGGGTTCCGCCCTGGCTTCTTGCGAGATAGGAAATACATCCACATACCAAACATTTTTTATCTGGCTGACCGCCGCATTGAGCGCGTTGAATGCAAGCACCTCCGCTGCGATTTTCTCCGGGCGCCGCCCTTCTGCAGCCGCGAAGGGGGTCATGCCCCAATCCGGGATACTCAACACAAACACGTGCTCCGGATCCCCGCCGGCCAGCCGGATGGCCGAATCCAACAGGCCGGAAAACGACTCGCGGTAGGGTTCCGGCGGGTAGCCACGGTACTGGTCATTGACCCCGATTAAGAGCGAGACCAGATCGAATGGCCCAGAAAGCGGTGTTGCCAGCAAGGCCTGGGCGAGCTCTTCGGTCGTCCAACCGGTCCGGGCGATGATCACGGGATCTGCCAAGTGCACGCCTGCTTCCCGCAGCATTGCGGCCAGCTGTACCGGCCAGCGCTCGTGCACTGGAACCGCTTCACCGATTGTGTACGAGTCCCCGAGCGCAAGAAATGTTTTTTCCTGGGGGTCTGTAGATTGAACCAAAGTACAACTCCTGGGGTCATGTTTCGTAGATTATTTCGAGTTGAAAAAGCCCGAACATTATAACGATCACCCTTCTCATGCTATAATTTTTTCAAGATAAATTGGAGGATCCGATGAGCAATTTAGGCGACCAGATTTTCTCAAAAATTACGGACAGCAAGGACCTGCTGACCCGGATCGGCAGCAAAATTCCGGGATTCAGCGGGTATATTGACCGGCAGGAGCGCAGAAACTCAGACAAGCTGCTGCGCGACACCATCGCCCAGCGTTTCATGGATCAGCGCGGCCGGGTCTCGGAGATTCAAAACGAATTGATCAGCGAAGGCGAGATCGGCCTGCTGGACGACCTTGAAAAAGCCGCCTTGCGCCTGCAGACATTCGCAGACCGGATCCGGACCGCCAAACGTGGGTATTCCAGCGTGTTTGAAGCGATCAAGATCGACGAAGAGGCCCTGACCAGGATTCTCCAATACGACAACACGCTGCTCGAAATGAGCGATCAGGTTGCCGGCGCGGTCGATCACGTACAGGCTTCGATCGGTGGGGAGGGGCTCAAGGCTGCTATCCGCAACCTTCAGACCGTCACCCAGCAGTGCATCGATGCATTCAACAAACGGGATGAAATCATCCTGACCCCATGATGTCTTTCCCGGCAGGGAACCGAACCCACGAATTTCACCCAGGAGTGAAGTAATGGCCAGAATTTTTGATATCGTCGAATATCCAAACGAGATGCAGAACGAGATCGTGCACCGTTTTCCGGAGAGTGGTCCCGGGGATTTCCGGATTGGCTCCCAGGTGATCGTGCGTGAGTCCCAGGCCGCGGTGTTTTTCCGCGACGGGAACGCGCTCGACGTTTTCGGGGCCGGGCGCCACACGATCGCAACCGCCAACGTCCCGCTCCTGATTGATAAGATCGGGGAGAAACTGTTCAATGAGCGCACCCCGTTTCCCGCGGAGGTTTATTTTGTCTCGATGCGGGAATTTGCCGATCGGAAATGGGGCACCCCACAGCCGATCATCGTCCGCAACCCCGGGGTCGGCCTCGGCATTGCCTTGCTCCAGGGTTTCGGAGCCTACAGTTTTCAAATTAGCGATCCGCAGCAGTTCGTCACCCAGGTTGTCGGTGCGCAGGGCGTTTACCGAACGAGCGATATCGAAAATCGCCTGAAAACCGTCCTGCTGTCCAAGCTGCAGGACCTGCTCGGTGAGACCGCCGCAAAGAACAGCGTCCTAGAACTGATCGGGCTGACGGAGGAGCTGGGCGCTGGCGTTCGGGCCAAAGCCCAGGACGACTTCCTGGCTTTGGGGATGACCCTGAAGACCTTTTACATCGGAAACCTCAAACCGTCTGAAAAATCGGCGGAGGAACTGCGCGCCATGGGCATGCTGGACATGCAGACCTACACCCAGCTCCAGGCGGCCGATGCGCTGCGGGATGCTGCACAGAACCCGAGCGGAGGCGCAGGTCTGACCGCCGGGATCGGCGCGGGGGTCGGAATCGGCAACGTGATGGGGCAGGCCCTGACGGGAATGGTCGGGCAGCAGGGGCAGCAGCAGGCCGTTGCCGGGGGGGCTGCAGCCGGCGCCGCTGCTGGGGCAGGAGGTATGCCCTCTGTGATGACCCCCGGAGAAGCCGCTCAGGTGTTGAAGGTCTCCGAGGAGGACGTTATCGCTGCTATCGAAGCCGGGGACCTGAAGGCACGAAAGCTCGGAAACGCTTACCGGATCAGCCGCTCCGCCCTGGAAGAATTTCTCGGATAGCGGGATACCACGAAAATAAATAGGACGGGAAAACCCGTCCTATTTTTAATTTCGCTGGTTGAGCGGATCCGATCCGTCAATGTATTTTCAATCGCGCCCTGCGTTCCTACAATCAGGCGCTCGATTCTTCGGCCGCTTCCGTTTCATCCTCTGCCCAATCTGCTTCCAGCACCGCTTTCAGGGCCGCGATCTGATCCGGGCTGAGCCGGTTCTCTTTGATCTTGGCCTGTTTTCGAATGTGCGATTTCAGGCGTTCGATTTTCAAGGTCGCGACCGGGGCGCCTTCTGCCTCCACTTCGGCACGGTCGTTTAAAAAAACCAGCGCTGCCTGCGGATCGGGAAATTCAACCTCCGGGATGTTTTTGGCCAGGAATTTTTTTATTCCCCCGATTTCGGCGCCGATTTCAAGGTCCGGCCGGCCGATCCCTTCCTGGGCAAAGATCCGCAGATACCCCAACCAGAAATTCCCGCGCTGTTTCCAGCGGCCTTTTTCGTACGTGATGCGGCCTCGCTGGGGTTTTGGGAGCAAGATCCACATTCCGGCGGGTCCGACCAGGAAATGCGCGCTTGGTGCGATGAAGTGGTACAGGCTGTAGTTCCGGTCCATACCTTTCAACGATTTGTTGATCGCCTGGTCTGGCCTGGGAAAGCGCGCATAGCGGTTCCCCAGGTAGATCCCGATCTGGGAGACTCCGAAACCGAGCAACAGCCCGCCCAGGGAGAGCCCGACCTGCTCCGGCCGGCTGAAGCTGATATAAAGGCCGCCTCCAAGCAGCAATAACCCCGCGATGCTGGCGATCTGTCCCAGGCGGGAAAACCGCTTAATGTGCGTTTCGTTGGTAAAAATCTGCATCCCATTTCACTCCGGGCTAAAGTCGTATTTTTTCATGATCAGGCAGGCGTTCTGCCCTCCCAATCCAAATGAGTTCGAAAGGAAAGTATCGAATTCAAAACGCCGGGCTTTGTTAGGCACGTAGTCCAGGTCGCACTCGGGGTCTTCAAATTCGTAGTTGATCGTCGGCGGGAGGCAGCTGTGAACCATCCCGAGGATACCTGCGATCGCCTCTAGTGCACCGGCAGCGCCCAGGGTGTGCCCGATCATCGATTTCGTAGAGCTGACCGGCACCTGGTAAGCCCGTTCTCCGAAGACTTGCTTGATCGCCTTTGACTCCGTAGCGTCATTGGCCAGGGTGGAGGTCCCGTGAGCGTTGATGTAATCGATCTCATCGGGGAGCATTCCGGAATCTCGCAGCGCCCATTTCATCGCCCGAACCGCCCCCTGGCCATTGGGTTCCAGGGCGGCAATATGAAAGCCGTCGGCAGAAGAGGCGTGTCCGCCGTACTCGGCGTAGATGGTTGCGCCGCGCGCCTGGGCGTGTGCCAGGCTCTCTAGGACGAGCACCCCGGCGCCTTCCGAAAGGATGAATCCCTCCCGCTTGGCGTCGAACGGGCGGGAAGCCTTCTCCGGCTCCTGGTTGAAATTGACCGGCAGGGCGCGCATGGCTGCGAAGCCCCCGATGGTGTAGTCTTTGATGACGGCATCCACACCGCCGACGATCATCACATCGGCCAGCCCGCGCCGGATGATCTGAGCGCCTTCCCCGATGGTCTGTGTGCTGGTGGCGCAGGCAGTGGCGATCGTCAGGTTTGGGCCGAGTGCCTGGTAGTCCCGGGCGATCACAAAGGCGGGCATATTCGGCAATCCACTCGGTAGGGTGAACGGATTTACCCGGGAAAAACCGCGGCTGTACAGCACCTCGATATCATCCGTAATGCGTTCGAGCGCCCCGATGGCCGTGCCGAAACACACCCCCGTCCGCTCCGGGTCGATCTGGCCGTTTTTCATCCCCGCATCCTCCATCGCTTCCCGGGCGGCCACCAGGGACATTTGCGAGGACCGTCCGAGCCGCCGGGCTTCCTTGCGCGGCATGTAATCCTCGGGCTCGAAGCCCTTCACTTCTCCTGCAATTTTGCATGGGAAGTCAAATTTGTCCTGGGGAAATTGGGTGATCCGGCCAATTCCCGAGATCCCCTCCACAAGCCCGTGCCAGTACTCCGGAACGGACAGGCCGATCGGCGTCAGGGCACCCATCCCCGTAACGACCACTCGATTTTCCACCATTTAGCTCCCGGTTTGCGGCCTTCAGGCGGGTTTCAGGCCTGATTTGATGGCCGTCTTGATCGACTCCAGCAGACCGACTTCCACCGATTGGCGGGCCAGGCGGATGGCGTTGAGGATCGCTTTTGCCTGCGACCGTCCATGGCCGACGAAGGCCAATCCGTTGACGCCCAGCAAGGGAACCGCTCCCACCTCTGCGGGGTCAAGCAGTTTTCGAACATGACCGAACGCCGGTCGCATGAGCAACCCCCCCAACCGCCCGCGTGTGGAAGCGTAAACCTGCTCCCGAAGCACATCGGTCAGCAGTTTGGCCACCGCTTCACTGCTTTTGAGCAGCACGTTTCCTGTGAACCCGTCGGTCACAACTACGTCCGCACCGCCGAAAAACAACTCTTTGCCCTCAACGTTGCCGGTGAAATTCAAGTCGCTTTGTTCCAGCAGCGGGAAAGTTTCCCGGACCAGTTCGTTGCCTTTTCCGGCCTCCTCCCCGTTCGAAAGCAGCCCGACTCTCGGCCGCTCGATACCGAGCACCAGCTCGGCGTATTTGGCGCCCATCACCGCAAATTGGTAAAGATATTCGGGGCGGCATTCCGCATTGGCGCCGATATCCAACACCACGCAGCGCCCCTTTTGAACCGGGAAAAGGGCGGTCAGGGCGGGCCGCTTGACTCCCGGAATGCGCCGCAGCTGGACCAGGGCGTTTGCCATCACACCGCCGGTGTTTCCCATAGAAACAAACGCGTCCGCTTCCCCTTGCCGCACCAGGGCCAGCCCGACAGCCATGGATGTCTGCGCTTTGCGCAGCTCATCCCCGGAGATCTTGTCGGTCATTTTATAGACATCCGGCGCGTGAACCACCCGGACATTCCGGGCGCCGAGCGCTTCCAATCTGGGCTTTAATTCGCTTTCCGGGCCGGTGATCAGAAGTTCCTCCCCGAAACTCCTGCCTGCCTCGGCCGCCGCCTCCACTTCCGGAGCGGGAAACTGGTCACTCCCCATCCCGTCGAGCACGATTTTGGGCATCAATTGCTCCCATGTTGACAATGAATTGAACGAGATTATAATACGCTTCGCCTGCGCTTGTGCTGGAATTGGCAGACAGGCATGGTTGAGGGCCATGTGCCCAGTAGGGCGTGTGGGTTCGACTCCCACCAAGCGCACACGGGGCGGCCATACGGTCGCCCCCCGTGGTTAACCGAGAGGAGCCCGATTTGGACCACCCCTTCCCCAGTGCGGCCTGGTTGGCCGCCTTCCAGGAAAAACTCAACCAGGACCAGCAGTACCACGAGATAGCCCACAATTGGGAGGGGGATATTCTCTTCAGCATTCAAGCGGACGACAGCCTTGAAGAAAGCACCATAATGTATCTGGACCTGTGGCACGGCACCTGCCGCCAGGCTCGAATCCTTGAAGATGGGGACATTCCCAAGGCCGCATTCGAATTGCAAGCGCCTTATTCCAATTGGGTCCGTATTCTCAAGGGCGATCTGCACCCGATGCAGGCCATGCTGACCCAGAAGCTCAAGGTCAAGGGAAATATGACCTACATGATGCGGCATGTGCCGACGGTCCTGGATTTCACACGCTGCGCCCAGGAAATTTCACAATTCTGACGGCGCCTCATGTTGCAGCCCATTCTCAAGGTCGATCTCACCACTCGCCAAGTCGATAACTTTTTTCCCCCAAACGAATGGATCTCTGAATATCTGGGTGGCGCTTCCCTGGCCGCCCGCATCCTTTTCGATTTCCTCAGCAAAGATCTCGATCCGCTTGAGGCCCGCTCCCCCCTGTTGTTCCTCAACGGCCCGCTGACCGGATCGGCGGGCCCAGCAGTCGGGCGTTTTGCGGTTTGCGGTAAATCGCCGGCCACCGGGCTGTGGGCGGAGTCGAACTGCGGCGGTTTTTGGGGGCCGGAACTGCGTAAAGCCGGGTTTGACGGCGTCTGGGTCACCGGGCGGGCCGTTACGCCGGTCTGGCTGTGGATCCGGGATGGAAAAGCGGAAATCAGGCAGGCTGACCATCTCTGGGGCCAGGATACCTACCAGGTGCAGGCTTCGATCCAGGGCGAGCTCTCGGAAAAAAATGTGCGCGTGGCCTCGATCGGCATCGGGGGCGAATCGCAGATCCCGTTCTCTTTGATCCTTTGCGACCACGGCCGCGTAGCGGGCCGGACCGGGATGGGGGCGGTCATGGGGTCCAAAAACCTGAAAGCCATCGCAGTAAAAGGAAGTGGCGAGATCCCGTTGATCGATTGGGAAGCCTACCGGCCGATCCGTTCGCGGGCCAACCGGGAGCTGCGCGCCCACAACCAGTCACAGGTCATGAGAGCACTCGGAACGGCCGGCGGTGCCGATTATTTCGATTACATCGGCACCATGCCGAAAAAATATTTCCAGTCCGGTGTGTTCGAAGGGGCCGAAAAGGTTTCCGGATCATCTTTTGCCGAAACCATCCTTTCAGGAGTCAGCGCCTGCCACGCCTGTGTGATCGCTTGCGGCAGGGTGGTGACACTGGCGGACGGCAAACGACGTAAAGGGCCAGAGTACGAAACCATCGCCGGTTTTGGCCCCAACCTGCTTATCGATGAAGCTGCCGAAATCACACACCTCGGGGAGCTTTGCGATCGTTATGGTTTGGACAGCATTTCGATGAGCAACACGATTGGTCTGGCCTACAAAATGTACGAGGAAGGGTGGATCACCCCGGCGGATACGGGCGGCCTGGCGCTGGTCTGGGGGGATGCCGAAGCGGCCAAGACCTGCGTAGAATGGACCGCCCGGCGCAGCAGCTTCGGACGCCTGCTGGCGATGGGAGCAAAAGGCCTGGCCGCACATTTCGGGCAGGTCGAAGCAGCCGTCCAGGTCAATGGGCTTGAGCTGGCGTACCACGATCCGCGCGGCGCATCGGGGATGGCGCTGGTTTACGCCACCTCGCCGCGAGGCGGATGCCACAACCAGTCCGATTATTTCCTGGTGGATATGGGTCACTGCGAGGATGACCTGGGCATCCGGTTTTTTGAACGCCAGGAGGGCGCCGTGAAGGCGGCCAATGTGGCCCGCCACCAGGATTGGCGGACCGTGGGCAACGCACTGGTTCTCTGCCAGCTTGCGAACGTGCCGCCGAAAGATGTGCTGGCGCTGGTCAATGCTGCCAGCGGTTTGCGCTGGTCATTGGAGGACCTGCTGCGATCCGGGGAACGCGTTTGGAACTTGAAACGGGTGATCAATGTCCGCCTCGGCCTCAACCGGAAAAGTGACCGGCTTCCCCACGCCCTGCTCCGGCCTTTGCCGGACGGAGGGGCGGCCGGATACGTTCCCGATCTGGATGGCATGCTTCAGGCATATTATCAGGCCCGCGGCTGGGACCAGGCGACCGGCATGCCGGAAAAAAGAAAACTGGCGGAACTG